>NZ_JBVIJC010000007.1:0-381050 GCF_055581605.1 Streptomyces sp. NPDC031418
CTGGACTCCCGCACCTTGGCGAGCCGTTCCGCGTCGCCCTTCTTCTCGAGCGCCGACTCCAGCTCGTAGTTGCGGTCGAAGTGGTCCTCCAGCGGGCGCTTGTTGCGCCCGGTGACCATCAGGACGTCGTCGAGCCCCGCCGACACGGCCTCCTCGACCACGTACTGGATCGCCGGCTTGTCGACGACCGGCAGCATCTCCTTGGGCGTGGCCTTGGTGGCCGGCAGGAACCGGGTGCCGAGGCCCGCCGCCGGGATGACGGCCTTCGTCACGGCGGGGCGGGGAACCATGTGGTGCTCGTCTCTCTCGTTCTGCATGTCTCAGGCGCCGATGAGACCGCGCTCACCGGTCGGCTGAAGCGGGATGTGCGCGGCGGCGATGGCGGCCGGCGAGGGCGCCGGGGTGCGCTCGTCCAGGGGCAGCACCTCGGGGGTGGGCTCCTGGCCGAGGAACAGCCGCCGTACGACGCGCTCGGCGGCGTTGCCGTCGTCGAACTGCACGAACCGCTCACGGAACGCGGACCGCAGCTCCGCGGCCCGGTCGCTCTGCCAGGCGCCGGAACGGAAGACCTCGATCAGCTCGTCCTCGGTGGTCGCGGTCGCGCCCGGGGTCTCGCCCGGCTTGCCGGAGAGGATGTCGAAGTAGACACCGCGGGCCTTGCGGTAGACCTCCCAGTCGTCGGCGTAGGTGACGATCGGGCGGTCGAGGCAGGCGTAGTCGAACATGATCGAGGAGTAGTCCGTGATCAGCGCGTCGGCGGCCAGGCAGAGGTCCTCCACCACCGGGTAGCGCGACACGTCCTTGATCAGGCCCCGCTCCTGGAGCACGGCCAGCCGCGGGTCGGCGCCGTAGAAGTAGTGGGTGCGGACCAGGACGACGTAGTCCGGGCCGAGTTCCCGGCAGAACCGCTCCAGGTCGATCCGGGGGACGTAGCCCTTCTGGTAGTCGCGCACGGTCGGGCAGTAGAGGATGGCCTTCTTGCCGTCCTCGATGCCCAGTTCACGGCGGATCCGCAGGACGTCGTCGCCGGTGGCGCGGAAGTAGACGTCGTTGCGCGGGTAGCCGTACTCGACCGCCTCGAAGGCGCAGGGGTACACCCGCTCCCAGATCTCCGTGGAGTGCTGGTTGGAGGTCAGGCTGAGGTCCCACTTGTCGGCTCGCTCCAGCATCTTGCCGAAGCTCATGCCCTTCGCCGCGGCGGGGTAGCGCTGCTGGTCGATGCCCATCTGCTTCAGCGGGGTGCCGTGGTGGGTCTGGAGGTGGACCTGCTCCGGGCGCTTCACGAAGTTGTTCGGGAAGTTGACGTTGTTGACGAGGTACTTGGCGCGCGCCATGACCTCCCAGTAGCGGGGCGAGTTCGCCACCACGTAGTCGACGCCCGCCGGGATGGTGTCCACCGCGTCGCGCTTCACGATCCACACGCCGTGGACGTTCGGGGCGAGTTCCTTGGCCTTGTGGTAGATGGCCGCGGGGTTGCAGGCGACACCGCGGTTCCAGTAGGCCGCGTAGACCGCGAGGTTCTCGTCGACCGGGCGGCGCAGGTGCAGCTGGTACAGGCGGTTGTAGGCCGCCTTGCCGATCTTGGTCTTGACCTTGGTGGCCCGCTTGATCACCTGGCGGCGGGTGTTGCCGGCGGCCGTCACCGCCGCGTACGCGGTGTAGGAGCCGCGCTCCAGCAGCTGGAACCGGACGCCCTGCGAGCCCTCCGGCAGCACGAAGCCCTTCGGCTTGTAGCGCTTGTAGTTGGCGGCCGCCAGCTTGAAGAACTCCGCGCGGTCCTTGGGGACGATGCGGTCCTCACGGGCCAGGGTGAACAGGTAGTGGCTGGCCGCGCGCTCGAACAGCAGGGCCCGCACCGGCTCCAGGTGGGGGCGCTCGTCGAGGAACTCGAAGAGACGGGCGTACTGCTCGAAGATGCCGAAGTGCTTGCGGCCCGGCGTCCGCATGGAGTTGCCCTGGCGGCGCTGGCGGTACTCGACGCAGACGTGGTCGGTGGCGGCGATGCGCTCCGCGGTCAGCATGGTCTTGTAGACCATGAGCGCGTCTTCGTAGATGCCGTCGGTGAAGGTGAAGTTGTGCTGGTCGACGTAGAACTCGCGGCGGTAGGCGCGGTTCCACACCACGGCGAACATCCCGAGGTACTCGGGCCGCTCCAGCGCCGTGAAGACGTCCGTGCCGGCGGCGGCGAGCATCTCGCCGGCCGCGCTCGCCTGGACGCGGTTGGTCCAGTAGGTGCGGACGTGGTTGAGGAGCAGGATGTCCGGGTTGCCGGTCACTTCGAGGCGCTCGGCGATCGCCTGGAGCGCGCCCTCGGCGAGGGTGTCGTCGCTGTCCAGGAACAGGATGTACTCGCCGCGGGCCTTCAGCGCACCGGCGTCACGGGCCTTGCCGATGCCCCGGTTCTCCTCGAAGTGCACCGGTATGACCCGGTTATCGAGGGCGGCGTACTCGTCGAGTATGCGGCCGCAGGCATCGGGGGAGTGGTCGTCGATGGCGACGATCTCGAAGTCCTCGAAGGACTGGGAGAGGATGGAATCCAAGCACGCGCGCAGATACCCCTGAACTTTATAAACAGGGACAACCACGCTTATTTTCGGCGAAGCGCTTCCATT
Source organism: Streptomyces sp. NPDC031418 (assembly GCF_055581605.1). Taxonomy (NCBI): domain Bacteria; kingdom Bacillati; phylum Actinomycetota; class Actinomycetes; order Kitasatosporales; family Streptomycetaceae; genus Streptomyces; species Streptomyces sp. NPDC031418. The sequence goes on from NZ_JBVIJC010000007.1 coordinate 2,613, forward strand.
CGCGAGGGGCATGCTTGGGGCTCCTGGACTGTCGGTCAGACGCAACCGCGCCCCGCTGGCTGGCCTGCGGGACGCGGACGCGAGAAGGCACAAGAAGTGCCAGGTTAACGTTGATTTAAGCGTACCCCAACGCGACCGGTGTGATGTTCTTACCCCACTCCGTCCGCCGCTGGTCAGCGCGGGTGTGGCAAGGCTCACCCCGGCTCACCCGGAGCTCACCCGGCACACCCGGAGCTCACCTCCGGCCCGCCCGGGCCGTACGCCTTGGTATCAGATCAGCGCGTCCTTGTAGTAAATGCTGGCCCGCTTGCTCTGGTCGGTGTCCGAGGTGTACGACGCGAAGCCGCTGCACAGCCGCACCGCCGACGGGTTGGCGGGGTCGGGGATCTGGATGGCCATGCCCTCGGGCTCCCGGTAGAGCAGGGAGTAGGCGGCCTTGGTGAGCTTCTGCTCCACGACCGAACCGGTGTTCCAGTCCACGGTGGTGATGAACGTGTTGCCGTCCGGCGAGACCGATCCGTTGCTGCCGTAGGCGGAACCGGCCAGCAAGTAGAGGTAGCTGCCGTAACTGGCGAACCCCTGGAAGACGTCGGTGTATCCGGGTTGCAGGTCGGCGGGCTGGGCGACGTCGGCGAGGGTGGTCCGGCCGCCCGACTTGAAGGCGGCGAGGTCGTAAAGCCGGAAGCGGAAGGCGCCGTTGACCCGGCAGCGGACCGCGAGCCGGTTGTTGACCGGGTCGATGGTGCAGGTGGTGCGGTCGACTCCGCTCTCCAGCGTGTACGGGGTGAGCGCGGGGGAGTCCGCGGTGAGCAACGTGCCGTTGGCGAACTTGAACCGGGCGAGCCGGTCGCCCCAGCCGGTGTAGGTGCCATCGGTGTTCGCGGAGCGGACGCTGTGCGTCTCGGTCCACAGATACGAGCCGGACGCGGTGGATTCGACGCCTATCTGCACGCCGTGTCCGAATCCGCGCAGATACATCGAGCCGAGAATGTTCCCGGAGAGGTCCAGCCGGGTCAGCACGAGGTCGCCGTTGGCCTCGCGGTCGGCGCCCGAGTACGTCTGCGTCTCTCCGGGGAGCGGGATTCCGCCGTCGACCAGCTGCACGATGAAGAGATGCCCGCGGGTGTTGTCGAAGGCGAAGGACTGGAGCACCCGGGTGCCGGTCAACTGCACTTCGCGCAGCAGCATGTCGGACGGGTCGGTCAGGTCGAACCGCTTGCTCGCGGTGACCGAGCCGGGCGTGGCGTCGTCCTGCCGGGCGGAGGTCCGCCGGGCGTGCGAGACGGCCTCGGCGGCGCCGACGGCGACGAGGGGAACGGCCGCCGCGCCGGCGATGGCGCCTCCTGTGCGCAGAAAGCGTCTGCGATCGAGCATGGTGACGGAAGCCCCCTGGGTGAGAAAAGAAAAAGCGCCAATGTCCGAGTTGGCTGGATTGCTGGCCGGTAATTAAAGCACCTGGGAATCGATTGCGGTAGAGACGACGGAATCGAATGTTCCGTTGGTCATGGCAGCGCAAAGCTTCCCTCAAGCGGCCCTGGAATTTGGTGGATAGCGATCCACTTTGCCCGGTATTGGCGCGATTAAAGATCTGGTTAGTCTCCCGCCTACGCGTGATCGCTATGCGTCGGCCTTGTGATGCCTTCGTGTCGCGGCACGCTCTTTTTGACCGTTTTGGGGTCGATTTTCGGCCAGATGGGTGGGGCGTTGTGATACCTGCGTCGTACAGACGCGGCTTCGTCGTGACGGTCTCCAGTGCGTTGTTGTCCGCTCTCCTGTCCGCCCCTGCCTTCGCCGCGTCGGTTGCCGTGGCGAAGCCCAAGGACAGGACCGTGAGCGTGTCGGCACGCAAGGGCGACAAGGTGCCTGAGCAGCAGGCGGAGCCGACCATGACCAAGGCGCCGAAGGTGACCTGGCCCAAGGGGGTGAGCGCCCGGGTGCACCTCGCTGAGGCCCGGTCCGGGCACTCCCTGGCCGTGTCGCCCTCGGGCGCCGTCGTCGACGCCTCGGCCGGCGGCGCCGCGGCCAAGGCCGCCGTGGTGGCGGTGCGGACCCCGACGGCGGCCCAGGTCCGCACCGCGGGTCTGCCGCCGCAGACGGCGTTCGCCCTCGGCCAGAAGCCCGCCAAGGACGCCCTCACCGGCGGCCGGGACTTCACCCCGTCCGGCTCCACGCCCGGCGACGTCGACGTGCAGGTCCTGGACCGCAAGACGATCAAGTCGATCGGCGGCGTGGGCATGGCGCTCCGCCTGACCCGCAAGGACCACAAGCCCGCCCCCGGGCCGGTCGGCGTCACCATCGACTACAACGCCTTCAAGTACGCCTACGGCGGTGACTTCGCCTCCCGGCTGCGCCTGGTGCAGATGCCCGCGTGCGCGCTCACCACGCCGAAGAAGCGCGGCTGCTCCCCGGACACCCGCCGCTACCTGCCCGTCCACAACGACGTGAAGTCCGGCAGGCTGACGGCGACCGTCTACGCCGACGCCGACCCGGCGACCACGGCGAGCACCCCGTCGTCCGGCATGATGGCGATGGCGGCCACCACCTCCACGGTGACGACGCTGACCACCGGCTCGTCCTCGGACGCGGGCGACTACCGGGCCTCCACGCTCAGCCCGACCGGCAAGTGGGACGTGTCGACCGGCTCCGGCGACTTCACCTACGACCTGCCCGTCACCCTGCCGAAGGCGCCCTTCGGCACCACGCCGGACCTGTCGCTGACGTACGACTCCCAGTCGGTGGACGGCCGCACCTCGGCGACGAACAACCAGGCGTCCTGGGCCGGCATGGGCTGGAATCTGGACGTCGGCTACATCCAGCGCGTCTACCGCAACTGCTCGCAGGACGTGAACAACACCGTCGGCGACCTGTGCTGGCAGTCCCCGAACCCCAGCACCGAGCCGGACGGCGCCGAGTACGTCATCAGCCTCAACGGCGTGAACTCGGCCCTCGTCCAGGACGGCAACGGCACCGGCTCCTACCACGTGCAGGACGACCCGGGCTGGCGCGTCCAGCACCTGAGCGGCGGCCACGGCGCCGACGACGAGTACTGGGTGATCTCCAGCCAGGACGGCATGCGCTACTACTTCGGCTGGGGCCGCGCCGAGCGCACCGGTGACGCGACCCACTCCGTGCTGACCGTCCCGGTGGCCGGCGACGACACCGGCGAGCCCTGCCACTCCACGTTCCCCGAGCCCTGCACCCAGGCCTGGCGCTGGAACCTGGACCGCGTGGTCGACCCCAACGAGGTCGAGAACGCCTACTTCTACGACAAGTTCGTCAACCACTACCGCTCGGTGATCAACACCGACCAGGCCCGCGCCTACGACGCGGGGAGCTACCTGACCCGCATCGAGTACGGCTGGGCCTCCCAGATCCCGAACGCGCTGCTGCCGGCCAAGGTCGAGCTGAGCCATGTGGGCCGCTGCGTGGAGCGGATGAGCGACGCCGACCCGCTGGGCAAGGAGCCCGCGGCCTGCCCGGGCATCTCCAGCAACCCCGACTCCTACCCCGACGTGCCCACCGACCTGATGTGCGACGGCACCTCGGCGGACAACTACTGCGCGGGCAAGACGTACTACCCCACGTTCTTCGGCACCGACATGCTGTGGGACATCAAGACCTACGTCAGCGACGACGGCGGCACCACGTGGGACCCGGCGATGCAGTACCAGATGAAGTACGGCCTGCCGAACCCCGACGGCACCGTCGGCAAGACCCTGTGGCTGGACTACGTCCAGCGCAAGGGCTACGGCGACGGCCCCGACCAGCGCCTGCCGGTGATCAACTTCAACGGTGAGTGGCTGGACAACCAGGTCGGCTCCTCCACCCTCAACTTCCGCCGGGTGAACAAGATCTACGGCGACCTGGGCTCGGTGACCAGCGTCACCTACGGCCAGCCGGACGCCTGCGACATCAACAACCTGCCCAGCGAGTCCTCCAACACCGAGGACTGCTTCTGGCAGAAGTGGACGCCCGAGGGCTCCTCCACCAACAAGACCGGCTGGTTCAAGAAGTACCTGGTCACCCAGGTCTCCGTGGACCCGGGCGTCGGCCAGGGCGCGAACTCCGACGGCGACCCGGTCATGACCACGACGTACCAGTACCACGGTGGCGCCGGCTGGCGGTACACCAACGACCCGCTGATCCCGGACTCCGACGAGACCTGGAACGACTGGCGCGGCTACCAGCAGGTCGAGGTCTTCTCCGGCACCAAGTCCAACGCCGCCTCCACCTACTACTGGCTCTACCGCGGCCTGGACGGCGACCGCACCTCCAAGACGGACTCCTCCGCCACCCGCAGCGTCTCGGTCACCGACGGCTACGGCACCTCCTGGACCGACTCCGCCTGGCTGGCCGGCCGGAACCTCGAGTACTCCAAGCGCGACGGCGACGGCAACTCGCACCAGCGCGTCCGCCAGGAGTACTGGGTCCACGACACCGCCCACTACGACGGCCTGCCCGACGCCCGCTTCGTGCGCGAGAGCAAGACCACGACGGACGATCTGACCTCCACGGGCTGGCGCGAGCACGTCGTCAACAACGAGTTCGACGACACCTCCTCCACCAGCACCACCTACGGTCTGCCCCTGCGCACCAACGACTGGGGCGAGGTCAACGTCGACGACAACCGCTGCACGACCTACGGCCGCGCCTACAACACGGCCAACTTCCCCAACTCGGACGTCAAGCGCTGGATGGTCTTCGAGGACGAGGAGCGCCACTACGCGGCGGACTGCGCCTCACGCGGCTCCGCCAACCAGGACTCGTACAAGGTCACCCTGTACGACGGCTCGACGTCGGTCGCGAACAACGACGCGGCCCTGGTGGACGGCAACCCCACGGAGAAGCAGGTCTACACCGACGCGAGCACCCACCGCTCGACCCGGTACGACTACGACGGCGCCGGCCGCGTCACCGCCTCCTACGACGGCAAGGGCCAGAAGACCACGACGGTCTACTCGCCGAACACGACCTGGCCGACCAGCGGCGTCACCGTCACCACGCCCGACCCGGACGGCGGCGGACCGGGCACCGCCGCGTCCTCGACCACCTACTCCTCCCGGCTGTGGGGGGTCCCGTACCGGATCCTCGACGCCAACGGCCACACCACCCGGATCGTCCTCGACTCCGTGGGCCGCACCAGCCAGGTGTTCAAGGCGACCGAGATCGGCAACTACCCCGACGGCAGCCCGTCGATGAAGTTCACCTACACGATCCCGACCGCGACCAACAGCGACGGGGTGCCCGACTCGGTCACCGGCCCGCCGCTGGTGACGTCGAGCGTCCTTCAGTCCGGGACGACGTACGTGAACTCCTACGCGTACTCCGACGGCCTCGGCCGCGCCCGCGAGACCCAGACGACGGCGCCGGACGGCACCGGCCGGGACGTGGTCTCCACCCGCTACGACACCTCCGGCAACGTCACCGGCGTCTCCACCGCCTTCTACAACTCCAGCGCGGCGGGCTCCGGGATGGTGCTGCCGACGGTGGCCGACCTGCCGTCGTACACCGACCCCGTCATCGACTGGGCGGGCCGCGCCACGCAGACCCAGATCCTGGTCAACGGCACGGTGCAGGCGACCGGTCACAGCCGTACGTACTACTACGGCGACCACACCACGACCGTCCCCGCCACCGGCGAGCGCAGCGACACCTACACGGACGTCTTCGGCCAGACCACCAAGGTGGTCCAGTACGGGCCGACCGGCCCGAGCAGCACGTCGTACACGTACACGCGCAGCGGCAAGCTGAAGACGATCACGGACGCCAAGGGCAACGTCACCACCTACGGCTACAACTGGGCCGGTGACCGGACCTCGGCGGTCGACCCCGACGCCGGATCGACCTCGACGACCTACGACGAGAACGGCAAGGAGAGCACCCAGACCGACAACGGCACCACGCTCACCTACCAGTACGACAACCTCCAGCGGCAGACGACCCTCTCGCAGGGCACGACCGTCCTGTCCAGGCTGGACTACGACACCGCCCCCGGCGGTGTGGGCCAGCTGGCCGCGTCGACCACGTACGCGAACGGCAAGGCGTACACCGAGAGCATCACCGGCTACGACGCCCGCGGCCGGATCACGGGCCGGAAGTACGTCATCCCGGACGACGGTTCCGGCCTGGCCGGCACCTACACCTTCGGCTACGGCTACGACCTCGCCAACCACATGACGTCGGTCAGCTACCCGCAGATCGGTGACGCGTCGGCCGGTCAGCTGCCCGCGGAGACGGTGACCACGACGTACTCGGCCCAGGGCCTGCCGTCCCAGGTCTCCTCGCCGCTGGCCACCTACCAGTCGAACATCGGCTACGACCGTCTCGGCCGCCTCAACGGCCGCGCGTTCGGCGCCGGCGGCTCGGACGCCACGGTGAACCGCGCCTACGCCTACAACGACACCGACGGCAGCGGCCTGCTGTCCAACATCAAGACCACCGTCACCAGCGGCAGCACCACCAGCACCGCGCAGGACGACACCTTCACGCGCGATCTGGGCGGCCAGGTCACCGGTGTCACCGACGGTGTGGCCAAGCAGAGCGAGTGCTTCACGTACGACGAGCTGAACCGGCTCGGCCACGCGTGGACCACCGAGGCCACCGACGGCTGCACCGGCGCGGCCACGCCCGACCTGAGCAGCAGCCTGGACCCGTACAACCAGTCGTACACCTATGACGAACTGGGCAACCTGATGTCCGTCACGGACACCACGGCGAGCGGGTCGACGACCAAGCAGTACGGCTACCCCGGTTACAGCGCCGACGGCACCACGTACACGGCGGGCCAGGCCCACCCGCACGCGGCGACCAAGGCCGGATCCGACAGCTTCGGCTACAACGCGGCGGGCCAGATGGAGACCCGCACGGTGAACGGCGTCAGCTCCACCATCGGCTGGGACGCCCAGAAGCGGGTCAGCCAGATCACGGTGCACAAGTCCACCGGCGACCAGGTGTCCGGCTACGTCTACGACCCGGCCGGCAACCTGCTGCTGCGCACCTCGCACGACGAGAACGTCCTCTACCTGGACGGCCATGAGCTGCACAAGGCCGCCGGCCAGGGCGTGAAGGCGACGCGGCTGTACTCCGCGGCCGGCACCACGGTCGCGCTGCGGGAGGGCGACGGCTCGGCGAACGGCAAGCTGACCTGGCTGGCGGACGACGCCCAGGCGTCCACGTCCCTGCTGATCGCCATGGGCGGAGCGGTGATCCGCCGCCGCTACACCCCGTTCGGCAAGCAGCGCAGCGTGGGCGGCACCCTGCCGTCCGACCTCGACCGGGGCTTCCTCGGCAAGCCGGAGGACGACAGCACCTCGCTGTCGATCCTCGGCGCGCGGATGTACGACCCGGCACTGGGCCGGTTCATCAGTCCCGACGAACTGATCAAGCCGTACGACCCCCAGGCGCTGAGCGGCTACAGCTACTCGGGCAACAACCCGGTCAACTACAGCGACCCGACCGGGCTGATGCACATGCCGGACTTCGACCCCCCGCAGCCCAAGGGCAGCTGGGCCCTGGTGGACACCGGGCCCGACGAGCCGCAGGGCAGCTGGGCCCTGGTGGACACCGGCTCGGTCGCGAAGCAGGACGCCATCCAGCAGGCCAAGGCGCTGATCAAGAAGCTCATCCCGACCATCAACACGTCCGTCCAGAACGCCATCACCCTGGCGCCGGGACAGATGGGCAAGGGCCCGGATCTGCTGGGTGCCATCAAGAAGATCGGCAACTACCTGGGGAGCTACACCAACACCACGGGTATCTGCGGCACCGCCGGTGCGGCGATCGCCTTCGGCAAGTCCCGCAGTATCTGTCTCGTCCGGACCACCTCGGCCAAGGGCAAGACGGCGTGGGCCTTCACCTACACCAAGGAGGACACGGTCGGTCCGAAGGCCGCAGCAGGTCTGAGCCTGAGCGGCCTGTTCAGCAACGCGGACTCGCTCAACGAGCTGCGCGGCATGGGGTCCGGCATCGACGGCCAGTTCGGTCCGTTCAGCGGTGGCTGGCGCGGCACGTACGCGACGAAGAACGCCCGCGGTGACACGGTGAATTCCTTCTCCGGCGGCTGGGGTCTCCAGATGGGACTCGGCGCGAGTTTCGGATCGGGAACCACCGGTATCACCAGAGTCGCCGACATGCCGAAGCTCGTGGGGTCGCTGACCCTCGGAAAGCTCTGGCACGCCCTCTGGTAGCCCTCCGGTAAAGGCATCGGCCGAATTCGCTGATCAATGAGATCCAGCCCCCTGTTCCCCCTGGTCGGGGGGGCAGGGGGCTGGTACGTTGTGCGGGTTCACCACCGACGGCCAGGGAGGATCCGCATGCCCGAGACCATCCGGATTCTCTGTTCCGCGGTCCCCGCTTTCTTCTTCTTTTTCGTGGCGATCGATTACCGCAACTTCGGGCTCCGGGTCTTCGATCTCCTGGAATCCATGACCTCGGCGGTACGGAATCCGAGAATGACGCCCGACCGGTTCAGGATCGTCGCCGGAATCGGGTCGCTCATCGGTTTCGGCGCGCTCGTCAACGACCTCGCCCACCTCTGACCGCCGGTCCGCCCTGTGGACCGTCCGGGCACGCTCCGTGCACATCGCGTAGATTGCTACGGCCACGCCCGACGGGACGTGGGCGCGAGGGTGGAGGGAAGCACGTGTCAGCGGCAAGGCATCAGGTCGCCAAGGCCCGCAGGATCGTCGTCAAGGTCGGCTCCTCCTCGCTGACCACCGCCGCCGGCGGCCTCGACGCCGACCGGGTCGACGCGCTCGTCGACGTCCTCGCCAAGAGCCGCAGCGGGGGAGAGCGGGAGATCGTCCTCGTCTCCTCCGGCGCCATCGCCGCCGGTCTCGCCCCCCTCGGGCTGCGCCGCCGGCCCAAGGACCTGGCCCGCCAGCAGGCCGCCGCCAGCGTCGGCCAGGGACTGCTCGTCGCCCGCTACACCGCCTCCTTCGCCCGCTACGGCGTCCGCGTCGGCCAGGTGCTGCTGACCAGCGACGACATGAGCCGCCGCGCCCACCACCGCAACGCCTCCCGCACCCTGGACAAGCTGCTGGCGATGGGCGCCCTCCCGATCGTCAACGAGAACGACACCGTTGCCACGGACGAGATCCGCTTCGGCGACAACGACCGTCTCGCCGCCCTCGTCGCCCACCTCGTCCACGCCGACCTGCTCGTCCTCCTCTCCGACGTCGACGGCGTCTACGACGGCGACCCCGGCAAGCCCGGCACCTCCCGGATCGCCGAGGTGCGCGGGCCCGAGGACCTGGCCGGCGTCGAGATCGGCAGCGCCGGCAAGGCCGGGGTCGGCACCGGCGGCATGGTCACCAAGGTCGAGGCCGCCCGGATCGCGGCCGCCGCCGGCATCCCGGTCGTCCTCACCAGCGCCGTGCACGCGGCCGACGCCCTGGGCGGCGGCGACACCGGCACCTGGTTCCACCCCACCGGCAAGCGCTCCGCCGACCGGCTGCTCTGGCTCCAGCACGCCTCCACCCCGCAGGGCGCGCTCACCCTGGACGACGGCGCGGTGGACGCGGTCGTCAAGCGCCGCAAGTCGCTGCTGCCCGCCGGAATCGCCGCCGTGGAGGGTGAGTTCAGCGCCGGCGACCCCGTCGAGCTGCGCGACGCGGCCGGTCACGCGGTGGCCCGGGGACTGGTCAGCTTCGACGCCAAGGAGATCCCCCGGCTGCTCGGGCGCTCCACCCGGGAGCTGGCCCGCGAGCTGGGACCGGCGTACGAACGCGAGGTCGTACACAGGGACGACCTGGTGCTGCTGCACTCGTAAACCGGGGCGTAACGACGGCCCCCGGTGGGGGACGTTCCGTAAAACCGCCCCACAAACCCATAGGGCCTGCTCAACTGAGAACTCAGGAACATGTTCCCGAGCGGTTGTGAAGGAGGCCGTCGTGAGACGAGTGCGCCCTGGGCAGGCGGCGTCCCGCGGTGCTCTGACGAGTGTCGCGGCCGGGGACGCCTACGACGAGCCCGTGGACCTGCCCCGCCTGTGGCATGTCACCCTCAGCGTCTCCGGCGAGCAGGTCCCGCTGGCGGAGCTGCGGCGGGCCCTGGAACAGCTCGCCCACGACCACCCCTTCCTGCTGACCAGCAGATACGCCACCGACCACGCGGAGATCCGGTACTGGGAAGAGGCCCGCGACCTGCACGACGCCGCCGCGGTGGCGCTGCGCCTGTGGGGCGAGCACCGGCACAGCGCCGGACTGCCGCCCTGGGAGATCGTCGGCCTGGAGGTCATCGACCGCGAGACCTACCACCAGCGCATCGCCAAGGGCTACGGACCGGCACCCGCGACCCCGGTGGGCGTGCACCCCTTCTGAGGGGTTTCGTCCCGTCTCGGGGTGTGGGACGGTCACCGGACCGCCCGCCCCGGCGCACTACCCTTCCCTCATGACCACGCTCTCGCCGTACGACTCGATGTCCCCGGTCACCCAGGCCGCGTACCGGGCCAAGGCCGCCGCCGCCGACCTCGCGCCGCTGCCGCGTGCCGTGAAGGACGACGCGCTGCTCGCGATCGCCGACGCCCTGGAGGTCCGGACCGCCGAGATCGTCGAGGCCAACGCCCAGGACGTGGCCAAGGCGCGGCAGAACGGCACCAGCGAGGCCATCGTCGACCGGCTCACCCTCACCCCCGAGCGGGTCCGCGCCATCGCCGCCGACGTCCGCGACGTCGCCAAGCTGCCCGACCCGGTCGGCGAGGTCGTCCGCGGCTCCACCCTGCCCAACGGCATCGACCTGCGCCAGGTCCGGGTCCCGCTCGGCGTCGTCGGCATCATCTACGAGGCCCGCCCCAACGTCACCGTCGACGCCGCCGTCCTCTGCCTGAAGTCCGGCAACGCGGTCCTGCTGCGCGGCTCCGCCTCCGCCTACGAGTCCAACACCGCCCTCGTCCGGGTGATCCGCGACGCCGTCGGCGGCGCCGGGCTGCCCGCCGACGCCGTCCAGCTGGTGCCCGGCGAGAGCCGCGACTCCGTCCGCGAGCTGATGCGCGCCCGCGGCCTGGTCGACGTGCTGATCCCGCGCGGCGGCGCCTCCCTCATCCAGACGGTGGTGAACGAGTCCACCGTCCCCGTGATCGAGACCGGCACCGGCAACTGCCATGTCTACGTCGACGCCCAGGCCGACATCGACACGGCGATCGAGATCCTGATCAACTCCAAGGCCCAGCGGGTCAGCGTCTGCAACGCCGCCGAGACCCTGCTGGTCCACCAGGACATCGCCGCCGAGTTCCTGCCCCGCGCCCTGGACGCCCTCGCCGAGGCCGGCGTCACCGTCCACGCCGACGAGCGGGTCATGGCCTACGGCAAGGACTCCAAGGCCACCGTGGTGGAGGCCACCACCGAGGACTGGGAGACCGAGTACCTCTCCTACGACATCGCCGCCGCCGTCGTCGACTCCCTGGACAAGGCCGTCGAGCACATCCGGCTGTGGACCTCCGGCCACACCGAGGCGATCGTCACCACCTCGCAGGCGGCCGCCCGCCGCTTCACCCAGCTGGTCGACTCGACCACCGTCGCCGTGAACGCCTCCACCCGGTTCACCGACGGCAGCCAGTTCGGCTTCGGCGCCGAGATCGGCATCTCCACCCAGAAGCTGCACGCCCGCGGCCCGATGGGCCTGCCGGAGCTGACCAGCACCAAGTACATCGTCACCGGCGACGGACACGTACGCCCCTGAGGTTTCACCCGCTCGGCCGTATGTCCGTAAAGGGCGGCACACGGCCGAAAAGGTGTCTCACCAGTCAGACGAACTTCCATACCGTCTGCCCAAATTGACCCCCCAGGTCTACTCTGGATCCGTGCCGGAGGACGTGGGGGGCACGCCGTTCCCTGACGGCTGGGAGCCCGACGACGACCACGACCACGGGGTGTCGGACGAAGAGTTCGCCTCCGTGGTCTTCGACGAGGCCTTCGTCCAGGCGGCCACGGTCCATGAGCCGACCGCCGTGGAACGCCTCGTGGCCGCCGCGCAGGCCAGAGCCGAGGCCTCCGAGGCGGAGGCCCGCCGCGCCCGCGCCCGAGGCGAGCGCTACGAGGAGCGGTACAGCCCCGACGGCACCGACCTCGGCCACGACCCGGACGACGACGACCTGGAGGACACCTTCCTCCTCGACCGTCCCTACGCCCCTTTCGGCCACGGCAAGCAGGTCCGCTGGCACCGCCCCGTCGCCTGGGTGCTCGCCGTCGTGATGGGCATCGGCATGGTCGCGCTGGCCTTCGCCGCGGTCTACCGGGGCTCCTCCGGCGGGACCCGCGACCGGGTGCCCGCCCACGCCCCCACCGGCCTGGAACAGGGCGCCGCCGCCACCCCCTCCGTGTCCGCCGACTCCGACCGGCCCGCCATCTCCGCCGTTCCGCGCTCGCCCTGAACCCCGGCCCCGCCGCCCGCGGGGAACCGGCGCCCGGCACCTGTTGAGAACCTGTCAGAAGTTGTCGGTACCAGGGCGTTTACCCGGGGCTCCCGAGACCTACTCTGAAAGTATGGGCGGGCCTGGAGACCCACCGGAGGGGACACCCGAGGGCGGCCCCGGAGGTGCGGAGGACGAATACCGATCCGTCGTCTTCGACGAGTCGTTCGTCCGCGCTGCCCGGCTCCGGGAGTACTCCGCCGAGGAGCGAATGGCCGACCGCGCCCCCGCCGTACGCCGCCGTCCGCCGCTGTCCCGCGGACTCACCCGGCAGCTCCTGGTCCTCGTGGTGCTGATCGCCGTCGCCTTCGCCACCGCGGTCTACATGGGCGTCCGCCACCCGTACGCCCCCGAGGCCCGGCGCCCGGTGCAGCCGCTGCGGATGACGGTCGTCCCGCTCGCCCCCCAGGGAACGGTGCCCGGAGACCCCGACGCCGAGCACCTGTACGCACACAGCCCCGCAGCGCAGTTCGAGATCGGCGCGGAGGGGATACCGCTGCCCGCCTCCCGCGCCACCGCGCACTTCTCCGAAAGCCAGATCGTGGCCGCGCTCAGCATCGCCAAGGACTACCTCGTCCGCTCCTCGCTCTACCCCGAGGTGCTCACCGGCCGGCAGACCGGCCCCGCCCGCGCCCTGATCGACCCCGACCAGCTCGACCAGTTCGAGCAGAGCTTCGCCCGCCCGGCGGCCGACGGACGGCACGCCCCGACCGGCTGGCTGGTCCGGCTCGACCCCTCCCGTGTCCAGCTGGCCGACGACCGCATCCGCGTCCAGGGCGACCTCACGGCCGTCGAGACCGACTCCGCGACGCTGGAGGTCACCGCCGACCACCTCTTCGTCTACGCCCTGCGCCCCGCCCACGCCGCCGCCGACGCGCCCGCCTCCCTCTTCATGGTCCGCCGCGAGCTGACCTTCCGCTTCGACCGCGACGACCTGCGCACCCGCCAGGCCCAGCTGGTCACGGCCCACACCCAGGCCGGCCCGCTGTCCTGCGCCGACGACTCCACCAGCTACCTGCGGCCCCTGCTGGCCGGCCAGACGGCCAGGGCGGGCGGCCCCGCGGGCACCAACCTCTACGACACGGACAACCCCCCGGCACTGTGCGGAACCCTGGCGCAGAGCACCCGCCCGACGGGCTGAACCGCTACTCGCCGTCCTCCGGCGGAGCGTCCGCGCCCTTGGCCGGGGGCGGGCTGGTGAAGCCGTTGAAACCGCGCCGGAACCGGCCGCCCAGCTCCCCCGCGCCGCCCGCGAGATCCGTGACCAGCTTCATCAGCGGATCCTTGGAGTCCTTCACATCGCTGGCGTAGCTCGCCGCAGACTCCCGGAAGGAGTCGCTGACCGAGGCGTCCGCGTCCTCGCTGCGCCGCGGGTAGTGACCGTCCATGAGCCGCTGGTAGTCCCGCGACTCGGACCACTTCTTCAGCTCGGCCGCCCGCACGGTGGTGAACGGGTGCGAGCGGGGCAGCACATTGAGGATCTTCAGCACCGAGTCCCGCAGATCGCCCCCGGAGTCGTACTCCTCGGCCTGCTCCAGGAACGCGTCCACGTTCATCTCGTGCAGATGATTGCCGCCCGCGATCTTCATCAGGCCCCGCATCGAGGCCTGGACGTCCTGGCCCACCAGCAGCCCGGCCCGGTCGGCGGACAGCTCCGACTTGCGGAACCACTCCCGCAGCGCCGTGACGATCGCCATGACCGCCAGATTGCCGAGCGGGATCCAGGCGACCCGCACCGCCAGGCTCGTCAGGAACAGCAGGATCGTGCGGTACACCGAGTGGCCGGACAGCGCGTGGCCCACCTCGTGGCCCACGACCGCCCGCATCTCCTCCTCGTCCAGCAGTTCCACGAGCCCGGTCGTCACCACGATGACCGGCTCGTCCAGCCCGATGCACATCGCGTTGGGCTGCGGATCCTGCGTGACGTACATCGGCGGGACCTTCTCCAGATCCAGGATGTAACAGGCGTCGAGCAGCATGTCGTGCAGATGCGTGAACTGCCGCTCGGAGACCCGCACCGAGTCGGACAGGAACAGCAGCCTGATGCTCCGCTCCGGCAGCAGCCCGCTGAGCGCCTTGAACACCGTGTCGAACCCGCTCAGCTTGCGCAGCGCGACCAGCGCCGAGCGGTCGGCCGGATGCTCGTACGCACGCGAGGAGATTCCCGGGAAGCGCCTGCGCTGCCGGCTGGGCACCCGCTCGTGCCCCGTCTGCTGGTGGCCGTCGTCGGACATGTCTTCCCCCATGTGCGTGTCAGAACCCGGTGCGCCCCCGAGGCAGGGCCCAGCCTAGGCCGAGTTACGGTGGACGGGCAGTACAGCCGAAGGAGTCCACGTGATGGAGCACCACCCCGCAGCCACCTGGCTGACCGAGGCCGCCGCGAGCGCCGTCCAGCAGCACGGGGCGGGGAATCTGCTCCGCATCGTCCTCGTCGTCATGGTCCTGGGCTGTGCACTGACCGCCTGGTTCCTGCTGCGCGGCTACAAGCGGAAGGACGACTGATCGCCGGGGAAAGTTCCCCGCCGCCGGCCCCGGGACGGGCACCGCTCCTCCCCAACGGCGGAGTCGGCGTGATCGCCTCGGGACCGCCCGCTTACGATGGGCCGACATCTTTATCCCGCCCACACGCGATAGGTCCTGCCGAAGATGAGCCTTCACAGCGCCGCAGCCCAGCTGGTCACCCTCGCCGAGAGCGAGGGCGGCAACCACAACAGCCTCAACCCGGCCGTCACCGGTGGCAGCGCCCTCGTCATCCTGCTGCTTCTGCTGTGGATCACCACCCGCTTCAACCGCGACCGCTGAGCCGCGAGGCCGTCCCCGGCAGGGAGCCCGAAGCCGGGCCGGTAGGGTCTGCACGCATGGGAGAGCAGGACATGCCTACCGGTCCGGCGCACGCGAGCGCCGAGAACGCCGAGACCACGGTCGAGCATCCGCAGTACCGGCAGTACCAGCCGGGCCACGGCCCCGCCCACGAGGGCAAGCGACGCCTGGGCGTCATGGGCGGCACCTTCGACCCGATCCACCACGGGCACCTGGTGGCGGCCAGTGAGGTCGCCGCGCAGTTCCAGCTGGACGAGGTGGTGTTCGTCCCCACCGGCCAGCCCTGGCAGAAGTCCCACCGCAAGGTCTCCCCGGCCGAGGACCGCTATCTGATGACGGTCATCGCCACCGCCGAGAACCCGCAGTTCTCCGTCAGCCGCATCGACATCGACCGCGGCGGCCCCACCTACACCGTCGACACCCTGCGGGACCTGCGCGCCCTCAACCCCGACACCGACCTCTTCTTCATCACCGGTGCCGACGCCCTCGCGCAGCTGCTGACCTGGCGCGACTCGGCGGAACTCTTCTCTCTCGCGCATTTCATCGGCGTCACCCGCCCCGGCCACCACCTGACCGACCCGGGCCTGCCGGAGGGCGGCGTCTCGCTCGTCGAGGTGCCGGCGCTGGCCATCTCCTCCACCGACTGCCGCGCGAGGGTCGCCAAGGGCGAACCCATCTGGTACATGGTGCCGGACGGGGTCGTGCGCTACATCGCCAAGCGCGAGCTGTACCGCGGCGAGTGAGCCGAGAGGGGCACCGGTGAACGAGCGATACGACGCGGGGTACGGGGACGGCCCTTACGAACTCGTCGGCTACGACGAGTACGGACAGCCCGTGTACCGGCAGGTCCCGGCACAGCAGGCACCGCAGCAGACCTACGACCCGTACGCCCAGCAGGGCGGCTACGGCTACGACCCCTACGCCACGGACCAGCAGCAGACCCCGTCGTACGGGTCCGGGCACCAGCCGTACGACCCCTACGGCTCGTCCCCGTACGACCCGTACGCCCCGCACGGCACCGGCGCCGGAACCGCCGCCGGCCCGCAGGGCGCACCCGGTCACGACCCCTACGGGCAGGCCGCGAGCAGCGGCCAGCAGCCCCGGGTCGCCGAACAGACCCCCTACATCCCGCAGCAGGCCGGCCCCGCGGAGGACCCGCCGGCCCCCGCGGAGACCGGGCACGCCCCCGGTGAACCGGACTACCGCACCGAGCAGTTCGCCTTCGTCGAGGAGCCGGACGGTGACTCCGAGGACGTCATCGACTGGCTGAAGTTCACCGAGAACCGCACCGAACGCCGCGAGGAGGCCCGCCGCCGCGCCCGCAGCCGGATCGTCGCCCTGCTCGTCGTCCTCGCCCTCGTGGCCGTCGGCGGCGTCGGCTACCTCTGGTACGCCGGAAAGCTGCCCGGCCTGTCGTCCTCCGGCGGCACGGCCGGCACCGGCACGCCCGTCGCCGCGCAGAAACGGGACGTGATCGTCGTCCATCTGCACAACACCGGCAAGGGCGGCACCTCCACCGTGCTGCTGGTCGACAACACCACCACCAAGCAGGGCACCACCGTCCTGCTGCCCAACTCCCTCGCCCTGACCGACGGCGACGGCTCCACCACCACCCTCGCCAAGTCCGTGGCCGACGACGGCTCCAGCGGCACCCGCGACCAGCTCGACACCGTCCTCGGCACCAGCATCCAGGGCACCTGGCGGCTGGACACCCCCTACCTCCAGAACCTGGTCGAACTGGTCGGCAACATCGACATCGACACCAACACGGACGTCCCCGACCCGGACAGCAAGAAGAAGGGCGCCGAGCCGCTCGTCCACAAGGGCACCGGCCAGACCCTCAGCGGCAAGATGGCCGTCGCCTACGCCACCTACCGCGCGCCCGGCGAGTCCCAGACCGCCCAGCTGGAGCGGTTCGGCCAGGTCGTGCAGGGCGTGCTGCGCAAGATGTCCTCCGACCCCTCCTCGGCCACCACGACCGTGCAGACCCTCGCGCAGATCCTCGACCCCTCGCTCACCGACAAGGACCTCGGCGCCTTCCTCGCCAAGCTCGCCGACCTCGCCAAGACCGGCGCGTACAAGACCGCCCTGCTGCCCGTGCAGGCCGACGGCACGCTGAGCGCCAGGACCAGCGACAGCGTGGTCAAGGACATCCTCGGCGGCGCCGCCAAGAGCCCCGACGCCGGCTCCGCGGTCCGGGTCTCCGTCCAGAACGCCACCGGTGTGAAGGACGACACCCAGAAGGCCCGCGTGGTCCTCCTCAACGGCGGCTTCACCTTCCTGGAGGGCGGCACCGCCGCCGGCACCGAGACCGCCTCCAAGGTCGTCTACGCGGACGCGGCGGACAAGGACAACGCCGCCGAGGTCGCCAAGACCCTCGGCCTGCCCGCCGCCTCGGTGACCAAGGGTTCCGTCTCCTCCGGTGCCGACGTCTCGGTGGTCCTCGGCCAGGACTACAAGCCGTCCTCGTCCTGAGCACGACCGGGGGCACCCCGGGTGACGCGGTAATCACCTGGGTGCCCCCGGCGGTCCGTGAGACCCTTGAGGTTCAGTGACCGCCGACGGAAAGCCATGTAGTGACCGCCACCGACCGTTCCCTTGAGCTCATCAACACCGCCGCCCAGGCGGCGGCCGACAAGCTCGCCCACGACGTCATCGCCTACGACGTCAGCGACGTCCTGTCGATCACGGACGCCTTCCTGCTGGCCTCCGCACCCAACGACCGCCAGGTCAAGGCCATCGTCGACGAGATCGAAGAGCGCCTCCAGAAGGAGCTCGGCGCCAAGCCGGTCCGCCGCGAGGGCGACCGCGACGCCCGCTGGATCCTGCTCGACTACGTCGACATCGTCGTCCATGTGCAGCACAGCGAGGAGCGGGTCTTCTACGCCCTGGAGCGGCTGTGGAAGGACTGCCCCGAGATCGAGCTGTCCGCCGACGCCAAGGCCACCCGCGGCAAGGCCGAGGAGCACGCCCGGATGCAGGCCGCCGAGGCCGACCAGGAGCCGGGCGGGGAGTGGTGATGAGCGCCACAGGTGAGGTGACCGACCGCACCGGCCGCGGCCGCCGCATCATCCTGTGGCGGCACGGCCAGACCTCGTGGAACGTGGAGCGCCGGTTCCAGGGCTCCACGGACGTCGAGCTGACCGAGGCCGGGCTCGGCCAGGCCCGCCGGGCCGCCCGGCTGCTCGCCTCCCTGCGCCCCGACGCGATCGTCTCCTCGGACCTCCAGCGGGCGGCGCGGACCGCCGCCGAGCTGGCCGAGCTCACCGGCCTCGACGTCACCCACGACGAAGGCCTCAGGGAGACGTACGCGGGCGTCTGGCAGGGGCTGACGCACGAGGAGATCCTCGCCCGCCACGGCGAGGAGTACACCGCCTGGAAGCGCGGCGAGCCGGTCCGCCGGGGCGGCGGCGAGCTGGAGACCGAGGTCGCCGACCGGGCGGCCCCCGTCGTCCTGCGGCACACCGAGAAGCTGCCCGAGAACGGCACCCTGGTCGTCGTCAGCCACGGCGGCACCATCCGCACCACCATCGGCCGGCTCCTCGGACTGGAGCCCCGGCACTGGGAGAGCCTCGGCGGCCTCTCCAACTGCTGCTGGTCCGTGCTCGGCGAGGGCGGCCGCGGCTGGCGCCTGCTGGAGCACAACGCGGGCACCCTCCCGGAGCCCGTCCTCGGCGACGACGACTGAGCGCCAGGAGCCTCCCGGACCCCGGATTTCACTTTCTGGCAGGTCGCAGGCTAAAGTTCTTCTTGTTCGCCCCGCCGAGCGGGAAGAACGCAAGGGGCTATAGCTCAGTTGGTAGAGCGCCTGCATGGCATGCAGGAGGTCAGGAGTTCAATTCTCCTTAGCTCCACAGTGAAGAAGATCCCGTCCCTCAGGGGGCGGGATCTTCTGCTGTCCGGCCTGTCCGCTGTCCGCGCCTGATTGAGTCGCCCGGGTCCCGCGCCCGTATACCTCCGCGGCGGCGCTCGCGGCGGGCGCCGTGTCCGGACCGGTACTGAGGCGTCGCTGACCGTATTGGCCCGGCCGTGGCAGAATCAAACGGCCGGAAGGGGGCGCGGCCCGACGGGAGGGAGTGGCGATGCCTGCGAGCATCCTCGAGGAGGGCGGCGACCTCCTCGGTGCAGCGTTGATACGGAACACGGCCACCCGGCTCGGCCGCCCTTCCTGGAGCTGATCGATGGGTGCACACAGGCGGAAGTGCGACTGGTGCGGCAGCGGCACGCCCATCGTGCGGGACATGGAGCCGATCAACCCCGACTACCAGTACTGGTGCGAGGAATGCGCGCGGGCGCTGATCATAAAAGGCGACCCCATCGAGACGTACCGGGAGCTGGAGGGCGAGCCGATCTACGGCCGCCTCCTCGAGGAGCACTGCACGCTCAAGAGGTTCTACTCGTTCGTCACGGCCTGACCTGCACGGTCTGCCCTGCGGGGCCTGACAAACCGGACATTGGTCGTCGAACGGGGGCGCGGAAGGAACGGATTTGGCGCTGCGCCGCAGGGCCTGTAATGTTTACGACGTCGCCGGGGGAACCGAGAGGGAAACCGGGCGGACAAACTAAACAAGGGGCTATAGCTCAGTTGGTAGAGCGCCTGCATGGCATGCAGGAGGTCAGGAGTTCAATTCTCCTTAGCTCCACAGAAATCGAAGGCGGACCATCCGATGGATGGTCCGCCTTCGGCGTGTTGGGGAATCGTCAGGCGCAGGTGTATGACGGCGGCGGGCCACCCGATCCGGGTGACCCGCCGTTCGTCGCTCAGCGGCCGAGCGCGCGCCGGCCACGGCCCTGCGAGAGCACCGGCAGATTGCGCGCCGGCGCCTGCCCGCGCGTGTCCTCCTCGATGCGCAGGGCCAGTGCCGGACAGCGGCGCACCGCGCGCAGTGCCTTCGCCTCCGCGTAGCGCGGCACCTGGGCCTGGGCGACGGTCGGGAAGCCGTCGGCGCCGAGTTCGAACACCTCGGGCAGGATGTCGGCGCACAGACCGTGGCCCCGGCACAGCGTCCAGTCGACGTAGATCTTCTGGCGGCTGGCGCCGGTCTCCTGGGGCTCTCCGCCGCCCGGGATGCCCGTGGGGGCCCTGCCCCCCTCGAAGAGCGGTAGAACGCCCTCCACGGGCCGTCCGCAGCCGTTGCCGAGGACATGGGCGGCCAGGTCGTCGGTGAACGCCTTGATGGTCGACTCCAGGAACATCGCCGAGCCGTCCGGGTGCGAACAGGCGCCGCGCCGCTTGACGTTCTTCGCGACCTGCTTGAGCGCCTCCAGGGCGGCCGGTCCGCCGCCGTTCAGGATGTCCTCCATGCCGCGCGCGGCGGCGGGCAGTCCGAGGTAGCAGGGGCCGCACTGGCCGGCGCTCTCCTCGGCCAGCCACTGCGCCACCCGCAGCGACTCGCCCAGCGGACAGGTCTCCTGGCTGATCGGCAGGATCGCGCCCGCCCCCAGTGAACCGCCCACCTGGTCCAGCGAGTTGCGGGAGACGATCGCCTCGTCGACGGTGGCCGCGTCGATCCACTTGCCGTGGTAGCCGCCGGTCAGCACCCCCTGCGGCACCGGCGGGGCGCCCGCCAGCTGGAGCACGTAGCGCAGCGGCACCCCCGTGGGGACCTCGATCACCATCGGGCGGGCGACCGCGCCGGAGACCGTCAGCATCACGGTGCCCGGTTCGTCGTACAGGCCGGTGTTGCCGTAGCGCTCCGGGCCGATGCGGGCGGCGATGGCCAGCTGGGCGAACGTCTCCGCGTTGGACAGCAGGGTGGGTGCGCCGCCCACGCCGCTCTGCGAGGCGCTGATCTTGCGGCCGGGCGGGATCGCCGGGCCGCCGTCGATCGAGCGGATCAGCGAGGCGGCGGCACCGGTGACCATCCGGACCGGATTGCGCTGCACCCATGCGCGCAGCGCCGATCGGCGGCTGTTGTTCAGACCCCGTTCGGCGAGCGCGGCCTCCATGGAGCGCTGGGTGGACTCCCGGGTGACGCCGATGACGAGGGTGCGCGCGCCCAGCGCCTCGGCGCACAGCAGCGCGCCGTCCAGGATCAGGTGCGGGGCGCGGTTGATCAGCACCGTGTCCTTGCGGCAGGCCGGCTCGTCCTCGCTGCCGTTGACGACCACGACCGGCCGTACCCCGCGCTTGATCGCCGACTCGGCGACCGAGCGCAGTTTCTTGTGGAAGGGGAAGCCCGCGCCGCCGCGGCCCCTGAGGTTGATGCGTTCGGCGAGCTGGGCGAGCTGTTCGCCGCCCAGCGGGTCGAGCGGCCCGTGCACCTTCAGGTGCATGGGCAGGTCGAGCCGTTCCACAAGGTCGAAACCCGATGTGAGCTGGGGAAGTCCGACGACGCGGACTTCGGGGACATCGGGCAGGGCCTCGTTCACTGGAAGCCTCCGGAAGGCGTGTTCCAAGGTTCGCCCGAACCCGGCGCGTCGAAGGACGTGCCGGAGAGTGTTTCGGTGGCGGGACCGCTGTCGTACGTGCTGCCCGCGTTGTACGTGCCGTAGCGGCCGTTTGTCTCACCGGTGTCGTACACATCACGTCCGCCGTATCCGGCGGCGCCCGGATTGCCATAGGCGGGGATGGTGTATCCGGTGTCCTGGAGCGGGTCGTACGCGGACGGCGGCGCCTCCCCGACCGGCGGCGGGGACGGGACCGGCCAGCTGCCGGCTGCGCCGGAGGGCGCGGCCGGCTCCGGCGGCAGATCCATGCGGGCGGTCCGGTCGGCCGCGAAGGACTGGGGAGCCCCGAAGGGCTGCTCGGAGCGGCCGCCGGGGACGGACACCGCGCGGTAGGCCGCCGCGAAGCCGGGGGCGGACCCGGGGGCCGGGGAGACGGGGGTCTGGTAGAGGGGGGAGGCCGCCGTGGCGGCGTCGGACAGTCCCGGCTCGCCGCGGCGCGGGAAGCCCGCGGGCGACTGCTCGGCCGCCCGCGACCGGCTCGCCTCCAGCTCCTCGATGCCGGGCGGTTCCGCGCTGCCGAACAGCGCCACCAGCCGGTTGGTGACCCTGCGCTTGAACGGGCGCGGGGCGGCGCGCAGCGCGAGGGCGGCCATGACCACGATCAGGGACAGCGCGTACAGGTAGGTGAAGAGCGGGCTCTTGACCGGGCGGCCCGCGTACAGGCCGTGCACCAGCGCCGCGCACCAGGCCGGGTAGGCCAGCATGTGCATCGCCCGCCAGCGGGCGGCGACCGGGGCGGGGGTGGCGAAGTTGCTGCGCAGGGCGCCGGTGACGCCCACGAAGATCATCAGCAGGCCGGCCAGCGAGCCCAGTCCGATCAGGCCGCCGATCCCGGTGACGCCCAGGGAGAACGGGATGATCGCGCCGATCAGCTGCGTGTGGTCGAGGGCGAGCTTGATGGTGATGTGCAGCAGGAGGAAGGCGATCGAGGCGACCGCGGTCGTGCGGTGCACGGCCTGGCCGATGATCCGCTGCCGGGTGTTGAGGAAGATCCGGTCCTGTGCGAACAGGCCCCAGATCACCGAGCAGCTCAGCGAGACCAGGCACATCACGCCCGCGCCGAAGTTGAGGAAATCGCGGAACTGGCTGCCTCCGACCAGCACGCTCACAGGTATCAGCAGCAGGACGACAGCCGTTGCCACCCCATAGGCCGAGCGGCCCGGTTTGGGGAGGGAGCTGGTACTACGACGAGGGTTCATGGGGGCAACTCCGAGCAGTTTCGGGAAAGCGGTCCCGCTGCCGAACTCTAGGTGGCGCCATACCGATCAGTACGGGGTTTCGGTTATTGCGCTGTTATCAACGGACAATCTGATGGGGTCGGCGTGGATGTATGGCATGTCCACAAGGGATACGGAAGCGCGTCGCGGCTTGCTCAAGGGCTGCGGTACCCTAACGCCATGCGTGCCGTACGCCTTCTGCTTAGCGGGCCGCGCTGATCAGTACCGACCCCCGGTCGAACCCGTGAGGTCGGCATCGGCGCGGCGTCCCCTCCTGTGCGAGGGGTTTTTTCGTTTCTTGGATGTCGCAGCCGCAGGCAGAGACGATCGATGGAGCTTTGAGGATCATGAGCGAGACGAACCCCGCCGGCACCGCCGAGGTGGCCGCGCCGCACCGCTACACGGCCGCCCTGGCAGCCGAGGTCGAGGCACGCTGGCAGGACTTCTGGGACGCCGACGGCACCTACGCTGCGCCGAACCCCAAGGGTGATCTGGCGGGCGACCCGGAGCTGGCCGCCCGGCCCAAGAAGTTCATCATGGACATGTTCCCGTACCCCTCCGGCGCCGGCCTGCACGTCGGCCACCCGCTGGGCTACATCGCCACCGACGTCTTCGCCCGCTTCCAGCGCATGACCGGCCACAACGTCCTGCACACCCTGGGCTTCGACGCCTTCGGCCTGCCCGCCGAGCAGTACGCCGTGCAGACCGGCACGCACCCGCGGGTCTCCACCGAGGCCAACATCGAGAACATGAAGGCCCAGCTGCGCCGGCTGGGCCTGGGCCACGACAAGCGCCGGTCCTTCGCCACGATCGACCCGGACTACTACAAGTGGACCCAGTGGATCTTCCTCCAGATCTTCAACTCCTGGTACGACACGGAGGCGAAGAAGGCCCGCCCGATCTCCGAGCTGGTCGCCCAGTTCGAGTCCGGTGAGCGCGCGATCCCGGGCACCACGCGCGCGTGGGGCGAGCTGACCGCCGCCGAGCGCTCCGACGTCCTGGGCGAGTACCGGCTGGCCTACGCCTCCGACGCGCCGGTCAACTGGTGCCCCGGCCTGGGCACCGTGCTGGCCAACGAGGAGGTCACCGCCGACGGCCGCTCCGAGCGCGGCAACTACCCGGTCTTCAAGTCCAAGCTGCGCCAGTGGAACATGCGCATCACGGCCTACGCCGACCGGCTGCTGGAGGACCTGGAGGAGCTGGACTGGCCCGAGGCCATCAAGCTCCAGCAGCGCAACTGGATCGGCCGCAGCGAGGGCGCCCGGATCGACTTCCCGATCGACGGCGAGCACATCACGGTCTTCACCACCCGCCAGGACACCCTGTTCGGCGCCACCTACATGGTGCTGGCGCCCGAGCACCCGCTGGTCGAGAAGTTCACCCCGGAGGCCTGGCCCGAGGGCACCCACCCGGTGTGGACCGGCGGTCACGCCACCCCGGCCGAGGCCGTCGCCGCCTACCGCGCGCAGGCCGCCGCCAAGTCCGACGTCGAGCGCCAGGCCGAGGCCAAGGACAAGACCGGCGTCTTCACCGGCGCGTACGCGACCAACCCGGTCAACGGCGAGCAGGTCCCCGTCTTCATCGCCGACTACGTCCTGATGGGCTACGGCACCGGCGCGATCATGGCCGTCCCGGCGCACGACACGCGTGACTTCGCCTTCGCGCGCGCCTTCGAGCTGCCGATCCGCTGTGTGGTCGAGCCGAGCGACGGCCGCTCCACCGACCCGTCCACCTGGGACGACGCCTTCGCCTCCTACGACGCGAAGATCGTCAACTCGGCGAGCGACGAGGTGTCCCTGGACGGCCTGGGCGTCGTCGAGGCCAAGGCCCGCATCACCGAGTGGCTCCAGGGCAAGGGCATCGGCGAGGGCACCGTCAACTTCCGCCTGCGCGACTGGCTGTTCAGCCGCCAGCGCTACTGGGGCGAGCCCTTCCCGATCGTCTACGACGAGGACGGCGTCGCCCACGCGCTGCCCGAGTCGATGCTGCCGCTGGAGCTGCCCGAGGTCGAGGACTACAGCCCGCGCACCTTCGACCCGGACGACGCGGACACCCAGCCCGAGACGCCGCTGTCGCGCAACGAGGACTGGGTCAACGTCACCCTGGACCTGGGCGACGGCCCGAAGAAGTACCGCCGCGAGACCAACACCATGCCCAACTGGGCCGGCTCCTGCTGGTACGAGTTCCGCTACCTGGACCCGCACAACGCCGGACAGCTGGTTGACCCCGAGATCGAGCAGTACTGGATGGGCCCGCGCGAGGGCCGGCCGCACGGCGGTGTCGACCTGTACGTCGGCGGCGCCGAGCACGCCGTGCTGCACCTGCTGTACGCGCGCTTCTGGTCCAAGGTCCTCTTCGACCTGGGGCACGTCTCCTCCGCGGAGCCGTTCCACAAGCTGTTCAACCAGGGCATGATCCAGGCCTACGTCTACCGCGACAGCCGGGGCATCGCGGTGCCCGCCGCCGAGGTCGAGGAGCGGGACGGCGCCTACTACCACCAGGGCGAGCAGGTCAGCCGGCTGCTGGGCAAGATGGGCAAGTCCCTGAAGAACGCGGTGACGCCGGACGAGATCTGCGCCGAGTACGGCGCCGACACCCTGCGCCTGTACGAGATGGCCATGGGCCCGCTGGACGTCTCCCGCCCGTGGGACACCCGCGCGGTGGTCGGCCAGTTCCGGCTGCTCCAGCGGCTGTGGCGCAACATCGTCGACGAGAACACCGGCGAGGTGACGGTGGTGGACTCGGCGCCCGACGAGGACACGCTGCGCGCCCTGCACAAGGCGATCGACGGCGTCCGCCAGGACCTGGAGGGCCTGCGCTTCAACACCGCCATCGCGAAGATCACCGAGCTGAACAACCACCTGACCAAGGCGGGTACGGCCGTGCCGCGTGCGGTCGCCGAGCCGCTGGTGCTGATGGTCGCCCCGCTGGCCCCGCACATCGCCGAGGAGCTGTGGCGCAGGCTGGGCCACACCGACTCGGTCGTCCACCAGGACTTCCCGGTCGCCGACCCGGCGTACGTCGTGGACGAGACCGTGACCTGTGTGGTGCAGATCAAGGGCAAGGTCAAGGCGCGGCTGGAGGTGCCGCCGGCCATCTCCGAGGAGGAGCTGGAGAAGGTGGCGCTGGCCGACGAGAAGGTCGTCGCGGCACTGGCCGGCGCGGGCATCCGCAAGGTGATCGTGCGCGCGCCGAAGCTGGTGAACATCGTTCCGGCGTAGCGCAGGGCCCGCCGCGGCTCGGGTCCTCCGGAGTGGGACGGAGGGCTTCCGCTCGCTCCGGCCCGGCGTGACGGCCGGGGTGCCGGCCGACTCGGGGTAGTCCCCTACGGGCAGGTTCGGGGTTCTTCTGGAACTCCGGGCCTGCCCGCTGCGTTTACCGTGGAGAGCGCAGCGGCTTGCGTCGTGCCAGCCGTACCGGTCGGAGGAGGAGCGTCATGGAAGCAGTGTTCGCCGTGTTGGCCCTGCTCTTCCTGCTCTTCGTGGGTCTGGGCACGTACGCCACGGTCAAGGCGGTGGGCGCGGCCAAACGCGGAGTGGACCGCACCATCGCACAGGCCCGCCGCACGGTCGAGGACCACACCCTGCGCGCCAAGTCCTTCGCCCAGATCGGACCGGCCGCCGAGATCGCCCAGCTGCGGCTCGCCCTGCGCACCTCGATGCGCGCCACCCAGGACGCGCTGGCGGCGGGCGTGGCCGAGGACGAGTCGCTGAAGGAGTCCGTGGGCCTCTTCGAGCGGCTCAGCGGACACGGACAGGTGCTGGACGCCGATCTGAAGCGCCTGGAGTCCGAGCCGGACCGGGCCACGCTCGCCGCCCGCCTGCCCGACCTGCGCGTCCGCACCGAGCGCATCACCACGTCCGCGGACTCGCTGCGCTGGGCGGTCCGGGACCGGGCCCGCCGGTTCGCCGAGGACGACCTCGACGCGCTCAGCAGCCAGATCGGCATCGAAGCGGACGCCTTGCGCCACTGGGCGCCGGCCGAGCCCGCGCAGACCTCCACGCCACGGCGCGAGGCGCCCGAGGTCACCCCGCCGACGCCGCGGCCCACCTACCCCTGGCAGAAGAAGCAGCCCCGCCCGGAGAGCACCGCATGAGCGGCCCACTGCAAAGGCACACGAAAGGGGCCGGGCTGCCGCGTGCCCGCCACGCCAGGTAACCTCCAGCTCATGTCCCGCCATGTCGCGATCGTCACCGATTCAACGGCCTACCTGCCGCCCCGGACGATGGAGCACCATGGCATCACCGCGGTACCCCTGACCGTGGTCCTCGGCGACCGGGCGCTCGAAGAGGGCACCGAGATCTCGACCCGTTCGCTGGCCCAGGCGCTTCAGAAGCGGCGCCCGGTCACCACCTCCCGCCCCGGCCCCGAGGTGTTCGCGGAGACCTACCGCAGGGTCGCCGAGTCCGGCGCGGGCGGCATCGTCTCCCTGCACCTGTCCGCCGAACTGTCCGGCACCTACGACGCGGCGGTCATCGCGGCCCGGGAGGCGCCGGTGCCCGTGCGGGTCGTGGACACCGGGATGGTCGCGATGGCCCTCGGCTTCTGCGCGCTCGCCGCGGCCGAGGTGGCGGAGTCCGGCGGCACGGTGGACGAGGCCGTCACGGCCGCCGAGAAACGGGCCGCGGGCACCTCCGCCTACTTCTACGTCGACACGCTCGACTATCTGCGCCGCGGCGGCCGCATCGGAACCGCCCAGGCCCTGCTCGGCTCCGCGCTCGCCGTGAAACCCCTGCTCCAGCTGGACGGTGGCCGCATCGACTTGCTCGAAAAGGTCCGCACGGCCTCCAGGGCGATCGCCCGGCTGGAGGAGATCGCCGCGGAGCGGGCGGGCACTGCCGTGGTGGACATCGCCGTCCACCATCTCGCCGCCCCCGACCGCGCCGCCGCCCTCGCCGACCGGCTGCGGGCCCGGGTCCCGGGCCTGGCCGACCTGCATGTCAGCGAGGTCGGTGCGGTGATCGGGGCACACACCGGCCCCGGACTGCTGGGAGCGGTGGTCTCACCCCGCTGACCCCGGTGGGCACGGGGTTCCGGCCGGTGCCCGCGGGTTCCGGCCCGTGTCCGCGGGTTCCGGTTCACTCGTGCGGGTGGCGGAGTTTTCCACAACGGGGTGGTTCTCCCCGGGAATTGACCAAGATCATCGCGAATCGGCGGGATGACCCATCCTCGTCGCATGGCACTTCGATCACGCTCCCGCAGCACTCGTGCGACCAGCGGTCCCGGCCGCGCTCCCGGCTCCGACGGCCGGCACGGCGACGGTCTCCGTCTCCGACATCGCCCCGGCACCGATCGACGCCGCTCCCGCCACCGCCCGCCCGCACCGGCCGAGGAACTGCGCCGCCGGGCGGAACTCCTCTTCGGCGAACGAGCCGCGCACTGGCGGGAGTCGGGGAACGCACCACCGGACGCGGAGGCGCCCGCGCAGCCGGCGGCGGCGACCGCGACGGCCACCGGCTCGGTGCCGGGGATGGGCCGGAGAGGGAAGGCGCCCACGGCTGACGCCGAACCGGCTGATGCCGAACAGGTCGGCCGAGAGCCCCGGTTGGCGCCGGAACAACCCCTCGCCGTGGGGCTGCGCCAGCGCCTGGGGCCGGCGGTGCGGGAGCGGATGCCGGTCTGGTTGCAGACACGGTGCGCGGTGGAGCGCAGGGGAGTCATGGCGCTCGCGGTGGTGCTGGTGGCCGCGGCCGGGTTCGCCGCACAGCAGTACTGGACGGGGAGGACCGAGACCGTCAGCGCCCCCCAGGTGGTGCGCGCCGAGACGTCCACGAGGAGGAGCGACGAGGCGAAGCCCGGTGGTGTCACCGGCGCCCCGGTGACGCCGGGCGGGCAGATCGTCGTGGACGTCAGCGGCAAGGTCCGCAAGCCGGGCATCCAGCGGCTGCCGGCCGGCTCCCGGGTGGCCGACGCGCTGCGGGCGGCCGGCGGTGTCCGCCCGGGCACGGACATCGCAGGGCTCAACCGGGCCCGCTTCCTGGTCGACGGCGAACAGGTCGCCGTCGGGGCACCCGCCGCGGTGCCGGTGCCCGCGGGCCCGCCCGGCGGAGCGGCCACAAGCCCGGCGGGCGCGGGACCGGCGACCCCCGTCTCCCTCAACACGGCCACGGCGGACCAGCTCGACACCCTGCCCGGCGTCGGCCCGGTGCTGGCCCGGCACATCCTCGACTACCGCACCCAGCACGGCGGTTTCCGCTCGGTGGACGAGCTGCGCGAGGTCAACGGCATCGGCGACCGCCGCTTCGGCGATCTGCGGAATCTGGTACGGCCATGATCCGGACGCACAACGGCGGACCGCCGGAGACCGACGGGCGGGGCAGCGCGGGCGCCGGACGGGGCCGGGCCGCATCCCGGGGCGCCCCAGGCGCCGGACAGGGGCGGAGGGCATCGCGGGGCACCGCGGGCGCCGGACAGGGGCGGAGGGCGTCGCGGGGCACCGCGGGCGCCGGACAGGGGCGGAGGGCGTCGCGGGGCACCGCGGGCGCCGGACATGAGCCACGCGGGCCGGTGGACGGCGGCCATAAGCCACGTAGGCCGGCGGACGACGAGCGGCGCAGGCCGGTGGACGGCGATCCGGCGGGCCCCATGGATCTGCGCCTGGTGCCGCCCGCACTCGCAGCCTGGCTGACGGCGGCCCTGACGCTGGACGCGCCGGCGGGCTGGACCGCCGGGATCGTGGCTGGCTGTCTGATCGGCGGAGCCGTGCTGCTGGCGACGCGGCACATCGGACAAGGGGGAGCCGCCCGGCCCGGCCAGAGGGGAGCTGCCCGGTACGGCCACAGGGCGGAAGCGGCGCCGAGGGCACGGGGGCGGCTCGCCTGGGCCCGGACCTCGGCCGCGGCGGTGCTGCTCTGCGCCGCCGCCGCTGCCGCCTCCGCCGGGCTGCACGGGGCGGACGTACGGCGTGGGCCGGTGCCGGAGCTGGCCCGGCGGTTCGCGACCGTGACCGCGGAGGTCGAGGTGAGCGGCGACCCCTGGCTGAGCAGGCCCCGGGTGCGCGGCGACCACACGGCACCGGTCGCGGTGCTGGCCCGGGCCGAGGTGCTGTGTGTCGAGGAAAGGGACGGAAGGAGGACGCGGACCCGGAGTCCGGTGCTGTTGGTCGTCGACGGAGGCGTCCCGGCACCGACGCGGAGCGGCGGCCGGGAGGTGCCGGAGGGAACAGACGGGCGGAGTTCCGGGTGGCCGGCGGGTCCGGCCGGACCGGGCGTGCAGCGCGGACGTGCCGGGTGGCTGGGGGTGCTGCCGTCCACGCGGCTGCGGGTCACCGGGCGGCTGGCGCCGGCTCTGGCGGGCGGTGACCGCACCGCCGCCGTGCTGCGGGTGCGCGGCCGACCGGGGCCACGGATCGTGGCGGGACCGAGCGGGCCGCAGCGGCTCGCCGGGCGTCTCAGGGCCGGGCTGCGGGAGGCCACGGACGGCCTACCGGGGGATGCGCGGGCGCTGCTTCCCGGGCTCGTCGTCGGGGACACCTCGGGGATCACACCGGAGCTGGAGGCGGCCTTCGAGGAGACGGACCTGGCGCACACCCTCGCCGTCTCCGGCAGCAACCTCACCGTCCTGCTCGCCCTGCTCGTCGGGCCGCCCGGCCTGGCCCGGCTGGCCGAGCGCCGCGGTCTGGCCCCGCGCCTCGGCCTCTCCCTGCGGACGACCGCCGTGCTCGCCGGGGGACTCACGCTGGGGTTCGTGATCGTGTGCCGCCCCGACCCCAGCGTGCTGCGGGCCGCCGCCTGCGGGGTGGTCGCCCTGCTGGCCCTGGCCACCGGTCGCCGCAGATCCCTGGTCCCGGCGCTGGCGGCGGCCGTCCTGCTGCTGGTGCTGTACGACCCGTCGCTGGCCCGGAGTTACGGCTTCCTGCTCTCCGTGCTGGCCACCGGGGCGCTGCTGGTCCTGGCGCCGGGCTGGTGCGAGGCGCTGCGCCGGCGCCGGGTGCCGCCGCGGCTCGCCGAGGCGCTCGCGGCGGCCGCCGCCGCGCAGCTGGTGTGCGCGCCGGTCGTGGCGGTGCTGTCGGCCCGGGTGAGCCTGGTGGCGGTGCCGTGCAATCTGCTGGCCGAGATGGCGGTGGCACCGGCCACGGTGCTGGGGTTCGCGGCGCTCGGGCTGGCGCCGGTGGCGATGCCCGTGGCCAAGGCGCTGGCCTGGGGCGCGGGTTGGCCCGCCGGCTGGATCGCCGGGGTGGCGCGCAGCGGAGCGGCGCTTGCGGGCGCCGGGGTGGACTGGCCGGGGAGCTGGGCCGGGGCGCTGTTGCTGGCGGTGGTCTCCGGGGCGGTTGTGCTGGCCGGGCGGCGTCTGCTCCGGCACCCGTGGTGGTGCGGGCTGCTCGGGCTGGTGCTCGTGCTGGTGGTGGTCCGGCCGGTGCCGCTGACCCGGGTGATCACGGGCTGGCCGCCGCCCGGCTGGCGGTTCGCGATGTGCGACGTCGGGCAGGGCGACGCGACGGTGCTGGCGGCGGGCGACGGAGCCGGAGTGGTGGTGGACGCCGGACCCGATCCCGCGGCCGTGGACCGCTGTCTGCGCCGGCTCGGCATCACCCGCATCCCGCTCCTCGTCCTCACCCACTTCCACGCCGACCATGTGACGGGGCTGCCCGGGGTGCTGCGGGGCCGCTCGGTCGCCGCCATCGAGACCACGGGGCTCGCCGAACCCGCGGACGAGGCCGAGTTCGTCCGCAGGGAGGCGGCCGCCCGGCACATCCCGGTCACCCGGGCGGCGACGGGGGAGGAGGGGCGCACCGGCCCGCTCGCCTGGCGGGTCCTGTGGCCGCCGCCGGGCACCGGGTCGCCGACAGGCCCATGGCTACCGCCGTCCTGGCCGGGCGCCGTCCCGGAACCGGACGGTCCCAACGACGCCAGCGTGGCGCTGCTCGTCCGCACCGGCGGACTGCGGCTGCTCCTGCTCGGCGACCTCGAACCCCCGGCCCAGGAGGCCCTGCTGAACTCCCCGGAAGCGGCCGAGCTGGCCGGGGTGGACGTCCTGAAAGTGGCCCATCACGGCTCGGCGTACCAGGATCCGCGGCTCCTCGGGCTGGCCGCCCCCCGCCTGGCCCTCATCAGCTGCGGAACCGGCAACCCCTACGGCCACCCGGCCCCCTCGACCGTGGCCGCACTACGGGCCGCAGGAGCGAGGGTGCTCCGCACCGACCAGGACGGTGCCCTCGCGGTCGGCGGTCCGTCGGGGGCGGGAGGGGAGGTGCGGGTGGTGCGGGGCTGAGACTGGGGGTATGAACTCACGCCAGGTCGATGCCTATCTCCACCGGATCGGTGCCTCCCGCCCGCCACGGCCCACCGGAGCGGCTCTGCGGGAGCTGCATCTGTGCCATCTGCGGACGGTTCCCTTCGAGAACCTCTCGGTTCACCTCGGTGAGGAGATCGAACTGGCGGAGGACCGGTTGCTGGAGAAGATCACCGACAGGCGGCGTGGCGGCTTCTGCTACGAACTGAACGGCGCGTTCGGCGCGTTGCTCACGGCCCTCGGCTACGAGGTCGACCTGCTCGCCGCGCGGGTGTACGGCGAGGAGGGGCGGCTCGGGATCCCGTACGACCATCTCGCGCTGCGGGTACGGACGGCGGACGGCGAGGACCGGCTCGCCGACGTCGGGTTCGGGGCGCACAGCCACTATCCGCTGGCCTACCGGGAGCGCGGCGAACAGACCGACCCGGGCGGGGTGTTCCAGGTGGTGGCGGCCGGTGCGGACGCGGCCGGGACGCGCGGTGGCGGTGACTCGGGGGAGGACGGTGACCTGGACGTCGTACGCGACGGCAGGGCGCAGTACCGGCTGGAGACGCGGCCCCGGGCGCTCGCGGACTTCGCGGCCGGTGCCTGGTGGCACAGCACCTCGCCGCTGTCGCACTTCACCCGCTCGCTGGTCTGCTCACGGGTCACCGAGGACGGGGGGAGGATCACGCTCGGCGGACGCACGCTGACGACGACGGCCGCCGACGGTACGCGCACGACACGGGAGTGGGAGACGGACACGGAGGTGCTGGCCGTGTACCGGGAGCGGTTCGGGATCGAGCTGGACCGTGTGCCGACGGTGAGAAACCGGAACCGTACCTCTTAATTCGGCCCAGGCCCGGCGCATATGCCGGATTCCCACGATGTGGGTCCGTGTTGCCTCGAAAGCCGCGTCAGTGATCGAATGAACCTTCGGCAACGGGTGGTGTCGAGGCGTACAGGGGTGTCGTGGATGGTCGGCCGCTGGCTGGGAAACCGGACGAACCGAGTGCAACCGACCGGTCCGCTGGCGGCGGTTCGGACGCCGCCCGACGCCGGGGTGCTCAGCTGTCGGGTGGTCGACCCGGTCAACGAGCCGGTGGTGGGCGCGGAGTTCGCGGTCAGCGACCTCACGGGGCGCACGGTGGTGAGCGGCGGCACGGATCCGTACGGGGCGTTCCTGGTGACGGTGCCGGCGGGGGAGTACCGGCTCGCCGTGTCCGCCGAGGGCTACCTGCCCTACCGCGCCCCCGCGCTGGTCGGCGAGAACTCCCTCGCCCCGCTGGGCGATGTGACCCTCCAGGTCGCGCAGCCGCCCCAGCCGCCGGCGCCGGGCGACTGGGAGATCGAGCCGCTGCACTCCTCGATCGGGTTCACCGCCCGGCACATCGGGCTGGCCCGGATCCACGGACGGTTCAACTCCTTCGCCGGCGTGGTGCGGATCGGCGACCGGGTGGAGCGGTCGGCGATGCATGTCGTGATCGACGCGGCGTCCATCGACACCGGGGTGCGGATGCGCGACGACCATCTGCGGTCCGCGGACTTCCTGGACGTGCGGCGCTTTCCCACGCTGGAGTTCTACAGCGAGCGTTTTGTGCACAAGGGCGGCAGCCGGTGGGCGGTCGTCGGGGCGCTGTCGCTGCACGGGGTGACCCGGACCGTGACGCTCGACACCGAGTACCTCGGGCTCGGCAGCGGCATGCAGGGCGAGGCGCGGGCCGCCTGCCGCGCCACCACTGAACTGCACCGGGACGACTTCACGGTCAGCTGGCAGTCCATGCTGGCGCGCGGCATCGCGGCGGTCGGTCCGAGCATTCGGGTCGACCTCGACGTGCAGGTCGTGCCCAGGGGCTGACCTGCCCCTTCGCGTCCGGAGCGGTGTCGCAGAATGGGGCGCGTGAACGATGTGCGACATGTGCTGGTGCTGCCCGACCGGGACGCGGCAAAGGAGGTGGCCGAGGTGCTCGCCGAGCGGTTCGGCGTCGACGAGGAGCCCCGGATCGTCCGGGACGCCCTGGCCGGGGAGGACGACGCCGAGGACGCCCAGTGGCTGGTCGTGCTGCGGGACGAGGGCGAGCGGCTGGACCCGGAGGAGTTGGACGCGTTCGCCGGCGAGTGGGACGGCTGGCGCGAGGAGCCGTGACCCCGAGACGCGCTCGGGGTGCGCTCCGGGACCGGTCAGGGTGAGCGAGCCGCTTCGATGTCGGTGCCGCGTGGGATGCTGTAGACGATGGCCAGGAAGACTGCGAATGACGACCCTCTCGCCCCGGTGACACTCGCCGTGGGCCAGGAGGACCTCCTGCTCGACCGTGCCGTGCGGGAGGTGGTGGCTGCCGCCAGGGCCGCCGACGCCGACACGGACGTACGCGACCTCACCCCGGACCAGTTGCAGCCCGGCACGCTCGCCGAGCTGACCAGTCCCTCGCTCTTCGCGGAGCGCAAAGTCGTGGTCGTACGCAACGCGCAGGATCTTTCCGCCGACACGATCAAGGATGTGAAGGCGTATCTCGGTTCCCCCGCCGAGGAGATCACCCTCGTGGTGCTGCACGCGGGCGGCGCCAAGGGCAAGGGGCTGCTGGACGCGGCACGCAAGGCGGGCGCCCGCGAGGTGGCCTGCCCCAAGATGACCAAGCCGGCGGACCGACTGGCCTTCGTCCGGCAGGAGTTCCGGGCGGCGGGACGGTCGGCGACGCCGGAGGCCTGCCAGGCGTTGTGCGACGCCATCGGCAGTGATCTGCGGGAGCTGGCCGCGGCGGTCTCCCAGCTGGTCGCCGACGTGGAGGGCACGGTCGACGAGGCGGTCGTCGGGCGCTACTACACCGGGCGGGCCGAGGCGTCCAGCTTCACGGTCGCCGACCGGGCGGTGGAGGGGCGCACGGCGGAGGCCCTGGAGGCGCTGCGCTGGTCGCTGGCCACCGGAGTGGCGCCGGTGATGATCACCAGCGCGCTGGCCCAGGGGGTGCGGGCCATCGGGAAGCTGTCGTCCGCGCGGGGCGGCCGGCCGGCCGATCTCGCCCGGGAGCTGGGCATGCCGCCCTGGAAGATCGACCGGGTGCGGCAGCAGATGCGGGGGTGGACCCCGGACGGGGTCGCCGTGGCGCTCAGAGCTGTCGCCGAGGCCGACGCGGGAGTGAAGGGAGGCGGGGACGACCCCGAGTACGCCCTGGAGAAGGCCGTGGTGACGGTGGCGCGAGCCGCCCGCTCACGGGGCCGCGGCTAGCCACTCGGCGCGGCCGCGGACAGCGCCCGGCCGCGCACGGCCCCCCGGCCGCGGACAGCCGCCCCCGGCCGCGGACAGCACCCGGCCGCGCACGGCCCCCGGCCGCGCACGGCCCCCGGCCGCGGACAGCCCCCGGCCGCGGACAGCCCCCGGCCGCGGACAGCCACTCGGCCGCCGGCCGGCCGCGCACTCCCGCCGGCCCCGCACTCCCGGGCGCGAGAAGCCGGCCCCTGGCAGCCGCCGGGCGGCGCATGCCAACCCCGGACGCATGCCAGCGCCGCACGCATGCCAGCGCCGCACGCACGCCGAACCCGGACCGCACGCCAAAGGCCCCGGTGCTCGCCCTGGGGAAGGGAGAGCGCCGAGGCCTTGGGCTCAAGCTGGTGGATCCGCACCCGCGTGGCGAACGCAGGCCGCGTACGGATCCGGGGTGCCGGACGGGAGCGGATGAGAGAGGGCCCGCTCGGGGTCCTTCCGGCGGTCAGATCAGAAGGAGGCTGAACCTCAGAGAGACGCGACCTTGGAAGCAAGCGCCGACTTCTTGTTGGCGGCCTGGTTCTTGTGGATGACGCCCTTCGAGACGGCCTTGTCGAGCGCACGCGCAGCAGCGCGCTGCAGCTCGGTGGCCTTCTCGACGTCACCCGCGGCAGCGGCCTCGCGGGCCTTGCGGATCGCGGTCTTCAGGGAGGACTTGACGGCCTTGTTGCGCAGCCGAGCCTTCTCGTTGGTCTTGATCCGCTTGATCTGGGACTTGATGTTCGCCACGAAGGAGCCTTTTCAGGTTCAGGCGCGGGGCCGCTCGGGTCCCGAACCGGTGATCCATAAATTTTCTGACGCGCCTCGCGCTGAGAGGGCATGAGGCACAGCCATCTACAGTACCAGTGGCCCTGCGACCGGCCCAAAACGGCCGCCGGTCCCTTCGCGTGGGACCATGGAGACTACGTATCGATCCGACCCGAGGCATAAGGCGCCTCAAGAGACAGGACCCTGCGTGCCCGCGACCCCTAACCATGTGCCCGAGCCGAGCCGTACCGACCCGGCTCTGATCCGCAACTTCTGCATCATCGCGCACATCGACCACGGCAAGTCCACGCTCGCCGACCGGATGCTCCAGCTGACCGGTGTGGTCGAGCAGCGGCAGATGCGTGCTCAGTACCTCGACCGGATGGACATCGAGCGCGAGCGTGGCATCACGATCAAGTCCCAGGCGGTGCGTCTGCCCTGGGCCCCGACCGAGGGCCCGGACCAGGGCACGACGCACATCCTCAACATGATCGACACCCCGGGGCACGTCGACTTCACCTACGAGGTCTCGCGGTCGCTGGCCGCCTGCGAGGGGACCATCCTCCTGGTCGACGCCGCCCAGGGCATCGAGGCGCAGACCCTCGCCAACCTCTACCTGGCGATGGAGAACGACCTCACGATCATCCCCGTACTGAACAAGATCGACCTTCCCGCGGCCCAGCCGGAGAAGTTCGCGGAGGAGCTGGCCAACCTGGTCGGCTGCGACCCGGACGACGTCCTCAAGGTCTCCGCCAAGACCGGTCTCGGTGTCGACGCGCTGCTGAACAAGGTCGTCAAGGAGATCCCGGCGCCGGTCGGCGTGGCCGACGCGCCCGCCCGCGCGATGATCTTCGACTCGGTCTACGACTCCTACCGCGGTGTCGTGACGTACGTCCGTGTCATCGACGGCCAGCTCAACAAGCGTGAGCGCATCAGGATGATGTCCACCGGCGCCACGCACGAGCTGCTGGAGATCGGCGTCAGCTCGCCCGAGATGCTGCCGGCCGACGGCCTCGGCGTCGGCGAGGTGGGCTATCTCATCACCGGTGTGAAGGACGTCCGGCAGTCCAAGGTCGGTGACACCGTCACCAGCCAGAGCAAGGGGGCGACGGAGGCGCTCGGCGGGTACAAGGACCCGAAGCCCATGGTCTTCTCCGGTCTGTATCCGCTCGACGGCTCCGACTACCCGGAGCTGCGCGAGGCCCTGGACAAGCTCCAGCTCAACGACGCCGCGCTGGTCTACGAGCCGGAGACCTCCGCCGCCCTCGGCTTCGGTTTCCGCGTCGGCTTCCTCGGCCTGCTGCACCTGGACGTGATCCGGGAGCGGCTGGAGCGCGAGTTCGGTCTCGACCTGATCGCCACCGCCCCCAACGTGGTCTACCGCGTGGTCATGGAGGACGGCAGCGAGCACACGGTCACCAACCCGAGCGAGTTCCCCGAGGGCAAGATCAACGAGGTCTTCGAACCGGTCGTGCGGGCCACCATCCTCGCGCCCACCGAGTTCATCGGCTCGATCATGGAGCTGTGCCAGACCCGGCGCGGCACCCTGCTCGGCATGGACTACCTGTCGGAGGACCGCGTCGAGATCCGCTACACGCTGCCGCTCGCGGAGATCGTCTTCGACTTCTTCGACCAGCTGAAGTCCAAGACCCGCGGCTACGCCTCGCTGGACTACGAACCCACCGGCGAGCAGACCAGCTCCCTGGTCAAGGTCGACATCCTGCTGCACGGCGACAAGGTGGACGCGTTCTCCGCGATCACCCACAAGGACCAGGCCTACGCGTACGGCGTGCGGCTCGTCGCCAAGCTCAAGGAGCTGATCCCGCGGCAGGCCTTCGAGGTGCCGGTGCAGGCCGCCATCGGCTCCCGGGTGATCGCCCGCGAGACCATCCGCGCCATCCGCAAGGACGTCCTCGCCAAGTGCTACGGCGGTGACATCTCCCGTAAGCGGAAGCTGCTGGAGAAGCAGAAGGAAGGCAAGAAGCGGATGAAGATGGTGGGTTCCGTGGAGGTTCCGCAGGAAGCCTTCATCGCCGTCCTGTCGAGCGATGACAGCGCGGGGTCGGCCAAGGGCAAGAAGTAACCGCTGGTAACACTCGGTTACGCCGAACCGGCTCCGTAAAAAGGGCACAAGGGGGCCCGTCGTGTGAAAGCGCGGCGGGCCCCGGTGCGTGCGTAGCCTTGCTCTGCGTGGAAAGTGACAGCCCGATGCCCCTTACGCAGCGGCCGGTCGCCCCTTACTCTGATGCCTGCTCGATAGTTACTCGCGAGTTAAACAAGAGCCCGTACCCCCACCGTGAGTAAACCCAGCCGCACCGAGTCAGCCGCACTGTCGCGGGCCCCGGAGGATGTCGTGAGCGACGCACAGACCCTGATCGAGAACCGTCCGCCCTCCGTGGCGGCCCTCTTCCTGGACCGCGTGGCGGCCACACCGGACGCCGAGGCCTACCGCTACCCCGTCCCGCCCGCCTCGGGCGAGGGCCCCGACGACTGGAAGTCGCTGAGCTGGGCCGAGGCGGCCGAGCAGGTCTACGCCATCGCGGCCGGCCTGATCGAACTCGGGCTGGAGCCCGAGCAGCGCGTGGCGCTCGCCTCCTCCACCCGGGTGGATTGGATCCTCGCCGACCTCGGCATCATGTGCGCCGGCGGGGCGACGACCACGATCTACCCGCAGACCAACGCCGACGAGTCCGCGTTCATCCTCTCCGACTCCGAGAGCCGGGTGCTGATCGCCGAGGACGCCGGCCAGCTCGCCAAGGCGCTGGAGAAGCGCGCGGAGCTGCCCGATCTGATCAAGGTCGTGGTCATCGACCCGGCCGGGGTGGAGACCGGCGACTGGGTGACCACCCTCGACGAGCTCCAGAAGCGTGGCGCCGCCTATCTGGAGACGCACCCCGAGCTGATCAAGGAGCGGGTCGGCGCGCTCACCAAGGAGCAGCTCGCCACCCTCATCTACACCTCCGGCACCACCGGCCGCCCCAAGGGCGTCAGGCTCCCGCACGACAACTGGGCGTACATGGCGAAGGCGATCGCCGCGACCGGTCTGATCAGCGACGAGGACGTGCAGTACCTGTGGCTGCCGCTGGCGCACGTCTTCGGCAAGGTGCTCACCTCCGGCCAGATCGAGGTCGGGCACGTCACCGCCGTGGACGGCCGGGTCGACAAGATCATCGAGAATCTGCCGGTGGTGCGGCCGACGTACATGGCGGCCGTGCCGCGGATCTTCGAGAAGGTCTACAACGGCGTCGCGGCCAAGGCCCGCGAGGGCGGACCGGCCAAGTACCGGATCTTCCAGTGGGCGGCCGAGGTCTCCCGCGAGTACGCCAAGGTCAGCCAGGACAACTTCCGCCGCACCGGCAACCGCAGTGTGCCGTTCGGGCTCGCCGCCAAGCACAAGGTCGCCGACACCCTCGTCTTCGCCAAGCTCCGCGAGGCCTTCGGCGGCCGGCTGCGCGCCTGTGTCTCCGGCGCCTCCGCGCTCGCACCGGAGATCGGCTACTTCTTCGCCGGCGCCGGCATCCACATCCTGGAGGGCTACGGCCTCACCGAGTCCTCCGCCGCCTCCTTCGTCAACCCCGGCGAGGCCTACCGCACCGGCACGGTCGGCAAGCCGCTGCCCGGCACGGAGGTCCGGATCGCCGACGACGGCGAGATCCTGCTGCGCGGCCCCGGTGTCATGCAGGGCTACCACAAGCTGCCCGAGAAGACCGCGGAGGTGCTGGAGTCCGACGGCTGGTTCCACACCGGCGACATCGGCGAGCTGTCGCCCGACGGCTATCTGCGCATCACCGACCGCAAGAAGGACCTGATCAAGACCTCCGGCGGCAAGTACGTCGCACCCGCCGAGGTCGAGGGCCAGTTCAAGGGCATCTGCCCGTACGTCTCCAACATCCTGGTGCACGGCGCCGACCGGAACTACTGCACCGCCCTGATCGCCCTGGACGAGCTCGCGATCCTGGACTGGGCGAAGGAGAACGGCCTGGAGGGCAGGGCGTACGCGGAGATCGTCGCCGCCCCGCAGACGGTCGAGATGGTCGACGGCTATGTGCAGCAGCTCAACGCCGGGCTCCAGAAGTGGCAGACGATCAAGAAGTTCCGGCTGCTGCCGCGGGACCTCGACGTGGAGCACGGCGAGATCACGCCGAGCCTGAAGCTGAAGCGGCCCGTGGTCGAGCGGGAGTACAGGCACCTGATCGACGAGATGTACGCCGGGACCCGGGAGAAGTAGGGGGCCGGTCCGGCGAGGGAGAACCGCGGGTCGGAGGTGGCGGCCCGCGGTTCCCGGCGCCCGGTGGGTGATTGTGCTCGCGTGCGTTCAAAACGCGCCCTCTTCTGCCCACTTCGGTAACTCGGCGCTTATGAGTGCCACCGCTCTGTCACCCTGGCCGCATGGACATGGCGGCCATACCCACGCAGCGGGAGAGTGCGGCCCACGCGCCTAAGGTGCGCGGCCGGGCCACCCTGACCGGCAGCCCGCTCGCCCCCGGGACCGCCCGGGCCCTGGTGCGCTCGGCGCTGGCCGAGGTGCCCGGGCTCGCGCCACGGCTGCTGGACGACGCGATGGCGGTCGTCAGCGAGCTGGTCACCAACGCCGTCGTGCACGCCGGCACCGATGTGGAGGTGGACTGGCGGCTGGAGGACACCGGCGCCTTCGTGGTCGAGGTGCACGACCGGCACCCCTCCCGCGCCCCGCGCGACAACACCGCCGGCGCCCCGCCGTACGAGGCACCGGAGTACGGACGCGGCCTCCGGCTGGTCGGCACCCTCGCCGACTCCTGGGGCGTCACCTACCGCACCGGCGCCAAGACGGTGTGGGCGCGGCTGCCCGCCGGCGGCAAGACGGCCGAGGGGCCCGGACCGGAACCGGCCCTGGAGATCGCCGAGGTCCTCGCCCCGCAGGCCTACGGCGCCGGACGCGACCGGGACTGGCTCGGCCGGGGCGCGCTGTCCTTCCTGGCCGAGGCCTCCGACCTGCTCGCCGGGCAGCTGGACGAGAACCTGGTCGCCGCGCTCACCGGCCAGCTGGTGGTGCCCCGGCTGGCCGACTGGTGCGCGGTCTGGCTGGAGGACGAGGCGACCGCACGCGCCCGCGACGGCGGCGGCCCCGCCCGGGTCTGGCACGCGAGCGAGGACCGCATCGAGGAGCTGCACCGCGCCCTGGAGAAGGAGCCGCCCCAGCCCCTGGACGGGCTCAGGTCCGGCCCGGAGCCGTACCCCTGGCCCGCCGCCGCGCTCGGCCCGCACGGCACCGCCCTCGCCTACCGGCTGATCGCCGGCGGCCGCCCGCTGGGCACGCTGGTCATCGGCCGGTGCGGCCCGGCCGGCTTCCCGGACGAGGTCACCGGGCTCGTGGAGGACCTCAGCCGCCGGGTCGCCCTCGCCATCGGCGCCGCCCGCCAGTACGCCCGCCAGGCCACCATCAGCGCCGTCCTCCAGCGCGGCCTGCTGCCCGGCGCGGTCGCCGAGATCCCCGGGCTGCGCAGCGCCCTGGTCTACGAGCCCTGCGACAAGGGCGGCCCCAGCGGCGACTTCTACGACCTGTTCCCGGCCGGCGACGGCCGCTGGTGCTTCGCCGTCGGCGACGTCCAGGGCAAGGGCCCGGAGGCGGCCGTCGTCATCGGCCTCGCCCGGCCCTGGCTCAGGCTCCTCGCCCGCGAGGGCTACCGGGTCGCCGACGTCCTCGACCGGCTCAACCAGCTCCTGCTGGACGACGCCACGGAGGCCGCCGACGCCGCCGCCCGCGCCCTGGTCGCCGCCGGCGGCCACACCCTGCTGGGCGGCGACGGCACCCAGACCCGCTTCCTGTCCCTGCTCTACGGCGAGCTGACCCCGTACGACGGCGGGGTCCGCTGCACCCTCGCCTCCGCGGGCCATCCGCTGCCCCTCGTCCTCGGCCCCGACGGCAC
Source organism: Streptomyces sp. NPDC031418 (assembly GCF_055581605.1). NCBI lineage: Bacteria > Bacillati > Actinomycetota > Actinomycetes > Kitasatosporales > Streptomycetaceae > Streptomyces > Streptomyces sp. NPDC031418. The sequence goes on from NZ_JBVIJC010000007.1 coordinate 44,628, forward strand.
CGTGCGCACCGTCGCCCGGCCGCAGACCCTGCTCGGTGTGGTCGAGGACGAGACCTACACCAGCGAGACCCTCGACCTGCGGCCCGGCGACAGCCTGCTGTGCGTCACCGACGGGGTGACCGAGCGCCGCTGCGGCTCCCGCCAGTTCGACGACAAAGACGGGCTGGCCACGGCCCTCTCCGGCTGCGCCGGGCTCGGCGCGGAGCAGATCGCCGAAAGGATCCGCCGCCTGGTGCACGACTTCGGCGAGGGCACTCTGCCCGAGGACGACCTCGCCCTGCTGGTGCTCCAGGCGGAGTGACCGCCCGGGTGCTGGACAATGGAAGACATGCCTTCCGCACTCCCCGACGGCGAGCCCGTCCCCGCCGACGGCGCGCTGCCCGCGTCCGCGCTCGCCGGGGCCGCAGACCGCCCGCTCGGCTTCTATCTGCACGTCCCCTACTGCGCCACCCGCTGCGGCTACTGCGACTTCAACACCTACACCGCGACCGAGCTGCGCGGCACCGCAGGTGTGCTCGCCTCCCGCGACAACTACGCCGACACGCTGATCGACGAGATCCGGCTGGCCCGCAAGGTGCTCGGCGACGACCCGCGCGAGGTCCGCACGGTCTTCGTCGGCGGCGGTACGCCCACCCTGCTGGCCGCCGGCGACCTGGTCCGCATGCTGGGCGCGATCCGGGACGAGTTCGGGCTGGCGGCGGACGCGGAGATCACGACCGAGGCGAACCCGGAGTCGGTCGACCCCGGGTATCTGTCGGCCCTGCGGGAGGGCGGCTTCAACCGGATCTCCTTCGGCATGCAGAGCGCGCGGCAGCACGTGCTGAAGGTGCTGGACCGCACCCACACCCCCGGCCGCCCCGAGGCCTGTGTGGCGGAGGCGCGTGCGGCGGGCTTCGCGCACGTCAACCTCGATCTGATCTACGGCACACCGGGGGAGAGCGACGAGGACTGGCGGGCCTCGCTGGAGGCCGCCCTGGGCGCGGGCCCGGACCACGTCAGCGCGTACGCGCTCATCGTGGAGGAGGGCACCCAGCTGGCCCGCCGGATCCGCCGGGGCGAGATCCCGGCGACCGACGACGACGTGCACGCCGACCGCTATCTGATCGCCGAGGAGATCCTGTCCGGGGCGGGCTTCGACTGGTACGAGGTCTCCAACTGGGCCACCTCCGAGGCGGCCCGCTGTCTGCACAACGAGCTGTACTGGCGGGGCGCCGACTGGTGGGGCGCCGGTCCCGGCGCGCACTCGCACGTGGGCGGGGTGCGCTGGTGGAACGTCAAGCACCCGGGGGCGTACGCGGCGGCCCTGGCCGCCGGCCGGTCACCGGGCGCGGGGCGCGAGGTCCTGTCGGACGAGGACCGGCGGGTGGAGCGGATCCTGCTGGAACTGCGGCTGCGCGAGGGCGTGCCGCTGGCGCTGCTGAAGCACGAGGGCCTCGCGGCCTCCCGGCGGGCGCTGGCGGACGGACTCCTCCAGCAGGGGCCGTACGACGCCGGGCGGGCCGTACTGACGCTGCGTGGACGGCTGCTGGCGGACGCGGTGGTCAGGGACCTGGTGGACTGACCGCCCGGCCCGGGGGTCGGTGCGCCGCTCAGCCCACGGTCACATGGTCGATGAGGCGCTCGACGCACCCCAGCAGCTCCGGTTCCAGGTCCTTGTAGGAACCCACCCGCTTCAGGATCGCCTGCCACACCGCCCCGGTGTTCTCCGCCGGCCAGCCCAGCGCCCGGCACACCCCGGTCTTCCAGTCCTGGCCGTGCGGGACCTTCGGCCAGCCCGGGATGCCCAGGGACGATGGCTTCACCGCCTCCCAGATGTCGATGTACGGGTGGCCGACGACCAGCGCGTGCTCGCTCGTCACCGACTCGGCGATGCGCCACTCCTTGGTGCCCGGCACCAGGTGGTCCACCAGGACGCCCAGGCGCGCGTCCGGGCCGGGGGCGAAGTCGGCGACGATCGACGGCAGGTCGTCCACGCCCTCCAGGTACTCCACGACCACGCCCTCGATGCGCAGGTCGTCGCCCCAGACCTTCTCGACCAGCTCGGCGTCGTGCCGGCCCTCGACGTAGATGCGCCCGGCGCGGGCCACGCGCGCGCGTGCGCCGGGTACGGCGACCGAGCCGGAGGCGGTACGGGAAGGCCGTACCGGGGCCGCGGCGGACGGCCGTACGAGGGTCACCACCCGGCCCTCCAGCAGGAAGCCGCGCGGCTCCAGCGGGAACACCCGGTGCTTGCCGAAGCGGTCCTCCAGGGTGACCGTGCCCGCCTCGCAGCGGATCACCGCCCCGCAGAAGCCGGTGCCGGGCTCCTCCACCACCAGACCGGGCTCGGCCGGCACCTCCGGCGCGGGCTGCTGCTTCTTCCACGGAGGGGTCAGGTCGGCGGAGTACAGACGGCGGTGTGGGCCCGAAGGGCCCTCGTTGGAGGGGCGGTGGCGGGAGACGGGCGGGCGCATTCGGATGACGATAGGAGAAGCGTTGCGGTGATGCTCACGACACGCCGAAGCGGGCCGCCAGGGCGTCCCGTTGGCGACGGACGAAGGCCGCGTCCACCACCGCTCCGTGACCGGGGACGTACAGCGCGTCCTCACCGCCCAGGGCGAGCAGCCGGTCCAGCGCGTCCGGCCAGCGGGACGGCACCGCGTCCGGGCCCGCCTGGGGCTCGCCGGACTCCTCGACCAGGTCACCGCAGAAGACCACCTCCGGCGCCCCGGGGACCAGCACCACGAGGTCGTGCGCGGTGTGACCCGGGCCCACGTTGGCCAGCAGCGCCTGGTGCCCGCCGCCCAGGTCGAGGGTCCACTCGCCGGAGACCAGGTGGCGCGGCGGGGCCAGGGCGTCCGCCGCCTCGGCCGCGTCGGCGGCCGGCAGGCCGTTGCCGACCGCGTCCGCGCGCAGCTCCCCGCGCCCACGCGTCAGGGCCGCGTCCATGCCCACCGCCGCGTACACCTCGGCCCCGGCGAACGCGGGAGCGCCGAAGACGTGGTCGAAGTGGGGATGGGTGAGCGCGAGATGGGTCACACGGTGGCCGGCCAGTTCCCGCGCCTCGCCGTGCAGCCGGGCGCCCTCGGCCAGGCTCGAACCGGCGTCCACCATCAGCGCCGTGTCCGCCCCGAGGACCAGGCCCGCCGTACAGTCCCAGCCCGGCAGCCGGCACCGCCCGACCCGGTCGGTCAGCCGCTGCCAGCCCTGCTCTTCCCAAGCCACCGTCATACCGCGACGCTAGCTCCACGAGCGGTCCCGACGGCACCGACCTTGCCCAGGCCGTACCCGACAGCCGTACACTGGGCCGGGGAAGGCTGGCACTCACATGGGAAGAGTGCCAGGCCGACGGCGAGGGACCCGAGGGGACGACGTGCTGGAGGTGCGCGCGCAATGCTGAGTGAACGCAGGCTTCAGGTACTGCGCGCGATCGTCCAGGACTACGTCGGGACCGAGGAACCGGTCGGCTCCAAGGCCCTGACCGAGCGGCACAACCTCGGAGTGTCCCCGGCGACCGTCCGCAACGACATGGCGGCCCTGGAGGACGAGGGGTTCATCGCGCAGCCGCACACCAGTGCGGGGCGGATCCCCACGGACAAGGGCTACCGGCTGTTCGTCGACAAGCTGGCGGGCGTCAAGCCGATGACCCCGCCCGAGCGGCGGGCGATCCAGAACTTCCTGGAGGGCGCCGTCGACCTCGACGACGTGGTGGCCCGGACCGTGCGGCTGCTCGCGCAGCTCACACGGCAGGTCGCCGTCGTGCAGTACCCGTCGCTGACCCGGTCCACCGTCCGGCACGTGGAGCTGCTCTCGCTCGCTCCCGCGCGTGTGATGCTCGTGCTGATCACGGACACCGGACGGGTCGAGCAGCGGATGGTCGACTGCCCGGCGCCGTTCGGGGAGGCCTCGCTCGCGGATCTGCGGGCCCGGCTGAACAGCAAGGTCGCCGGCCGCCGGTTCGCGGACGTGCCGAAGCTGGTCGAGGATCTGCCGGAGGCCTTCGAGGCCGAGGACCGCGGTACTGTCTCCGCGGTGCTCTCCACCCTGCTGGAGACCCTCGTCGAGCAGAACGAGGAGCGGCTGATGATCGGCGGTACCGCCAATCTCACCCGCTTCGGACATGACTTCCCCCTCACGATCCGGCCCGTCCTGGAGGCACTGGAGGAGCAGGTCGTGCTCCTCAAGCTCCTCGGCGAGGCGAAGGATCCGGGCGTGACCGTGCGTATCGGGCACGAGAACGCCCATGAAGGACTCAACTCCACGTCCGTGGTGTCGGTCGGCTACGGTTCGGGCGGCGAGGCGGTTGCCAAGCTCGGCGTGGTCGGACCGACACGCATGGACTACCCGGGAACGATGGGAGCGGTACGCGCAGTGGCACGGTACGTCGGACAGATCCTGGCGGAGTCGTAAGTGGCCACGGACTACTACGCCGTTCTCGGCGTGCGCCGCGACGCGTCGCAGGATGAGATCAAGAAGGCGTTCCGTCGGCTCGCGCGCGAGCTGCACCCGGACGTCAACCCCGATCCGAAGACCCAGGAGCGGTTCAAGGAGATCAACGCCGCTTACGAGGTGCTGTCGGACCCGCAGAAGAAGCAGGTCTACGACCTCGGCGGCGACCCGCTCTCGCAGTCGGGCGGGGCCGGCGCTGGCGGCTTCGGCGCCGGCGGCTTCGGCAACTTCTCCGACATCATGGACGCGTTCTTCGGTACGGCCTCGCAGCGCGGGCCGCGTTCGCGCACCCGGCGCGGCCAGGACGCCATGATCCGGATCGAGGTCGAGCTGGACGAGGCGGCCTTCGGGACCACCAAGGACATCCAGGTCGACACCGCGGTCGTCTGCAACACGTGCAGCGGCGAGGGCGCGGCGCCGGGCACCACCGCCCAGACATGTGACATGTGCCGGGGCCGTGGTGAGGTCTCGCAGGTCACCCGGTCCTTCCTGGGCCAGGTCATGACCTCCCGGCCCTGCCCCCAGTGCCAGGGCTTCGGCACCGTCGTGCCGACCCCGTGCCCGGAGTGCGCCGGCGACGGCCGGGTCCGCTCCCGGCGCACGCTCACCGTCAAGATCCCCGCGGGTGTCGACAACGGCACGCGGATCCAGCTCGCCGGTGAGGGCGAGGTCGGGCCGGGCGGCGGTCCGGCCGGCGATCTGTACGTGGAGATCCACGAGCTGCCGCACCCGATGTTCCAGCGGCGCGGCGACGACCTGCACTGCACGGTCACCCTCCCGATGACGGCGGCGGCGCTCGGCACCAAGGTGCCGCTGGAGACGCTGGACGGCATGGAGGAGGTCGACATCCGGCCGGGCACCCAGTCCGGGCAGTCGATTCCGCTGCACAACCGCGGTGTCACGCATCTGCGCGGCGGCGGCCGGGGCGACCTGGTCGTGCACGTCGAGGTGCAGACCCCGACCAAGCTGGACCCCGAGCAGGAGCGGCTGCTGCGCGAGCTGGCCGCGCTGCGCGGCGAGGAGCGCCCGCAGGGCCAGTTCCAGCCGGGTCAGCAGGGGCTGTTCTCGCGGCTGAAGGATGCGTTCAACGGCCGCTGACGGGAGCTGCCGGGCGGCCGGGGGTCCGGGGGTTGCCCCCCGGGCAGGCATAGTCAGCCGGGTCAGCAGGGGCTGTTTTCGCGGCTGAAGGATGCGTTCAACGGGCGCTGACGGGCGCTGACGGGAGCTGCCGGGCGGCCGGGGGTCCGGGGGCTGCCCCCCGGGCAGGCATAGTCAGCCGGGTCAGCAGGGGCTGTTTTCGCGGCTGAAGGATGCGTTCAACGGGCGCTGACGGACGCGGTCGTCGGCCGCTGATCCGGTGCCGGGGGCGGGGGTGAAGTGGCCCGCGAAAGTGGGCCTTCGGCCCCCTATGCCCCCGGCCTATGCCGTCGGATGCCCCGATTCGGAACTGTTCGAAGGACGTGACAACATGCGGTCATGTCCTCCGCGCTGACCGATCTCCTGCCCCACCCGATCGTGCAGGCCCCCATGGCGGGCGGTGTCTCCCTCCCGCGGCTCGCCGCCGCCGTTTCCGAGGCCGGCGGGCTCGGCTTCCTCGCCGCCGGCTACAAGACCGCCGACGGGATGTACCAGGAGATCAAGCAGCTGCGCGGGCTCACCGGCCGCCCCTTCGGCGTGAACGTGTTCATGCCGCAGCCGGAGTACGCGGAGTCCGGCGCGGTGGAGGTCTACGCCCATCAGCTCGCCGGTGAGGCCGCCTGGTACGAGACCGAGCTGGGCGACCCCGACAGCGGACGGGACGACGGCTACGACGCCAAGCTCGCCGTCCTCCTCGACAACCCGGTGCCGGTGGTCTCCTTCCACTTCGGCGTACCCGGCGAGGAGACGCTCGAGCGGCTGCGCCGGGCCGGCACCGTCACCCTGGTCACCGCCACCACCGTGGAGGAGGCCCGCGCGGTCGAGCGGGCCGGGGCGGACGCGGTGATCGCGCAGGGCGTGGAGGCCGGCGGTCACCAGGGCACGCACCGGGATCTGACGGAGAACGACGCCTCCGGCATCGGAGTGCTGTCCCTCGTCACCCAGATCCGCGAGGCCGTGCGCCTCCCGGTCGTCGCCGCCGGCGGCATCATGCGCGGCAGCCAGATCGCCGCCGTCCTCGCGGCCGGGGCCTGTGCGGCGCAGCTCGGCACCGCCTTCCTCGCCACCCCCGAGTCCGGTGCGCACCCCCTGCACAAGCAGGCTCTCACCAACCCCCTGTTCGCGCGCACCGAGTTGACCCGCGCCTTCTCCGGCCGGCCGGCCCGCGGACTGGTCAACCGGTTCCTGCGCGAGCACGGCCCGTACGCCCCCGCCGCCTACCCGGAGATCCACCACCTCACCGTCCCGCTGCGCAAGGCCGCCGCCCAGGCCGGGGACGCGCAGGGCATGGCGCTGTGGGCGGGGCAGGGACACCGGCTGGCCCGGGAACTGCCGGCCGGGCGGCTGGTGGAGGTGCTGGCCGAGGAACTCGACGCCGCCCGGACAGCGTTGTCGGACGTCACGGACCATGGAGGTGACCTGCGATGACCGCCCCGGTTTTCGTGGTCGAGCATGTCGACGCGCACAGCCACCGCTATGTGCTGGACGGGCCGGAGGGCCGGCACGCGGTCTCCGTCAAGCGGCTTCAGCCCGGTGAGGAGGTCGTCCTCACCGACGGCGCCGGACGGTACGGAGTCGGCGAGGTGATCGGCAGCGAGGGCAAGGACCGGCTGATCGTCCAGCTGGCGGACGTCCGGGAGGAGCCGGCGCCCAGCCCGCGCATCACCGTCGTACAGGCCCTGCCCAAGGGCGACCGGGGCGAACTCGCCGTGGAGACGATGACCGAGGTCGGCGTCGACGCGATCGTGCCCTGGCAGGCGGCCCGCTGCATCACCCAGTGGCGGGGCGACCGCGGGCTGAAGGCGCTCGGCAAGTGGCGGGCCACCGCCCGCGAGGCCGGCAAGCAGTCCCGCCGGGTCCGCTTCCCCGAGGTCGCGGACGCGGCGACCACCAAGCAGGTCGCGGCACTGCTCGCCGGGGCCGACTTCGCCGCCGTGCTGCACTCCGACTTCGAGCACACCAGCGAGCCGCTGGCGACCGCCGAACTCCCTGAACAGGGCGAGATCGTGCTGGTCGTCGGGCCGGAAGGGGGCGTGTCCAAGGACGAGTTGGCGCTCTTCGAGGAGGCCGGTGCCAGGACCTGTGTGCTCGGGCCCTCGGTGCTGCGCACCTCCACCGCCGGCACCGCCGCCGCGGCCCTGCTCCTCGGCCGCACCGGCCGCTGGTCCTGACCCACCGGGGGACACCATGGAACTCGCCCAGGTACGCCTGCTCGTCACCGACTTCGCCGCCTGCTACCGCTTCTACGCCGAGGTCCTCGGCCTCAAGCCGCAGTCCGGCGCGGCCGAGGGGCCGTACGAGAAGTTCAGCCCGCACACCGGGTCCGCCGGGATCGCCTTGCAGGACCGCGCGATGATGGCCGAGGTCCTCGCCGAACTGGGCACTGTCGCCACCGGCCACCGCTCCCTGGTGGTGCTGCGCGTGGACGACCTCGACGCCTACTGCGCCGAGATCACCGCCCGTGGCGCCGCCCTGCTGCACGGCCCGGCCGCCCTGACCGACCGCATGCGGGTGGCCCACCTCAAGGACCCGGAGGGCAACCTGGTGGAACTCCAGGAGTGGCTGCTGCTGCGCGGCTGACCGAGGCGCCCTCGCCGGGCACTTGCCCCGGCCCGAACGGGTGAGTGGCCGTATGTGCCCTTCCGGCGCGGGCGCGGTGGTGGGACGCTGCCTGTATGGGGGCGTTGAGACGGATTCTGCCGGTGTCGCTCGTGGTCGTGGCGGGCGGTGCCCTGGTGGGCTGCCAGCCCGGCGGGCTCGGTTCCGCCACTGCCGCCTACACCACCGGCACCACGGCGACGGCCAGGCTCAAGCAGCAGCACGTGGACGTCAGTTGGCTCACCTGCACCGGACGGTACGGCGGTCGGGGCGCCGGGGCGGCGACGCCCTCGCCGAGCGAGACCGACGTCGTCTCCGTCGACTGCCGGGGCCGGACCAAGGACGGCCGGAAGATCACCGTCACCGGGCGGGTGACCAAGGCGGTCGACGGGGCCTGTGTGCGCGGGGACCTGACCGGGAAGGTCGGCGGACGGCAGGTGTTCCACGTCAGCGGGCTCGGCGACTGCGCCGCCACGCCCGGGCCGACGTACCGGCCGCCCACCTATGCGCCCGGCGGCCGGCCCACCGTGACGGTCACCGTCACCCGGACCCTGTGGTGCAAGGGCGACCCCACCTGCTGGCCCGTGCAGGGCAAATGAGACGGCGTGAAGTGATCCGAACCGGGAGCGGGGGACACCGGCCACTGCGTACAGTGACAAGGTGACTCAGGGTGCTTCGACGGGGACCGCGGCGGTGCCGGGCTATCTCCGATTTCCCCATCTCCGCGGCGACTTGGTGACCTTCGTCGCCGAGGACGACGTCTGGCTCGCCCCGCTCGACGGCGGCCGGGCCTGGCGGGTCAGCGCCGACAACGTCCCGGTGACCCGGCCCCGGATATCACCGGACGGCGCCTTCCTCGCCTGGACCTCCACCCGGGACGGCGCCCCCGAGGTCCATGTCGCCCCCGTCGACGGCGGCCCCGCCCGACGGCTGACCTACTGGGGCAACCGCCGTACCGAGGTGTGCGGCTGGACCGCCGACGGGCGGGTCCTCGCGCTCGGCGCGCACGGCCGGCCCAGTTCCCGGCACACCTGGGCGCACGCCGTCCCGCTGGACGGCGGACCGGCCGAGACCCTGCCGTACGGCCCGGTCGGCGATGTGGCCACCGGCCCCGCCACCGTGCTGCTGTCCGTACCGATGGGCCGCGAGGCCGCCCATTGGAAGCGCTACCGGGGCGGCACCGCGGGCAAGTTGTGGATCGACCGCGAGGGCGACGGCGAGTTCGTCCGGCTCCACGCCGACCTCGACGGGAACATCGAGTGCCCCGTGTGGGCCGGGGACCGCATCGCCTTCCTCTCCGACCACGAGGGCACCGGCGCGCTGTACTCCTCCCTCGCCGACGGCTCCGACCTGCGCCGCCACACCCCGATCGAGGGTTTCTACGCCCGGCACGCGGCCGGTGACGGCACCCGGGTCGTGTACGCCTCGGGCGGTGAACTCCTGCTGCTGGACGACCTGGAGGGCGCCGAGCCGCGCCCGCTCGGCATCCGGCTCGGCGGACCCCGCCTGGACCTGCGCCCGTACCCGGTGAACGCGGCCCGCTGGTTCGGCGCCGCCTGCCCCGACCACACCGCGCGCGGCAGCGCCGTGTCCGTGCGCGGCGGAGTCCACTGGGTCACCCACCGCTCCGGGCCCGCCCGCGCCCTCGCCGCCACCCCGGGGGTCCGCGCCCGGCTCCCGCGCACCTTCCGCACCGAGGGCGAGGAGTGGGCGGTGTGGGTGACGGACGCCGAGGGCGAGGACGCCCTGGAGTTCGCGCCGGCCACCGGACTCGCCCCCGGCGCCACCCCGCGCCGGCTCGCCGCCGGCCGGCTCGGCCGGGTGCTGGAGCTGGCCATGGCCCCCGACGGCAGCCGGGCCGCCGTGGCCGCCCACGACGGACGGCTGCTGCTCGTCGAACGGGAGACCGGCGAGGTCCGCGAGGTCGACCGCAGCGACGACGGCGAGGTCTCCGGGCTGGCCTTCTCCCCGGACTCCGCCTGGCTCGCCTGGTCCCACCCCGGCCCGCGCCCGCTCTGCCAGCTCCGCATCGCCCACACCACCGACCTCTCGGTCACCGAGGCGACCCCGCTGCGCTTCCAGGACTACGCGCCCGCCTTCACCCTCGACGGCAAACACCTCGCCTTCCTCTCCAACCGCGCCTTCGACCCGGTCTACGACGAACACGTCTTCGATCTCGCGTTCGTGGTCGGCGCCCGCCCGCACCTGATCACCCTGGCCGCCACCACCCCCTCCCCGTTCGGCCCGCAGCGCCACGGCCGCCCCTTCGAGGCCGCCGACAAGGACGAGACCCCGGACAGCGAGGGCACCCCCGCCACCCGGATCGACCTGGAGGGCCTCGGCGACCGGATCGTGCCCTTCCCGGTGGAGGCCGGCCGCTACTCCACGCTGCGCGCCGCCAAGGACGGCGTCCTCTGGCTGCGCCACCCCGTGCACGGCGTCCTCGGCGCCTCCCGCGCCCACCCCGACGACCCCGCCCCGCACACCGAGCTGGAACGCTACGACCTCGCCCAGCGCCGCCTGGAGCACCTCGCCTCCGACGCCGACCACTTCGAGGTGAGCGGCGACGGCAAGCGGGTCCTGCTGTGGACCGACGGCCGGCTCCGGGTCGTCCCCAGCGACCGCCGCACCGGCACCGACGACGACGGCGACAGCAGCATCACCGTCGACCTCGCCCGGGTCCGCCAGACGGTCGACCCGGCCGTGGAGTGGCGGCAGATGTACGAGGAGACCGGCCGCCTCATGCGGGACCACTTCTGGCGCCCCGACCTCGGCGGTGTCGACTGGTCCGGCGTCCTCGACCGCTACCGACCGCTCCTCGGCCGCCTCGCCACCCACAGCGACCTGGTCGATCTGCTGTGGGAGGTGCACGGCGAACTCGGCACCTCGCACGCCTATGTCATCCCGCGCGGCGGCGCCGGCGGCGGCGCCCGGCAGGGCCTGCTCGGCGCCGACATCTCCCGGCACCCCGACGGCAGCTGGCGCATCGACCGGATCCTGCCGGCGGAGACCTCCGACCCCGACGCCCGCTCCCCGCTGGCCGCGCCCGGCGCCGCCGTCCGCCCCGGTGACGCCGTCATCGCCGTCGCCGGACACCCCGTCGACCCGGTCCTCGGCCCCGGTCCCCTCCTGGTCGGCACGGCCGGCCACCCCGTCGAGCTGACGATCTCCCCGGCGGGCGGCGGCGAACCCCGGCACACCGTCGTCGTCCCCGTCGCCGACGAGGAACCGCTGCGCTACCACGCCTGGGTCGCCGACCGCCGCGCCCATGTCCACGCGGCCTCCGCCGGCCGCCTCGGCTACCTGCACGTCCCCGACATGCAGGCCCCCGGCTGGGCCCAGATCCACCGCGACCTGCGCGTCGAGGTGGCCCGCGAGGGGCTGGTGGTCGACGTCCGGGAGAACCGCGGCGGCCACACCTCCCAGCTCGTGGTCGAGAAGCTGGCCCGCCGGATCGTCGGCTGGGACATCCCGCGCGGCATGCGCCCCACCAGCTATCCCGCCGACGCCCCCCGGGGACCGGTCGTCGCCGTGGCCAACGAGTTCTCCGGCTCCGACGGCGACATCGTCAACGCGGCGATCAAGGCCCTCGGCATCGGCCCGGTCGTCGGCACCCGCACCTGGGGCGGCATCATCGGCATCGACAGCCGCTACCACCTGGTCGACGGCACCCTGGTCACCCAGCCGAAGTACGCGATGTGGCTGGAGGGGGCCGGCTGGGACGTCGAGAACCACGGCGTGGACCCGGACGTGGAGGTCGTACAGCGGCCTCAGGACTGGGCGGCGGGCCGGGACACCCAGCTGGACGCGGCGGTCGCGCTCGCGCTGGAGGCGCTGGAGGAGCGACCCGCGAAAACTCCGCCGGGGATGCCCGACTGAGCGGCGCGGCCGGCCGTGTGCGGCCCGCCGCCGAACGACTACGATGCCCACGGACTTGATCAACAGGAGGCGCGCATGCCAGGCGAACCCCAGGACGACTGCCTGTTCTGCAAGATCGTCGCAGGCAGCATCCCCGCGACGGTCGTCCGCGAGACCGAGACGACCATCGCGTTCCGCGACATAAACCCCCAGGCCCCCACCCACGTCCTGGTGATCCCCAAGGCCCACTACGCGAACGCCGCCGAACTCGGAGCGCAGGCCCCGCAGCTCGCCGCCGACGTTCTCGCCGAGACCCAGGCCGTCGCCGACGAGGAAAAGCTGGACAGCTACCGCACCGTCTTCAACACCGGCAGCGGCGCCGGCCAGACCGTCTGGCACGCCCACGCGCACGTCCTCGGCGGCCGCGGCCTCGAATGGCCTCCCGGGTGAGCCGGCGTGTCCGTACGTGAACTGGTGGTCCTCGGCACCGCCAGCCAGGTCCCGACCCGGCACCGCAACCACAACGGCTATCTGCTGCGCTGGGACGGCGAGGGCATCCTCTTCGACCCCGGCGAGGGAACCCAGCGGCAGATGCTGCGCGCCGGGGTGGCCGCGCACGACCTGAACCGGATCTGCGTCACGCACTTCCACGGGGACCACTCCCTCGGCCTCGCCGGGGTGATCCAGCGGATCAACCTCGACCAGGTGCCGCACGAGGTCACCGCGCACTACCCGCGGTCCGGGCAGCGCTTCTTCGACCGGCTCCGGTACGCGACGGCCTACCGGGAGACGGTCTCGCTGACCGAGGCCCCGGTCGCGGCCGACGGCGTCCTCGCGGACACGCCGTCGTACACCCTGGAGGCCCGGCGGCTGTCCCATCCGGTGGAGTCCTTCGGCTACCGGCTGACCGAGCCCGACGGCCGCCGGATGCTGCCGGACCGGCTCGCCGCGCACGGGATCACGGGTCCGGACGTGGGGGTGCTCCAGCGCGCGGGCCGGCTCGGGGACGTCACCCTGGAGCAGGTCAGCGAGGTGCGGCGCGGGCAGCGGTTCGCGTTCGTCATGGACACCCGGCTGTGCGACGGGGTGTACGCGCTGGCCGAGGGGTGCGACCTGCTCGTCATCGAGTCCACCTTCCTCGACGAGGACGAGGAACTCGCCGTGGAGCACGGTCATCTGACGGCGGGGCAGGCGGCGCGGGTGGCGCGGGACGGCGGGGTACGGCACCTGGTGCTGACCCACTTCAGCCAGCGGTACTCCGAACCGGAGGAGTTCGAGCGGCAGGCCCGGGCGGCCGGCTTCGAGGGGGAGCTGACGGTGGCGTACGACCTTCAGCGGGTCCCCGTACCGAAACGACGGTGATCCGGCCGTACGATGCTTTGATGCCCCTCCCCAAAGCAGAACTGCACCTCCATATCGAAGGCACCCTGGAGCCCGAGCTGGCGTTCGAGCTGGCCGCGCGCAACGCTGTCGAGCTGCCGTACGCGGACACGGACGAGCTGCGCAAGGCCTACCAGTTCGAGGATCTCCAGTCCTTCCTCGACCTCTACTACGAGCTGATGGCCGTCCTGCGCACCGAGCAGGACTTCGCGGACCTGGCCGACGCCTATCTCGCGCGGGCCGCCGCACAGGGCGTGCGGCACGCGGAGATCTTCTTCGACCCGCAGGCCCACCTCGCCCGCGGTGTGTCCATGGGGACGGTCGTGGAGGGGCTGTGGCGGGCGCTCGGCCGCAGCGAGGAGCAGCACGGGATCTCCACCCGGCTCATCCTGTGCTTCCTGCGCGACGAGTCCGCCGAGTCGGCCCTGGCGACCCTGGAGGCGGCCCGGCCGTACCTGGACCGGATCACCGGGGTCGGCCTGGACTCCGCGGAGGTCGGGCATCCGCCGGTGAAGTTCCGGGAGGTGTACGAGGCCGCCGCCGCGCTCGGGCTGCGCCGGGTCGCGCACGCCGGTGAGGAGGGGCCGCCGGAGTACATCACCGAGGCGCTGGACGTGCTCGGCGTCGAGCGCGTGGACCACGGCCTGCGCTGCATGGAGGATCCCGCGCTGGTCGAGCGGCTGGTCCGGGAGCGGATCCCGCTGACCCTGTGCCCGCTGTCCAACGTCCGGCTGCGCACCGTCGACACCCTCGCCGACCACCCGCTCCCGGCCATGCTCGACGCCGGGCTGCTGTGCACGGTCAACTCCGACGACCCGGCGTACTTCGGCGGCTACGTCGGCGACAACTTCGCGGCCGTGCACCGGACCCTGGGCCTCTCCCAGGACCGGCTGCGCGAACTGGCCCGCAACTCCTTCCTCGCCTCCTTCCTGGAGGACGACGAAGACCGCAGAGCCCGCTACCTCGCCGAGGTGGCGGCGTACGAGTTCGGGGACGCCGTCTCGTAGGCGGTGCGCGCGGGTACGGCGGGCGGTTCCGCCGAGGAGTGCGGGGGCGCTGTCCGGGTACATGGGCGCGCCCCGGCGTCTTTTCGTGTGCGCGCCATTGACGATCTCTCGTTCGCCTCCATAGCCTGAGTTCTCATACATGGACGGCGTTTGCCCGAGGAGTCGCCCCGTGAGCCGTGATCTGACCATCGCCGAGGTGCGACTGACCCCGATCCTGGTCGCCGACCCGCCGCTGCTGAACACCCAGGGCGTGCACCAGCCGTACACCCCCCGGCTGATCGTGGAGGTCGTCACCGCGGACGGGGTGACCGGGCTCGGCGAGACCTACGGGGACACCAAGTACCTGGAGCTGGCCCGGCCGCTCGCCGAGCGCCTCACCGGCCGGTCGGTCATGGATGTGAACATCCTCTTCGAGTTCGACCTCGGGGTCGACGCCTCACGGGTGGACGGCGACGTCGACGCCGGCGGACTGCGCGGCGTGCAGAGCGCCGACAAGCTGCGGCTGTCCGTGCTGTCCGCCTTCGAGGTCGCCTGCCTCGACGCCCAGGGCCGGGCGCTCGGACTGCCCGTGCACGCCCTGCTCGGCGGCAAGGTGCGCGACGCCGTCGACTACAGCGCCTACCTGTTCTACAAGTGGGCCGCGCACCCGGAGGGCGTCCGCGCCGAGACCGACGACTGGGGCGCCGCCCTCGATCCGGCCGGGGTCGTGGCCCAGGCCCGGCGGTTCAAGGAGCGGCACGGGTTCGGGTCGTTCAAGCTCAAGGGCGGCGTCTTCCCGCCCGAGGAGGAGATCGCCGCCGTACGCGCCCTCGCCGAGGCCTTCCCCGGACACCCGCTGCGCCTCGACCCCAACGGCGCCTGGTCGGTCGCCACCTCGCTGAAGGTGGCCCAGGAACTCGGCGACGTCCTCGAGTACCTGGAGGACCCGACGCTCGGCACGCCCGCCATGGCCGAGGTGTCCGCCGCGACCACCATCCCGCTCGCCACCAACATGTGCGTGACCACCTTCGGCGAGATCAAGGAGGCGTTCACCCGCGACGCCGTCCAGGTCGTCCTCTCCGACCACCACTACTGGGGCGGACTGCGCAACACCCAGCGGCTGGCCGCGATCTGCGCCGCCTTCGGGGTCGGGGTGTCCATGCACTCCAACACCCATCTCGGCATCAGCCTCGCCGCCATGACCCAGGTCGCCTCGACCGTGCCGAACCTCCACCACGCCTGCGACTCGCACTACCCCTGGCAGTCGGAGGACGTCCTCACCGAGCGGCTGACCTTCACCGACGGCCGGGTCGCCGTCTCCGACGCACCCGGACTCGGCGTCGAACTCGACCGCGACGAACTGGCGCGGCTGCACCGGCGCTGGGCCGAGGACGACGGCTCGCTGCGCGACCGCGACGACGCGGCGGCGATGCGGGTGGCCGAACCCGGCTGGCGGACACCGGACATGCCCCGCTGGTAGCCGGCCCCGGCTCACCGGTAGCGCACATCCCGGTACGTGATCTGGTGCACACTGGCCAGATCCGCACCACGTCAGGGAGCGCACCGTGACCCCGTCGCACACTCTTGCCGGAGAGGAACCGGAACACCTCACACAGGCGGCACGCTGTCAGGCCCAGGTCGACCCGCTCGCCGCGCTGCGCACACCCGGCGACCCGCCCTGGGACGTCTACCTCATGGGCACGGTCTTCCTCGACATCATCTTCACCGGCCTGGACTCGGCGCCCGTGCGCGGCACCGAGTCCTGGGCCCGGGGCATGGGTTCCAGCCCCGGCGGGGTCGCCAACATGGCCACCGCGCTGGCCCGGCTCGGCCTGCGCACCGCGCTCGCCGCCGCCTTCGGCGACGACCACTACGGCGAGTACTGCTGGGACGCGCTGGAGCAGGGCGAGGGCATCGACCTGTCCGCGTCCCGCACCGTGCCCGGCTGGCACTCGCCGGTCACCGTCTCCATGGCGTACGAGGGCGAGCGCACCATGGTGTCCCACGGGCACGAGCCGCCGCCCGAGGCCGCGCTCATCGAGGACGGGGCGACCGGCTGCCCGCCCCGCGCGCGTGCCGCCGTCGCCTCGCTCACCCCCGGCCACCCGGCGCCCTGGGTCGAGGCGGCCGCCCGGGAGGGCACCCGGATCTTCGCGGACGTCGGCTGGGACGAGACCGGGGCGTGGGATCTGGCCGCCCTGCCCGACCTGCGGCACTGCGAGGCGTTCCTGCCCAACGCGGCGGAGGCGATGCGGTACACCCGCACCGACTGCCCCCGGCAGGCCGCGCACGCCCTCACCGAGCATGTGCCGGTGGCCGTGGTGACCCTCGGCGCGGAAGGGGCGTACGCGGTGGACCGGCGGACCGGGGAGGCCGCGGAGGTACCGGCCATCGCGGTGGAGGCGCTGGACCCGACCGGGGCGGGGGACGTGTTCGTCGCCGGGTTCGTGACCGGCTCCCTGGCGGGGTGGCCGCTGGCGGACCGGCTGGCCTTCGCGGGCCTCACGGCGGCGCTGTCGGTGCAGGAGTTCGGCGGGTCGCTGTCGGCGCCCGGGTGGTCGGAGATCGGGGCGTGGTGGCGGCGGGTGCAGTCCCTGCCCGGGCAGGACCGGGGGGCGCTGCGCAGGTACGAGTTCCTGGAGGGGCTGGTGCCGGCGCAGCTGGACCGGGCGTGGCCGCTGCGCCGGGCCGTGCCGACCATCGGGTTCCGGCGTTCCGGCTGAGGTGGCCGCGGCTGCGCGCCGTTCGAAAAGCCCTACGGCGTTGTCAGTCCACCGTCGTACCCTGGAAGCGCGAGGCCGCCCACAGCCAGGCGGCCGTGACGAGGAGGAAGCGCAGGCCTTCAGCGCCGGCCCATGACACAGACACCCACAGCTCACACCCCCGCGCAGGAGCAGGCGAGAGCGCAGTTCACCGTCCCCGCGCAGCACCCCATGGTGACCGTGCTGGGTTCCGGCGACTCCCTCCTGCGTGTGATCGAGAGGGCCTTCCCGGCGGCCGACATCCATGTCCGGGGCAATGAGATCAGCGCGGTCGGCGACCCCGTCGACGTCGCCCTGATCTCGCGCGTGTTCGACGAGATGATGCTGGTGCTCCGCACCGGGCAGCCGATGACGGAGGACGCAGTGGAACGCTCGATCGCCATGCTCAAGGCGAGCGACAACGGCACGAGTGACGGCCCGGAGACCCCGGCACAGGTACTGACGCAGAACATCCTGTCCTCGCGCGGGCGCACCATCCGTCCGAAGACCCTCAACCAGAAGCGCTACGTCGACGCCATAGACAAGCACACCATCGTCTTCGGCATCGGCCCCGCCGGCACCGGCAAGACCTACCTGGCCATGGCCAAGGCCGTGCAGGCCCTCCAGTCCAAGCAGGTCAACCGGATCATCCTGACCCGCCCGGCGGTCGAGGCCGGCGAGCGCCTGGGCTTCCTGCCCGGCACGCTCTACGAGAAGATCGACCCCTATCTGCGCCCGCTGTACGACGCGCTGCACGACATGCTCGACCCGGACTCGATCCCGCGGCTGATGGCGGCCGGGACCATCGAGGTCGCGCCGCTGGCGTACATGCGCGGCCGCACGCTGAACGACGCCTTCATCATCCTGGACGAGGCCCAGAACACGAGCCCCGAGCAGATGAAGATGTTCCTCACCCGGCTCGGCTTCGACTCCAAGATCGTGATCACCGGTGACGTGACCCAGGTCGACCTGCCCAACGGGCAGAAGTCGGGTCTGCGGCAGGTGCAGGAGATCCTCGAGGGCGTCGAGGACGTCCACTTCTCCCGGCTGTCGTCCCACGATGTCGTACGGCACAAGCTGGTGGGCCGTATTGTCGACGCGTACGAGAAGTACGACAGCAAGCACGGCACCGAGAACGGCGCGCCCAAGGGCGGCCACGGCAGGACCGGGGCCAAGGGCACCAAGGGGAAGTAGACCAGCACGACCATGTCGATCGACGTCAACAACGAATCCGGCACCGAGGTCGACGAGCAGGCGATCCTCGACATCGCCCGCTACGCACTCGCGCGGATGCGCATCCACCCGCTCTCCGAGCTCTCGGTGATCGTCGTGGACGCCGACGCCATGGAGCAGCTGCACATCCAGTGGATGGACCTGCCGGGTCCGACCGATGTCATGTCGTTCCCGATGGACGAGCTGCGGCCGCCGTCGAAGGACGACGACGAGCCGCCGCAGGGCCTGCTCGGCGACATCGTGCTCTGCCCGGAGGTCGCCGCCCGGCAGGGGGCGGAGGCCCCGACCCAGCACTCCATGGACGAGGAGCTCCAACTGCTCACCGTCCACGGGGTGCTGCACCTGCTGGGCTACGACCACGAGGAGCCGGACGAGAAGGCGGAGATGTTCGGGCTCCAGGCCGCCATCGTGGACGGCTGGCGCGCCGAGCACGGGCTGACCGGGCCGTCCCCGGCGCCGACCGTCTCGTAGCGGGACGAGCCCCGAATGTCCCCGCAGATCGTCCTCGGCGCGATCGCGCTCGTCGTCGTGGCCTGGCTCGCCGCCTGCGCGGAGGCGGGCCTGGCCCGGGTCTCCAGCTTCCGGGCCGAGGAGGCGGTCAAGTCCGGGCGGCGCGGCGGCGCCAAGCTGGCCCAGGTCGCCGCCGACCCCACCCGCTATCTGAACGTGGCCCTGCTGGTCCGGGTCGCCTGCGAGATGGCCGCCGCGGCCCTGGTGACCTACGCCTGCCTGGAGCAGTTCCCGGTCACCTGGCAGGCGCTGCTCGTCGCCATCGGGGTGATGGTGCTGGTGTCGTACGTCGCCGTGGGGGTCTCCCCGCGCACCATCGGCCGGCAGCACCCCCTCAACACCGCGACCGCGGCGGCGTACGTCCTGCTGCCGCTCGCCCGGGTCATGGGCCCCATCCCGTCCCTGCTCATCCTCATCGGCAACGCGCTCACCCCCGGCAAGGGCTTCCGGCGCGGCCCCTTCGCCTCCGAGGCGGAGCTGCGCGCGCTGGTCGACCTCGCAGAGAAGGAGTCGCTGATCGAGGACGAGGAGCGCCGGATGGTGCACTCCGTCTTCGAGCTGGGCGACACGCTCGTGCGCGAGGTGATGGTGCCGCGCACCGACCTGGTTGTCATCGAGCGGTACAAGACCATCCGGCAGGCCCTCACCCTCGCCCTGCGCTCCGGGTTCTCCCGGATACCGGTCACCGGGGAGAGCGAGGACGACATCGTCGGGATCGTGTATCTGAAGGACCTGGTCCGCAGGACGCACATCAACCGCGAGGCGGAGAGCGACCTGGTGTCCACCGCCATGCGGCCCGCCGTCTTCGTGCCGGACACCAAGAACGCCGGTGACCTGCTGCGCGAGATGCAGAAGGACCGCAACCACGTCGCCGTCGTCATCGACGAGTACGGCGGCACCGCCGGGATCGTCACCATCGAGGACATCCTGGAGGAGATCGTCGGCGAGATCACCGACGAGTACGACCGCGAGCTGCCGCCGGTCGAGGACCTCGGCGACGACCGCTACCGGGTCACCGCCCGCCTCGACATCACCGACCTGGGCGAGCTGTACGGTCTGGAGGAGTACGACGACGAGGACGTGGAGACCGTCGGCGGGCTGCTCGCCAAGGCCCTCGGCCGGGTGCCCATCGCGGGCGCGTCCGCCCAGGTCGAACTGCCCGACGAGCGGCGGCTGACGCTCACCGCGGAGGCGGCGGCCGGACGCCGGAACAAGATCGTCACCGTGCTGGTCGAGCCCGCCGCGAAGGACCCGGAGGAGAAGCCCGAGTGACCCCCCAGGAGCTGCGCGCCTTCTGCCTGTCCTTCAACGCGGCGGTGGAGGACTTCCCGTTCAACCCGGAGACCTCGGTCTTCAAGGTGCTGGGCAAGATGTTCGCCCTGTCCGAGCTGGGCGCGCGGCCCCTGACGGTCAACCTCAAGTGCGACCCGGAGGACGCGGTCCGGCTGCGCGCCGAGCACGAGGGGCTGATCGTCCCCGGCTGGCACATGAACAAGCGGCACTGGAACACCGTGACGGTGGCCGGCGGCCTGCCGGACCGGCTGGTCAGAGAGCTGATCGAGGACTCCTACGACCTGGTCGTCGCCGGCCTGCCCCGGGCGGAGCGGCTGCGGTTGGACCGGCCGTAAATCCGGTTGCCCGGCGCGGCCCGCACGCGGTCGGATCTCCGGTATGACGATCAGGTATCCGCGCCCGCTGCGCCCCGGTGACCGTATAGGTGTGACCTCCCCGTCCAGCGGGGTGGCCGAGAAGCTGCGCGCCCGTCTCGACGTGGCGCTCCGCGACCTCGAGCAGCGCGGCTACGAGGTGGTCGTCGGCCGGTGCATGGACGGCTCGACGCACGTCAGCGCCCCGGCCGCCGACCGCGCCGCCGAGCTGACCGCGATGCTGACCGACCCGACGATCCGCGCCGTGGTGCCGCCGTGGGGCGGCGAGACCGCGATCGACCTGCTGTCGCTGCTCGACTTCGAGGCGATCGGGCGGGCCGAGCCGACGTGGGTCGTCGGCTACTCGGACATGTCCACGATCCTCACCCCGCTGACCCTGCTCACCGGGGTCGCGACCGTCCACGGCAACAACCTGATGGAGACCCCCTACCGGACACCCGAGGGCCTCAAGTCCTGGCCCGACATCGTCACGGCCCCGCAGGGCGAGCCGTTCACGCAGGAGCCGCCCGGCCGGTATCGGACCGCTCGCTTCGACGACTTCGTCGGACACCCGGAGGTCCGCGACTTCACCCTCGACGCCGAGGGCGGCTGGACCCGGCTGGACGGCGACGGGGACGTGGACGTCGAGGGCCGGCTGATCGGCGGCTGCGTCGAGACCCTCGGTCCGCTGGCCGGCACCCCGTACCTCGACACCTCCCGGTTCGCCGGGGACGAGCCGCTGCTCGTGTACGTCGAGGCCTGCGAGGACAACGCCTTCACCATCTGCCGCCACCTGCACGGCATGCGGCTCGCCGGGTTCTTCGACCGGGCCGCCGCCGTCCTCGTCGGCCGCACCCACGCCCCCGACAGCCCCACCCTCACCCAGCACGAGGCGGTCCTCGACGCGCTCGGCACGCTCGGGGTGCCGATCGTCGCCGATGTCGAGTGCGGCCATGTCGCGCCGTACCTTCCGCTGGTCAACGGCGCGCGCGGCCGTGTGCTGCACACGGCCGCGCGGAGCGGGATCGTTCAGACCCTGGACTGACCCCGGCGCAGGCCCAGGCCGACCAGGACCGCGGCGGCCAGCACCACGGCCGCGTCCAGGGCGAGGACCGTGTGGACGCCGGTCATCAGGTCGTCCGCGGTGGTGGCCAGCACACCCAGCAGCGGGATGCCGACCGTGATGCCGACCTGCTGGGTCGAGGTCACCAGCCCGGTGGCCAGGCCCTGCTCCTCGTCCGGGACGCCCGAGGTCACCGTCAGGCCGTACGACACGATCGCACCCAGGTGGAACATGCTCGCCAGGGACACCGCGGCCACGGCCAGCCACACCGACCAGGTGTGCGCGTTCAGCAGCACCAGGGTCGCCACCAGCGCGCCCTGCCCGGTCAGCGAGCCGACCAGGGTGCGCCGGGCGCCGAACCGGCCGACGACCTTCGCGGCGAGGGTGCCGGCGACGGCCGACAGGACGCCCTGGACGCCGAAGACCAGACCGGTCTCGAACGCCGACAGGTGCAGGATCTCCTGGAGGTACAGGGTCAGCACGAAGATGACCGTCGACATCATCGAGAAGGTGACCAGACCGCCCACGTTGCCCCAGGCCACCGTGCGGCGGCGCAGCATGGGCAGCGAGACGAGCGGGGCGGCGGCGCGGGACTCGACCACCGCGAACGCGGTCAGCAGGAGCAGACCGGCGACCAGGGTGGTGAGGACGTCGGCGCGGCCGAAGCCGTGGTCGGCGGCGGTGGACAGGGCGTAGATCAGCGACAGCAGGCCGCCGGTGACGGTGACCGCGCCGGGCACGTCCAGGCGCGGGCGCTCCGGGGTGCGCGACTCGGGCAGCAGACCCGGGGCCAGCGGCAGCACGATCACCGCGAACAGCGTGAGCAGCGCCATGGTGGAGCGCCAGCCGAGCGCGTCGGTCAGCACACCGCCCGCGACCATGCCGACGGTGAAGCCCAGCGACAGCAGCGTGCCGGAGATGCCGAGGGCGCGGTCCCGGGCGGGGCCCTCCGGGAAGGTGGTGGTCAGCAGGGACATGCCGGTCGGCACGATCGCCGCGGCGCCCAGTCCCTGGAGTGCGCGGCCGGCCAGGAAGGACGCCGGGTCCCAGGCCAGGGTCGCCAGCAGCGAGGCCGCGCCGAACACGGCCAGGCCGGTCAGGAACAGCTTGCGGCGGCCGTACAGGTCGCCGATGCGGCCGAAGAGCAGCAGGAAGCCGCCCGAGGGCAGGGCGAACGCGGTGACCGCCCACTGGAGGGCGGAGCGGCTCATGCCCAGGTCGCTGCCGAGTTCCGGCAGGGCCACGTTCAGGACGGAGAAGTCCAGCGCGACCATGAACTGGGCCGCGCACAGGACGAAGAGGACGAGCTTGTCGCGCGTCGACAGCCGGGGTGCCCTGGGGGTGTCGAGCGGTTCGTGGAGGGGGTTCGGTGAGGTCGTGGTGTCGATCGCCATGGCACGAGCCTGCGGCCGCGGGAACAACCGTGGGGAGTCGCAACTTATGGTGGTGGTGGCACCACCAGACGACATGGGGGAGGACGGGCCGTGCCCGCAGCCGAGGCGGCGAAGAGTCAACGGCGCAACGAACTGCGCGAGTTCCTGATGAGCCGGCGGGCCCGGGTCAGCCCCGAGGAGGCCGGACTGCCGGTCGGCGGCGGCCGGCGCCGCACCCCCGGGCTGCGCCGGGAGGAGGTGGCCGTGCTCGCCGGGGTCGGCGCCTCCTGGTACCAGTGGCTGGAGCAGGGGCGGGACATCTCCGTCTCCCCGCAGGTCCTCGACTCCGTGGCCCGGGTGCTGCGGCTGAGCGACGCCGAGCGCCGGCATCTGTACCGGCTGGCCGGGATGAACCCGCCCGCGCCCGAAGTGGCGCCCGGCAGGCGGGACATGTGCGACGGGCTGCGCCGGCTGATCGACACCTGGATGCCGTATCCGGCGCACATCATGGACCGGTACTACAACTGCGTGATGTACAACGACGCCGCCGCGATCGTGCTCGGCATGCGCCCGGACATCACCCAGAACTGCCTGATCGACTTCTTCACGGACCCGCTGTACCGGTCGCGGAGCAGGAGCTGGGAGCAGAACGCGCGGACCGTGGTGGCGCAGTTCCGGGCGGCGTGGGCGGCGCGGCCGGACGACGAGGGGTTCCGGGCGGTGCTCGACGACGTCTCGGAGCGCAGCCCGGAGTTCGTGGCGCTGTGGGCCGAGCGGGACATCGAGGACCACGGCCAGGTGCGCAAGGAGCTGGACCATCCGCTGGCGGGGCTGCTGGTGGTGGAGTCGACGGTGATGCAGGTGCCGGTCCGGCCGGATCTGATGATCGTGCTGCACACCCCGCTGGAGGAGGCGAACACCGCGGCCAAGATGGAGTGGCTGGTCTCGCCGGAGGGCCGGCGGGGGGCGATGTATCCCGTGGCGGGGTGAGGGGGCCGTTTCCCGGGTTCGTATGCTCTGGGCATGAGCGAGAGCAGCGAGCTTGGTCCCGAGGACCGCAAGATCGTCACCCTGGCCCGTTCGGCTCGGGCCCGCAACGGTGTGCCCGAGGGGGCGGCCGTACGAGATGAGACCGGGCGGACCTATGTCGCCGGGTCGGTGGAGCTTTCGTCGCTGAAGCTCAGCGCGCTGCGGACGGCCGTCGCGATGGCGGTGGCGTCGGGGGCGCGGTCGCTGGAGGCGGCGGCCGTGGTGAGCGCGGGGGACGCCGTGGCGCCGGAGGACCTGGCCGCCGTCGCCGACCTCGGGGGAGCGGGGACGCCGGTGCTGCTGGCCGCGCCGGACGGATCGGTGCGGCTCACCCTGCACGCCGGCTGACCCGTTGGGTGATCCGGTGCCGAGTGGGCGGAGATGCCGCGGAAGTTGACGGTCCGTCAGATTCCTGCGGCATCTCCATTGACTTCTCACCCCCGCTCCACATCAATGCCCCCTGTCGGCGCAGAGGAGCCGCTGCGCCCGCGACCCTCAGGAGGGCCCCATGGGTTCGACACCCCCCAGACCGCGAAGCTCGCCACGGTGGCGCTGGAGCGCACTGCTCGGGGCGACCGCGCTCGCGGTCACCGCGGGCGGCGCGCTGGCCTGCCCGGCCACCGCCGCCGGCACCGACGTGGACTTCGCCACCCACTGCATCCCGCCCGCCATCGCCGGCCTGCCGCCGATCGACGGCACCACGACCGCGAACATCTCGGTCGACAACACCAGCCCCAAGGTCGGTGACACCGTCACCGTGACCTACACCGTGGTCAAGGCCGCCGCGTCCAACCCCACCGACCTCGCGCTGCCCGCCGACATCATGACCCCGACCGGCAAGGTCGCCCTGGGCGGCGCGCAGAGCGGGGACGTGACCGTGGCCGGGCCGAAGAAGAACCCGCCGGTGCCGGGCAAGGCCGCCTTCCCGTCCTTCTCCATGACCGGCACCTTCACCGTCACCAAGGCCGGGAGGATCACCCTCTCGCCCGCCGACTACAACATCCACACCAGCTACATCATGGAGCTGGACACCCCCTGCACGGTCACCGACCCGCCCGCCCCGGCCTCGGAGACGGTCACCGCGACCGACGGCACCTCCGCCAACACCCGGGCCATCACGCTGGGTTCGGCCTCCGGCGACGCCGGTGCCGCCGTCACCGTCAGCGGCACCCACTTCACCCCGGGCGCGACCGTGACTCTCGCCGGGCGGGCCGGGAACACCCAGACCGCGGACACCGCCACCGCGACCGCGAACGGCCAGGGCTCCTTCAGCGGCTCCCTCGTCGTCAAGGACAAGGCGACCACCGGGATCGTGGCCTACGAGGGAAGCGCCTGGAGCGCGGACACCGGCGCCGGACCCGCGGCCTACGCCGTCAACGACAACACGCCCGTCCCGCCCGGCAGCCAGAAGCTGACCACGAGCGTCAGGGCCGGCACGCTGTCCATGTCCCAGGCCGGGGACTCCGTCGCGCTGTCGGCGGTCGACTTCGGCAAGGGCGGGGCCGCCACCGGCAAGCTCCAGACGGTGACCGTGCGGGACTTCCGCGGCGGGCCCGCGGGCTGGTCGCTGACCGGCAGGGTCACCGGCTTCACCGGTCCCGGCGCCACCCTCGACGGGGGCCGGCTGAGCTGGACCCCGGCCTGCGCGACCAAGGCCGGCAGCCCCAGCACCTGCAAGGCCGGGTCGGCGGGGAGCGTGGGCGGTGCCGGAGCCACCCTCGCGTCGACGCCGGACTCCGCGCTCACCGGCGGCGAGTTCACCGTCGACGCCGGACTCTCCCTGGACGTACCGGCGTTCACGCCCCCGGGCGCGTACTCCGGCGTCCTCACCCTCACGCTCGCCTGAGCGTACGGGCGTCCGCACCCGCCCGTTCCCCTTCGCCGTCCTCGACCGTGGGGGTCCGCACCCATGCGCAAGCCGTACGTCCTCCTTCTGGGGCTCCTGCTGTCATGGCTGCCGGCCTGGCAGGCCACCCCCGCCCGCGCCGCCGACAACGGCAGCTGGTCCGTCTACCCGGTCGCCTCGACGATCGCCGCGCGGCCCTACTTCTATCTCTCCGCCGACCCCGGCCAGACCCTCACCGACCGGGTCGCCGTCCGGAACCGGACCGGCCGGCCGCTCACCTTCCGGCTCTACGCGGCCGACGCCTACAACACCCCCCGGGACGGGGGCTTCGCCGTCCGCGGCCAAGGGGAGCGGATGCGCGGGGTGGGGGCGTGGACGCGGCTTCGCCGGAACCGGCTCACCGTCCCCGGGCACCGGACCGTCACCGTGCCGTTCACCCTGCGGGTCCCCGAGGGCGCCGAGCCCGGCGACCATCCGGGGGCGATCGTCGCCCTGGACGAGAAGGTCGAGCCCGGCAGCGGCTCCCTCGCGCTCGGTGTGCGGCAGGCCGTCGGCGCCCGGGTCTATCTCCGGGTCGGCGGCCCCGCCCTGCCCGCGCTCTTCGTCGGCCGGGTGCGCATCAGCCACCACCAGCCGCTGATCCCCGGCCTCGGCACCGGCACGGCGACCGTCTCCTACACCCTGCGCAACACCGGCAACGTCACCCTGAACCCCAGGGTGCGGCTGACCGCGCGCGGGCTGTTCGGCCGTACGCTGCTCGACCGCCCGCTCACCGGGGTGCCGTCCGAACTGCTGCCGGGCCAGCAGGTGCGGCTCACCGAGACCTGGCAGGGAGCGCCGCAGCTCGACCGCACGAGGATCACTCTCACCGCGAGCGCCCGCAATACCCGTGACTCGGCCGCCGCCACCTACCTCGCCCTGCCCTGGCTGCCCGCCACCCTGCTGGCCCTCGCGCTCGCGGTGGCCGGGTTTCTGCTGGTCAGAGCGCGTCGGGGCCGCGTTCGCCGGTGCGTACCCGGACGACCGTCTCCACGGGTACGGACCACACCTTGCCGTCGCCGATCTTTCCCGTCTGCGCGGCCCTGACGATCGCGTCGATCACCGCGTCGGCGTCCGCGTCCTCCACGACGACCTCGATGCGGACCTTCGGCACCAGGTCCACCCGGTACTCGGCACCCCGGTACACCTCGGTGTGGCCGCGCTGCCGGCCGTAGCCGCTCGCCTCGGTCACGGTCAGGCCGTGCACGCCCAGCTCCTGGAGGGCGGTCTTGACCTCGTCGAGGCGGTACGGCTTGACGATCGCGGTGATGAGCTTCATGCCTGGGTGTCGACCTTCTGGGTGCTGGTGCCGGTGAGGACGGAGTGGGATACCGGGGCGCCGTGGCCCAGGACGCCGTGATCGTATGCCGTCTCGGCGTGCACCGTAAGGTCCAGACCCGTCCGCTCCTGCTCCTCGCCCGCCCGCAGGCCCATCGCCCTGTCGAGCAGCTTGCCCAGGCCGTAGGTCACCGCGAAGGCGTATCCGGCCACGACCACCACGGCGACCAGCTGCTTGCCGAGCGGGGCGAGCCCGCCGCCGTAGAAGAGGCCCTCCGTGCCGCCGGTCATCGCCTTCTCCGCGAACAGGCCGATCAGCAGGGTGCCGATGACACCGCCGACCAGGTGGACGCCGACGACGTCCAGGGAGTCGTCGAAGTTCAGCCGGAACTTCCAGCTCACCGCGTAGGAGCAGACCACACCGGCGGCGAGGCCGACGACGAGGGCGCCGAGCAGGGACACCGTGCCGCAGGACGGGGTGATCGCGACCAGCCCGGCCACCGCGCCGGAGGCCGCGCCGAGGGTGGTCGGGTGGCCGTCGCGCTTCTGCTCCACGAAGAGCCAGCCGAGCAGTCCGGTGCAGCCGGCCGCGAGGGTGTTGAGGAAGGCGGCCGCGGCGAGCCCGTTCGCACCGAGCGCGCTGCCCGCGTTGAAGCCGAACCAGCCGAACCAGAGCAGACCGGCGCCCAGGATCACCATGGGCAGGTTGTGCGGACGCATGGCGTCCTTCTTGAAGCCCAGCCGGGGGCCGAGGACCAGGCAGAGCGCGAGGCCCGAGGCACCGGAGGTGATCTCCACGGGCAGACCGCCCGCGAAGTCGAGCGCGCCGAGCTTCTCCAGGATCCAGCCGCCCGGCCCCCACACCCAGTGGGTGACCGGAACGTATACGGCGAGGGTCCACAGCGGCACGAAGACCAGCCACGCCGAGAACTTGGTGCGGTCGGCCACCGCGCCGCTGATCAGCGCGGCCGTGATGATCGCGAAGGTCAGCTGGAAGGTGGCGAAGAGCAGGGTGGGGACCGTGCCGTGCGTGCTGCCCGGGGTGAGATGCGCCATGCCGGCGTTGTGCACCCCGCCGATCAGGCCCCCGCCGATGTCGTCGCCGAACGCGAGGGAGTAGCCCACCGCCAGCCAGACCACCGTGACCAGGGCGATCGACACGAAGCTCATCATCAGCATGTTGAGGACGCTCTTCGTGCGGACCATGCCGCCGTAGAACAGAGCCAGGCCCGGGGTCATCAGCAGGACGAGGGCGGTCGAGGCGAGCAGCCAGGCGGTGTCGCCGGTGTCGACATGTGCGGCGGCCAGGATCACGGGCGTCTCCAACGGTGTGCGGGCTCGTCAGAGGGTCACCGGTGTGCGTTTCCGGTCGCGTACAGGTGTGTTTCCGTGACGTTTCGTTGCGTACGGGTTTCCGCAACCTCACAGGAGAGGGCGCCGGACGGCCGTGGTACGGGGCGGGCTCGTGGATCAGGGAGAATGGGCGGCATGAGCGTTCGTACCCCGTCATCCGAAGAGTCGGCCGAGACCGGCCACCGCGCCGGCTTCGCCTGCTTCGTGGGCCGCCCCAACGCGGGCAAGTCCACCCTCACGAACGCTCTGGTCGGGCAGAAGGTGGCGATCACCGCGAACCAGCCGCAGACGACGCGGCACACGGTACGCGGCATCGTGCACCGGCCCGACGCCCAGCTGATCCTGGTCGACACCCCCGGGCTGCACAAGCCGCGCACGCTGCTCGGCGAGCGGCTGAACGACGTGGTGCGCACGACGTGGGCCGAGGTCGACGTGATCGGCTTCTGCCTTCCGGCGAACGAGAAGATCGGTCCCGGTGACCGCTTCATCGCCAAGGAACTGGCCGGGATCAGGAAGACCCCGAAGGTCGCCATCGTCACCAAGACCGACCTGGTCGACTCCAAGACCCTGGCCGAGCAGCTGATCGCGATCGACCAGCTCGGCAAGGAGCTGGGCTTCGAGTGGGCCCAGATCGTGCCGGTGTCGGCGGTCGCCGACAAGCAGGTGGGCCTGCTGGCCGACCTGATCGTCCCGCTGCTGCCGGAGGGCCCGGCCCTCTACCCCGAGGGCGACCTCACGGACGAACCCGAACAGGTCATGATCGCGGAACTCATCCGCGAGGCGGCCCTGGAGGGCGTCCGGGACGAGCTGCCGCACTCCATCGCGGTGGTCGTGGAGGAGATGCTCCCGCGCGAGGACCGGCCCGCCGACCGGCCCCTACTGGACATCCACGCCAACGTCTACATCGAGCGGCCCAGCCAGAAGGGCATCATCATCGGCCCCAAGGGCAAGCGGCTGAAGGAGGTCGGCATCAAGTCCCGCAAGCAGATCGAGGCGCTGCTGGGGACGCCGGTCTTCCTGGACCTGCACGTCAAGGTGGCCAAGGACTGGCAGCGCGACCCCAAGCAGCTGCGCCGGCTCGGCTTCTGATCCCGCCCGTCAACACCCTTTCCCCGCCCGCCCGTTGACTTCCGTTACCGGCGGTACGGATGATCCGGGGATGGTGACTGACGCGATCGGTGCGATGCCCCGGTTTCCGGCCGGGTTCCTGTGGGGCGTGTCGACCTCGGCGCAGCAGATCGAGGGCGCCGAGGGGCGCGAGCCGTCCGTGTGGGACGTCTTCGCCGCCGAGCCGGGGCGGGTGAAGGACGGCTCGACCACGGCGGTGGCCTGCGACCACTACCACCGCTACCCGGAGGACGTCGCCCTGCTCGCCGGCCTCGGGGTGGACGCGTACCGCTTCTCGGTCTCCTGGCCGCGCGTGAACTCCCCGGGCGGCCTCGACTTCTACGACCGGCTGGTGGACGAGGTCTGCGGGGCCGGGGTAAGGCCCGTGCCCACCCTCTTCCACTGGGACCTGCCCGTCGGCCTGGACTGGCTGCGGCGGGACACGGCCGAGCGGTTCGCGGAGTACGCGGCGCTCGTGGCCGAGCGGCTCGGCGACCGCGTCGACCGGTGGACCACCCTGAACGAGCCCGCCGAGCACACCCTGCTCGGGCACGCCCTCGGTGTGCACGCCCCCGGCAGGAAGCTCCTCTTCGACGCCCTGCCCGCCGCCCACCACCAGCTCCTCGCCCACGGCCTCGCCGTACGGGCCCTGCGCGCGGCCGGGGCCACCGAGATCGGCATCACCAACTCGCACGGCCCCACCTGGCCCGCCTCCGACGACCCCGCCGACACCGAGGCGGCCGGCTTCTACGACCTGCTGCTCAACCGGCTCTTCGCCGAACCGGTGCTGCTCGGCGCGTACCCCGACGGCCTGGGCGAGCTGATGGGCGCGGCCGACCCGGGGGCCGACCTCGCCGTGATCTCCGAGCCGCTCGACTGGTACGGCATCAACTACTACGCGCCGACCAGGGTCGGAGCGCCCGGCGGCGGCGGGAGCGACACCGAGTACGGCGGTGTCGTCCTGCCCGCCGAACTCCCCTTCTCCGTCCGGGAGATCGAGGGGCGGCCGGTGACCGACTTCGGCTGGCCGGTCGTACCGGAGGGGCTCACGGAACTGCTCACCGCCTTCCGCGACCGCTACGGCGACCGGCTCCCGCCCGTCGTCATCACCGAGAACGGCTGCTCCTACGACGGCCTCGACGACCAGGACCGCATCGCCTACCTGGACGCCCACATCCGCGCCCTGCACACCGCCCTGGAGGCGGGCGTCGACGTACGCGGGTACTTCGTGTGGTCGCTGATCGACAACTTCGAGTGGGCCGAGGGGTACGCGCGCCGCTTCGGTCTGGTGCACGTCGACCACACCACCCAGAAGCGCACCCCCAAGGCCTCCTACCACTGGTTCCGGGAGATGCTCCGGCAGCAGAGATGACCGCTGGACACCCCCCGGACGCCGTCCCTCAGGCGCCTTCCTTCAGCACCCGGGAGATCAGCTCCCGCTGCTCCTCGGTCAGCAGGGGGTCCGCCGCGTACACCGTGCGGCCGTCCACCGTGATCTCGTAGGAGAAGCCGTCCGGGACACCGGCGGGCGGGGCGGCCCGGCCGGACGCGAGGGCGCGTTCGGCCAGGTCCTCCCACTCGTCGGCGTCGGGCCGGGCCGAGGTGTCCACCTCGGCCCGGCGCTCGATGCCCGCGAAACCACCGGTGCGCCGTACTTGGATACGCATGAGGACTGTCTAGTACGGAACTAGAGCGTCCGCACCCCCACCTGCTCCCATGCCTTCCGTACCGCCTGGAGTTCGTCCCCGGCGCCGTACCGCTCGCGCGCCGCCTTCACCGTGAGCGTGGCGAAGTCGACGAAGAGGGCGTCCTGCTTCAGCTCACCGCCGGTGAGCACGTCGTACCAGATCTGCCCGGCCTTCTCCCAGGAGTGCTCGCCGATCGCGGTCGCGACCAGGTAGAAGGCGTGGTTGGGGATGCCGGAGTTGATGTGCACGCCGCCGTTGTCGCGGCTGGTGTGGACGTAGTCGTCCATCGTCGCCGGCTGCGGGTCCTTGCCGAGGTTGGGGTCGTCGTACGCCGTGCCCGGGGCCTTCATCGAGCGCAGCGCCGTGCCGTGCACCTGCGGGGCGAGCAGGTCCGCGCCGATCAGCCAGTCGGCCTCGGCGGCGGTCTGGCCGAGGGCGTACTGCTTGATCATCGAGCCGAAGACATCGGAGACCGACTCGTTCAGCGCGCCGGACTGGCCGAAGTACTCCAGGTTCGCGGTGTGCTGGGTGACGCCGTGGGTCAGCTCGTGGCCGATGACGTCGACCGGGATGGTGAAGTCGAGGAAGACCTCGCCGTCGCCGTCGCCGAACACCATCTGGTCGCCGTTCCAGAACGCGTTGTCGTAGCCCTGGCCGAAGTGCACGGTGGCGTCCAGCGGCAGGCCCTCGCCGTCGATGGAGTGGCGGCCGTACACCTTCAGATACAGGTCGAAGGTGGCGCCGAGGCCCGCGTAGGCGCGGTTGACGGTGGCGTCGGAGCCGGAGTCGGAGCCCTCGTCGCGGACCTTGGTGCCCGGCAGGTCCTGGGTGTGGCGGGCGTCGTAGATGGTGCGGTGCGGCTGGTCGGCCGGGGCGCCCGCGGCGCGCGCGACGGGGGCCGCGCCGAGCACCGTGGTCAGGCGGCGCTTGGTGCGCTGGTAGGCGTCGTGCTCCAGGGACCGGCGGGCGGGGTCGGAGACTGCCGGGTCCTCGGCCTGTGCGAGCTTGTCGAGGACGTGCGGCGGCACGATCGTGCAGAAGACGGGCGTCAAGCCCCCGTGGGTCGTCATGGCACAGAACCTTCGCACTGTGTGACGCAGGAGTCACTACTCGCCACCATGATTGGTGAAGTATCGCGACATTTGACCACCGTCCGTGACCGACAGTGGTATGCCGCACTTTTTGTCCGCTTTGTGACGCCGGTCCCGCATACTGGAACGCACCCCCATGACCGACACGACTCGGCTACGCTGCGATGCATCATGCGTTTCGGGCTGCTTCTTCTTAGCTGCCGCGGCGAGGGCCTGTAGTCAGAGGCCGACTCCCTCCCCGCGGAGCTTGGCGTTGCGTCGTCGGCCGTCCACCCGGACATCCTGAGGAGCCCACGCATCATGGCCAACCGCCAGCAGCCCAGCCGCATGCCGATCCACAAGTACGGCCGCTACGAGCAGGTGGACATCCCGGACCGCACCTGGCCGGACCGGCGGATCACCACCGCCCCCCGCTGGCTCTCCACCGACCTGCGTGACGGCAACCAGGCCCTGATCGACCCGATGTCGCCCGAGCGCAAGCGCCGGATGTTCGACCAGCTGGTCAAGATGGGCTACAAGGAGATCGAGGTCGGCTTCCCCGCCTCCGGCCAGACCGACTTCGACTTCGTGCGCTCGATCATCGAGGAAGAGGGCGCGATCCCCGAGGACGTGACCATCTCCGTGCTGACCCAGGCCCGCGAGGACCTGATCGAGCGGACCGTGGAGTCCCTGAAGGGTGCCCGGCGCGCCACCGTCCACCTGTACAACGCCACCGCCCCCGTCTTCCGCCGGGTGGTCTTCCGCGGCTCCAAGGACGACATCAAGCAGATCGCCGTCGACGGCACCCGCCTGGTGATGGAGTACGCCGAGAAGCTGCTGGGCCCGGAGACGGAGTTCGGCTACCAGTACTCCCCGGAGATCTTCACCGACACCGAGCTGGACTTCGCGCTGGAGGTCTGCGAGGCGGTGATGGACGTCTACCAGCCGGGTCCGGGCCGCGAGATCATCCTCAACCTGCCCGCCACCGTGGAGCGTTCCACCCCGTCGACGCACGCGGACCGGTTCGAGTGGATGCACCGCAACCTGTCCCGCCGCGCGTACGTCTGCCTGTCCGTCCACCCGCACAACGACCGCGGTACGGCGGTGGCGGCGGCCGAGCTGGCGCTGATGGCCGGCGCCGACCGCGTCGAGGGCTGCCTGTTCGGGCAGGGCGAGCGCACCGGCAACGTCGACCTGGTCACCCTGGGCATGAACCTGTTCTCCCAGGGCGTCGACCCGCAGATCGACTTCTCCGACATCGACGAGATCCGTCGTACGTGGGAGTACTGCAACCAGATGGAGGTCCACCCGCGCCACCCGTACGTGGGCGACCTGGTCTACACGTCCTTCTCCGGCTCCCACCAGGACGCCATCAAGAAGGGCTTCGACGCCATGGAGGCCGACGCGAAGGCCAAGGGCGTCACGGTGGACGACATCGAGTGGGCCGTCCCCTACCTGCCCATCGACCCCAAGGACGTCGGCCGCTCCTACGAGGCCGTCATCCGCGTCAACTCGCAGTCCGGCAAGGGCGGTATCTCCTACGTCCTGAAGAACGACCACAAGCTGGACCTGCCGCGCCGGATGCAGATCGAGTTCTCGAAGCTCATCCAGGCGAAGACGGACGCCGAGGGCGGCGAGATCACGCCGAAGGAGATCTGGGCGGTCTTCCAGGACGAGTACCTGCCGAACCCGGAGAACCCCTGGGGCCGTATCCAGGTCCGGACCGGGCAGTCGACCACGGACACCGACGGCGTGGACACGCTGACCGTCGAGGCGACGGTCGACGGCGAGGACACCGTCCTGACCGGTTCCGGCAACGGTCCGATCTCGGCCTTCTTCGACGCGCTGGAGTCCATCGGCATCGACGTACGCCTGCTGGACTACCAGGAGCACACGATGAGCGAGGGCGCCTCCGCGCAGGCAGCCTCCTACATCGAATGCGCGATCGACGGCAAGGTTCTGTGGGGGATCGGCATCGACGCGAACACGACGCGTGCGTCGCTGAAGGCGGTCGTCTCCGCGGTCAACCGCTCGGCCCGCTGACCCCTCTCCGACCAGGGCTTTTCGGGGCTCCGGCCGCCGTACACGGCGGCCGGAGCCCCGCCTGTTATCGGCCACCGGCCCCCTCAGGTCACGGCAAGGTCTCGTACGGGGTACTGACTCAGGCTCCGGGATGTGGCTAACATCACGCCAGCGCGGCGATGTTGCCGTGCGGTTACGGAGGTGCGACGTGCTGCCAGTACGGGGACGAGACGGCCGTGCCGCCAGGGCTGTGCGCATCCTGGGCACCCGCACCGCATGGACTCCCGTCGGAGACGGCGAGTTCTTCTGCCCGGGCTGCGGAGGCGACCGCAACTACCAGCGGCTCACCGGCCGCCGCCGTCTCACCCTGTTCGGGCTGCCGGTGCTGCCGCGCGGCGCGACCGGGCCGGTCGTGGAGTGCGCGGCCTGCCACGGCCACTACGGCACCGAGGTGCTCGACCACCCCACCACCCGCCGCTTCTCCGGGATGCTCCGGGACGCCGTGCACACGGTCGCCCTGGCCGTGCTCACCGCGGGCGGCACGGGGTCGCGTACGGCCCTGGAGACGGCCGCGGGCATGGTGCGCGCGGCGGGCTTCGCCGACTGCACGGAGGAGCAGCTGGCCGCGCTGGTCGAGGCGGTCGCCGCGGACACCGGGCGGGTGCTGGGGCCGCCGTGCGGGGCGAGCCTGACGATAGAGCTGCACGAGGCGCTGGACCCGCTGGCGCCGCATCTCGCTCCGGCGGGCCGTGAGTCGCTGTTCCTCCAGGGCGCGCGGATCGCCCTCGCGGACGGGCCGTACACCCCGGCGGAGCGGGAGGCGCTGGCGACGGTGGGGGCGGCGCTGATGATCTGCGCGGACGATGTGAGCAGGCTGCTGGCGTCGGCGCGGACGCCGTCCTGAGAGTGGTGGGTGCCTGAGGCTGTGCGGGGCCGCGGGTGCGTTCTGGCTGGTCGCGCCCACGCGGCGGAGCCGCATATCGATACAGCCCCGCGCCCCTAGGGGGTTGCTGCGGGCCGTGCCATGGGGGTGCCGTACTCGTCACCCGTGCGGAGGAAGTCCCCTCGAGGGTGTGCGGGGAAGCTCTCGGGGTGATGTTTCTCAGCCGGGGGCTTCTTGTCGGGCTGGCGATCGCTTCCTCGCTCGCCGCGCGGCCCGGAGGCCATGACGTGCCCGGGTGTCCGTCCTCCGTGCCGTACACCGC
This sequence comes from Streptomyces sp. NPDC031418, assembly GCF_055581605.1. Taxonomy (NCBI): domain Bacteria; kingdom Bacillati; phylum Actinomycetota; class Actinomycetes; order Kitasatosporales; family Streptomycetaceae; genus Streptomyces; species Streptomyces sp. NPDC031418. Next base: position 80,218 of record NZ_JBVIJC010000007.1, read on the forward strand.
GGGACAGGGCGGGTACGCCGCCTACCGGATCCCCGCCGTCGTGCGGACCCGGCGCGGCACGGTCCTGGCGTTCGCCGAGGGGCGGTGGAACGGGGCGGGGGACACCGGGGACATCGACGTGGTGCTGCGCCGCTCCGGCGACGGCGGCTGTAGCTGGGGGCCGCTGACGGTGGTCGCCGCCGGGCGGGGGGACACCCGGGGCAACCCGGCACCGGTGGTCGATCCGCGCACCGGCGCCGTGGTCCTCCTCAGCTGCGGCAACCGCGGGGGAGTGACCGAGGCGCAGATCATGCGGGGGCAGGGCGAGCGCCGGGTGTACGTGCAGCACAGCTGGGACGACGGCATGCGCTTCACCACACCGCGGGACATCACCGCCGAGGCCGGCCGGCCCGGCTGGCGCTGGTACGCCACCGGTCCCGGCCACGCCGTCGCCCTCACCCGCGGCCCGCACACCGGCCGGCTGCTGGTCCCCGCCGACCACTCCGCCGCACCGCCGCCCGGCTCCCCGGACACCGGCCGGGAGCCCCGCCATTACGGCGGTCACGCCCTCTACAGCGACGACGGCGGCCGTACCTGGCGCCTCGGATACACGAGCGACGCCCACGACGGCGTCCGCAACGTCAACGAGACCGCCGCCGCCCAGCTCCCCGACGGCCGCCTCTATCTCAACGCCCGCGACCAGAACGGCACCGCCCCCGGCAACCGCCTCGACAGCTACTCCTCCGACGACGGCGGCACCCTGGACCGGCCCTTCGCCCCCCAGCCGACCCTGGACCGGGTCCCGGTCGTGCAGGGCAGCCTCCTCCAACTCCGCGGCCCGCACGCCCCCTTGCTGTTCTCCGCGCCCTCCGTCCCGACCGCCCGCCGCGCCCCGGCCCTGTGGTCCAGCGCCGACGCCGGCCGCACCTTCACCCTGCTGCTGACCCTCTCCGACGGCCCGGCCGGCTACTCCGACCTGGTCCAGCTCGGCCCCGGCACGGTCGGCGTCCTCCAGGAGACCGGGCCCGGCACGGCGATCGAGTTCCGCAGGGTCCGGCTGCCCACCCGCCAGAACCCTTAGAGCCCTCAGAGCAGGCCCGCCGCGGCCAGATGCTTGGCCACCCGCTCGACCTCCTCACCGGAGAGCGGCACCTGGGGCTCCGCCGTCGCCGCGCAGTCGATGACACCCCGCAGATGCAGGGCCGCCTTGAACGCGCCCAGCGCCGAGGAGCTGCCGCCCATCCGGCCCGGGTCGCCCACCGTGACCATGTGGAACAGGGCGCACAGCCGCTCCTGTTCGGCCCGGGCACCCGCCCAGTCGCCCGCCCGGCACTGCCGGTAGAGACGGACGTAACCGTGCGGGTCGACATTGGCCAGGCCCGGCACCGCACCGTCGGCGCCCATCGCCAGCGCGGCGTCGGTGACCACCTCCGAGCCGGTCAGGACGGCGAAACCGGGGTGGGTGCGGGCGCCGGTGACCAGGTCCCGGAAGGTGCCCAGATCGCCGCTGGAGTCCTTGACCCCGGCCAGCACCCCGTCCCCGGCCAGCCCCAGCAGCAGTTCCGCGGGGAGCTTGGTGTGCACGGAAGACGGGATGTCGTAGGCGATGACCGGGACCGGACTCGCGGCCGCGATCCGGCGGAAGTGGTGGACCAGCTCCGCGCGGTGGGTGCGGGCGAAGAACGGCGCGGTGACGACGACGGCCTCCGCGCCCGCCGCGGTGACCGCCGCGACATGGTCGAGGACGCGCGGGGTCGTCATGTCGATGGCGCCGGCGAGGACCGGCAGCTGGCCGGCGACATGCCCGCACACCGCCTCCACCACCTGCCGGCGCTGCCGGTCGGTCAGAAAGGCCGCCTCCGAGGACGACCCGAGCACGAACAGCGCGTGCACCCCGCCCTCCACCAGATGCCCGACCAGCCGGAGCAGCGAGGCCGTGTCCACCTCGCGCTCCGGGGTCAGCGGGGTGCACACGGGCGGGACGACTCCGGTGAGCGGGGCGGGGAAGGTCATTCACGGCTCCTGGCGGGCTGGGTCGCGGGTCGCACGGTCCTCCCCAGGATGGTGGCAGCGATAGCGGTGCCCGGGGCGTGACGCGGCCGCGAAGTCCGGCATCGTCAGGCTGCGACGCTCCCGATGAACTCCGCCCACGCCGCAGCGCCGATCACCAGCACCGGCCCGTCGCCCACCTTGCTGTCCCGGACGGGGACGACGCCGGGGACTCCGTCGGCGACCTCGACGCAGCTGCCGCCCTCGCCGTTGCTGTAGGAGCTCTTGCGCCAACGGGCGTTGCTCAGGTCGTACTTGTGCATCGTCTGTGATCCTCAGCTGCCGACTCGACCAGGACGAGGGACGCCTCCGGCGGCAGTGCGGCGACCCTGAGCAGATCGTATGCGCGCTGTGCCTGCTTCACCACAGCCGGATCGTCCACCAACGTTCCTGAAAACGACGTCTCTGTATAGGCGACCGGAGGTGCTTCTTCGAAGTCCATGAGCTGAAGCAGCCCGTTCACGGATCCGTGTGCGCCCACCGCATACGGCATCACCGTCACCCACACTGCGCGTTCCCGCATCAGGGTTGCGATGTGGTCCAGTTGCTCCGCCATTGTCTGCGGGCCACCCACCGGGATACGCAAGGTGTTCTCGTGAAGGATCACCCAATACTCGGGCCTTGTAGCGTCCTTGAGGATGCTCGATCGCTCCAGGCGAGCCGCCACGATGTCCTCGACATACTCGTTCGTGACGAACGGGTTGGCCGCGAGCGTGACCGCCTGCGCGTATGCCTTCGTCTGCAACAGGCCCGGCACCACGGTCGGCGCGAACTCGCAGATCCGTGTCGCCAGCCGCTCCAGCTCCACGACCTCCGCGAAGTACTCCGCGTACCGCCTGTCATCGATGAGTTTCCTGCACAGCCGCTCGAAAATACCGTCGGTTTGCAGGATCTCGTCGATCCGTTTGGCGATATCCAGCTGAGGCTTTCGAATGGCTTGCTCGAACTGTCCGATGTAAGCACCGGAAACGAAGACCCGGGCCCCCAGCTCCACCTGGGTGATACCCGCATCCTCCCGCCGCCTCTTCAGCTCCGCGCCGAAGAACTCCCACGCCGCCTGCCGTGAACCGTTGGCCATGGCCAACCCCCTTGATCTGCCGTGCACTTGTAGGGCGCAGACACCTGCCGAGTGTAGGGGCGGAGCGTCACTCTGGATGTGTGAAGAGTGGAACCCGGAAAAGGAGGGGTACGCCATGGCCGGAATCGAAGAGGCCGAGGAGGCCTTGAGGGAATTGCGGTCGGCACTGGAAAAGGCCGGAATCATGTTGCCGTCGCTCGGGCTGGACCCGGTGTCCCTTGCCCGGGAGGTGCCCCGGCCGCTCGTGGAATTGGGACGCTGTTCTCTGGAGACCGCACGCAGGCTCGCGGCAGTCGTGGGCGGGGGTGTTTCGGAGTGAAGCCCGTCATTGGCAGCCATGTCGTGGACGGCCGTACCGGACGCGTCGGCATCGTGATGGGGCACGTGGGGCCGTACATCCAGCTCAGAGCCTATGGGGGCGGGCGGGAATGGGACGCCGACCCCCAGCTCGTGCGGCCCGCCACCCCCGCCGAGCGGCTCAGCGCGGCGACGGCCTACGCCAACGCCCGCAGCCGTGGGGAGGTGCCCTAGGGGGCCGGGCCGCACTGTGAGCAGCGACTCATCGACCGGTCGGACCCCGCCTGAACTGCGGCCATTCATCATCCGCATCTATCTTGCGACCCCCGTATTGGTGTAGGGAGCACGTATCTGCCTGTACTGACCCGGCACGACACGCACCGGAACGGGGATGACAGGAATGTACGAAGACCTTCTGGCGGCCGAACTCGACAAGCTGCGCGCCCATGGGCAGTACCGGGAGTTCGTCGACATCAACCGGCGGGCCGGGGAGTACCCGAGGGCGCTGCGGCGCGCCGCCGACGGACGCAGCCATCAGGTCACGGTGTGGTGCAGCAATGACTATCTGGGCATGTCCCAGCACCCGAAGGTGCTGGACGCCATGCACCGGGCGGTGGACGAGTACGGCGCCGGATCGGGCGGCTCGCGCAACATCGGCGGCACGCACTCCCATTACGCGAAGCTGGAGTCCTCGCTCGCCGACTGGCACGGAAAGGAAGCCGCCCTGGTGTTCCCCACCGGGTACGGCTCCAACGACGCGACCCTCCAGTGCCTGCTGCGGGTGCTGCCCGACCCGTACGTCGTGTCCGACGAGCTGAACCACGCGTCGATCATCAACGGCATACGCAGCACCAAGGCCGGGCGGGCCGTGTTCCGCCACAACGACGTGCACCACCTGGAGGAGCTGCTGGCGGCGCAGCCGTTGGACCGGCCGAAGATCGTGGTGTTTGAGTCGGTGTACTCGATGGACGGGGACGTCGCCCCGATCGAGGAGATCGTCAAGGTCGCCCAGCACTACAACGCGTTGACGCACCTGGACGAGGTGCACGCGATCGGCATGTACGGGCCGCGCGGCGCGGGCATCGCCGCCCAGCTCAACATCGACCACCAGGTCGACATCATCCAGGGCACCATGGCCAAGGCCATCGGCGTCATCGGCGGCTACATCGCCGGTTCCGCCACCCTGATCGACGCCGTGCGCAGCTTCGCCTCCGGATTCATCTTCACCACCTCGCTGCCGCCCGCCGTCGTTGCGGCCTGCCACGCCAGCGTCGAGCACCTGAAGACCTCCGACGCCGAACGCACCGCCCTGCACCGCAAGACGGCCCAGCTGCGCGGCGCCCTGCGGGACGCCGGTATCCAGGTGATGCCGTGCAGCACCACCCACGTGCTGCCCGTGCTGGTCGGCGACGCGGACCTGTGCAAGCGGGCCGCCGCCCGGCTGCTGGACCGGCACGACGTCTACCTCCAGCCCATCAACTCCCCGACCGTGCCCGTCGGTACGGAACGCTTCCGGGTCAACGTCACCCCGAACCACACCGAGGACGACATCGCCCACCTGGTGCGGGCGCTGAGCGAGGTCTTCGCGCACTTCGGGACCGCCGCCGCGACGACGGGGATCCCGGCGTGACCACCACCACCGTCCGGACCCTCGTCCGCGAGGCGACCCACGCCGACATCGACGAACTGATCCGGCTGCGGGCCCTTCTGCTGGAGGGCGCCGACTCCGCCGGCCTGCCCTACTCGGCCACGTCGGACGGCGCGCGCTCCGCCTGGCGGGCCCGCTACCGCGACTGGCTCGGCGAACGGCTGGGCCGCGACAGCGCCGTACGCGTCGCCGTGGTGCCCGGCCCGGGGCGGCTGCGGGCCTGCGCCACCGCGGTGATCGACCAGCGGGCACCCTCACCGGTGTGCCCCAGCGGACTCGCCGGGTGGCTCCAGTCCGTGGTGACCGACCCCCGCGACCGGGGCCAGGGCCTCGGCGCGGCCGTGGTCGCCGACCTCACCGCCTGGCTGGAGAGCCGGGGCGTGGACGAGGCCGTACTCCAGACCACCCCCACGGCGCACGGCTTCTACCGTCGCTCGGGCTTCCTGCCCACTGGCGAGGACCTGCTGTACCGACCGCTCCGCCCGCACAAGGAGGCCAGGCCCGTATGAGCGAGCCGAGAACACTGAACGTACTGATCGCGGGAATGGGGTACGCCGGCTCCCGCTTCCTCAACGCCCTGCGCACCCTGGACGGCACCGACGAGGTGGACGCCCGGCTGGAGATCGCCTACCACGCCCGGCACCGCACCCGCGAGGACATCCCGTACTACGCCTCCGTCAAGGAGGCGCTCACGGAGTTCCGGCCGGACGTGGTCATCGTCGCCGTCACGGACTCCGCGCACGCCGAGATCCTCACCGCGCTGGACGGCTACCAGGGGTTCGTCCTCGCCGAGAAGCCCCTCACCTCGCGCCACGACGACCTGGACGCCGTGACCCGAGCCCTGCGCGGCACCTCCGGGTTCGCGCTGGACCTGGTGGAGCGCTACTCCGACGCCACGGCCGCGCTGCGCGACCATGTGCGCCGGAACGGGCTGACGCTCGTCCGCGCCCACGCCACCTGGGGCAAGGACCGGATCGACGACCACCGGCCCACCGTCGGCGTCACCAGCGAGGTCATCCACTCCCTGGACCTGCTGCGGTGGATCGCGCCCGGCGGCCCCGCCGTCGAACCGACCGGCGTCCTCGGCGTCACCTCCGACTTCTCGATCTCGGGTCCGGACGTCCTGGACAGCGTCGCCCTCACCGCCACCCTCGGCGGCGCCCCCGTCACCGTGTACAGCAGCTTCACCAACATCACCCGGCAGCGGACCGTCGACTGCACCTTCCGCGACCCCGACGGCGGCCTCGTGTACGCCTCCGCGGTGTACGACACCCCCACATGGGACGCCGACCGCCTGCGGATCTGGCGGCGCGTCCCGGGCGGCGAGGAGACGCTGTGCACCGTGGACACGACGGGCGCCGAGGTCCCCGCGTCCCTGCGCACCATCGTCAAGCTGCGCCGTCTCGTCGCCGACGTGCTGCGCTTCGTCCGCCACGGCGAGGCGCCGCGGGTGGCCTTCGCCGGCCTGGAGGAGTCCCTCGGGCTCCAGCGTCTGCTGAACGGCATCGAGGACGCCGCCCGCACCACCGGCCCGGCGCGCTACTTCCCCGCCGGCCGGGCCACCGCCACCGAGGCCGACTGGGAGCGACTGGGATGACGAACGGGACGACGACCGGGACGAACCGCCACGACACCGGCACCCGCACGCGGCCCGCACACGGCGGCCGGTTCGTCCTGCTGCTCGCGCTCGGCGCCTTCGCGCTGGGACTCGACGCCTATGTGATGGCCGGCCTGCTGCCCCGGGTCGCGGACGACCTGGGCGTCTCCGAGGCCTCCGCAGGCCAGATGGTGACCGTGTTCACCCTCTGCTACGCCCTCGCGGCGCCCGTCTTCGCCGCCGCGCTGGCCGGCCGCCCGGCGAAGATCGTCCTCGCCTGTGCCCTGGTGGTGTTCACCGCGGGCAACGCGCTCACCGCCCTCGCCCCCGCCCTGCCGGTGCTGCTGCTGGCCCGGGCGCTGGCGGGCATCGGCGCCGGGCTGTACTCGCCGATGGCCGCCGCCACGGCCGCCGGACTGGTCGGCGAGGAACGCCGGGGGCGCAGCCTCGCCCTGGTGATGGGCGGCATGAGCATCGGCACGGTGGTCGGTGTCCCGCTGGGCGTCCTGATCGCCGAGCACGTCGGCTGGCGCGGCACGCTCTGGCTGATCACCGCCCTCGGCGCCATCGCCCTGGCCGGCATCACCCTGCTGCCCGCCACCACCGCCGGTCCGCCGCCCGCCCTGCGGGACCGGGTGCGCATCCTCGCCGACGGCCGGGTCGCGTCGATCGCCGTCGTGTCCCTGCTCGGCGGTGTGGCCAGCCTCGGGCTCTACACCTACCTGGCGCCGTTCCTCGCGGACGCCGCCGGCCGCACCGACACCGTGGGCCCGATGTGGGCCTGGGGCGTGGGCGGTGTCCTCGGCAGCCTGCTCATCGGCCGGGTGGTGGACCGCACCCGGCGTCCCTTCGCCATCGTCGCCTGTGTGCTCGCGCTGGTGACGGCGGCTCACCTGGTGCTGCCGGCGGCGGCCGCGGTGGGCCTGTGGGCGCTGGTGCCGCCCCTGGTGGTGTGGGGCGCGGCCGGCTGGGCGCTGCAAGTCCCGCAGCAGCACCAGCTGATCGCCGCCCAGCCCCGGCAGGCACCGGTCGCCGTGGCGCTCAACTCCTCCGCGGTCTACCTCGGCAGCGCCATCGGCTCCGGACTCGGCGGTACGGTCATCGCCGCCGGTGTGGCACCCGGCGACCTGCCCTACTGCACGGCGGCCCTGGCGGCCCTGGCCCTCGTCCTGCACCTGCTGGTCGTACGGCACTTCACCCGGCGCGCCGCGTCCGCGGGGCCCGAGCGCGCCCCCGAGACCGTGGTCCAGGGGGCGGAATGAGTAGTGTGACCTGTATGGACATCGGCATACATCACCTGCGGTGCTTCCTCACTCTCGCCGAGGAACAGCACTTCACGTGGGCCGCCGACCGCCTCGGAGTGTCGCAGCCCACCCTCAGCCGGCAGATCCGGCGCCTGGAGGAGGTGCTGGGCCGGTCGTTGCTGGACCGCAGCACCCGGCACCCGCGGCTCACCCTGGAGGGCCGCCGCTTACAGGCCGAGCTGCGCACCCTGCTGCCGCGGCTGGAGGCCGCCCTGCAACCCCCCGAGCCGCAGCCCGCGTTCCGCCTCGGCTACGCCTGGGGCTTCCCCATGAAGCTCGGCCGGCAGGCCATCGAGCACATGGAGGAGCGGCACCAGGTGCTCGTGCAGCCGGTCCGCGTCGACGACCGGACGGCGGGGCTGCGGGACGCGGCCGTCGACGCCGCGCTGCTCTGGGGCCCGGTCGACGATCCCCGGCTGACCTCCGTGGAACTCCTGCGCGAACCCCGGGTCGCGGCCGTCTGCCGGCGCTCCACCCTGGCCGTCCAGTCCACGGTGTCCTGGCGGGACCTGGGCCGGCGGTGCCTGGTCGTCAACACCCTCAGCGGCACGCTCACCCCCGAGGACTGGCCGCGCGGCAACACGCCGGAGATCGGCGCGGAGACCACCAACATCGAGGAGTACCTGCACGCCGTGGCCGCACGCCGCGGCGTCGGGGTGCTGCCCGAGTCGGTGGCCGCCCAGCACCCCGACCCGGACATCCTCTACCTGCCGCTGACCGGGGCGCCGCCGGCCGCCCTCCACTACGTCCGCCCGCGCACCAACCCGCACCCGCACGCCGCAACGCTGGAGGACGCCCTCCTCGCCCGGACCGCGACGCGCCCCCGGGCACAGCAGGCCAGGGCCGGGAAAGCCGCCGCCTGACCCGGGTCCCGAAAGCTAGCCGGTGGCCCGGACTCCCGTGCGGAGGAAGCCGTCCGGGGTGAAGGCGTGGGCCTCGGGGCCGGGGGAGCGGTAGTAGCCGCGCACGGTGTGCGGGCCCCGGACGAGGAGTTCGCCCGCGTCGACGCGGATCTCGTCGGCCGGGCAGACCGGGCGGCCGTCGGCGAGGAGCGGTCCCTCCGCCAGGCCGTACAGCTGCTGGACGCGGCAGCCGAGGGCGGGCTCCAGCCGGGCGGCCAGGTCGGGGGCCGGTGCGCTGCCGACCAACTGGACCGTCCGCAGCGACCCGAGGTCCGCCGGCGTGCCGGGCAGGGCGTCCAGCCATCGGGCGGCGCGGCCGGGGGTGAGCGAGGTGACCGTCACCTGTTCCCGCTCGATCGCCTCGAAGGCCGTGTCCGGTGCCGGGTCGTCGAGCAGGACCACCGTGCCGCCTGCCGCGAGCGTGCCGAGGATGCCGGGGCCGCCGAGGACGACGGGGGAGTCGGCGGGCAGCGCCGCCAGGTACACGTCCTGCGGGGTGAGCGGCAGTGCCCCGGCCGCGGCCCGGAGCTGGCAGGCGTAGTCGTCATGGGTGCGCGGGACCAGCCGCGGGGGTGCCGCCGGGTCGGGTGCCGCCGTGTCGCCGGACGCGAGGAGGAACGCCACGTCGGAGGCGTCCAGGGCGCGGTCGGCCGGCGGGGCCTCGTCCAGGGTGTGCAGCGGGAAGCTGAGGGTCCCGCCCGGCAGCATCGAGAAGCCGCCCGCCCGCTCGCCGGGCGGGGCCAGGGTGAGGATCCGGCGCAGCGAGGTCGAGCGGGCGGCGATCCTGGCGGCCGCCGCCGCGTGGTCGAAGCCGCGATGCACGGTAGGGCCGACATAGCCGACGGCCTCGGTGGCGGCCACGACGTGCGCGGTCTCCGCCTCCCGGTGGCTCATGGGGGAGAGCACGGGGACCGCCCCGGCCCGCATCAGCGCGAACAGTACGACGACGAACTCGACGGTGTTCGGCAGCTGCACCACGACCCGCTTGCCCGGCTCGATGCCGCGCAGCCGCAGACCGGCGGCCGTCCGGCTCACCCGGCGGTCCAGCTGGAGGTACGTCAGCCGGTCCGTGCCGTGCACCAGCGCGGTGCGGGTGCCGTGCTCGCGCGCCCAGTCGTGCAGCAGCCCGGGCAGCGGACGGCCCTGCCAGTGGCCGGCCCGGCGATAGGCCAGCGCGGTGTCCTCGGGCCAGGGAGTGAAGCCGTCGAGCGGCACGGGCGGCACCTTCCTTCCGGAGCGTTCTTGCCATGTCGTCGTCGCGCCGCCTTCAACATATTGTTCAACGGCAGGGGCAGGGGAGCGCTTGGGCGACAATGGTGTCCATGAGTCTGTTCCGCGACGACGGCATCGTGCTGCGCACCCAGAAGCTGGGTGAGGCGGACCGGATCATCACCCTGCTCACCCGCGGTCACGGCCGGGTACGCGCCGTCGCCCGGGGCGTGCGCCGGACCAAGTCCAAGTTCGGCGCCCGGCTGGAGCCCTTCTCCCACGTGGACGTGCAGTTCTTCGCCCGCGGGAGCGAGCTGGTCGGGCGCGGTCTGCCGCTGTGCACGCAGAGCGAGACCATCGCGCCGTACGGCGGCGGGATCGTCACCGACTACGCCCGGTACACCGCCGGGACGGCCATGCTGGAGACCGCCGAGCGGTTCACGGACCACGAGGGCGAGCCGGCGGTCCAGCAGTACCTGCTGCTCGTCGGGGCGCTGCGGACCCTGGCGCGGGGCGAGCACGCACCGCATCTCGTCCTCGACGCCTTCCTGCTGCGCTCCCTCGCCGTCAACGGCTACGCCCCGAGCTTCGGCGACTGCGCGAAGTGCGGGATGCCCGGCCCCAACCGGTTCTTCTCGGTGGCCTCCGGCGGCTCCGTCTGCGTCGACTGCCGGGTGCCCGGAAGCGTCGTACCGTCCCCGCAGACCCTGGTTCTGCTGGGCGCCCTGCTTACGGGAGACTGGGAGACGGCCGACGCCTGCGAGGCGCGGTACGTCCGGGAGGGCAGCGGGCTGGTGTCCGCCTACCTGCACTGGCATCTGGAGCGCGGACTGCGTTCGCTCAGGTACGTCGAGAAGTAACACCCACGAAGAGAGACGAGAGGCACATGGTCGTACGCGGGATCCTGGGGCGCCAGCGGCGCGAGCACAAGGCGCCGGAGCCGCACCCGTCGGGTGCCCGTGCGCCGAGGCTCCCGGGTGAGCTGGTCCCGAACCACGTCGCCATCGTCATGGACGGCAACGGACGCTGGGCCAAGGACCGCGGGCTGCCGCGCACCGAGGGACACAAGGTCGGCGCCGAGCGGGTGCTGGACGTCCTCCAGGGCTCGATCGAGATCGGCGTCCGCAACATCTCCCTGTACGCCTTCTCCACGGAGAACTGGAAGCGCTCGCCCGACGAGGTCCGCTTCCTGATGAACTTCAACCGCGACTTCATCCGCAAGACCCGGGACCAGCTCGACGAACTCGGCATCCGGGTGCGCTGGGTGGGCCGGATGCCCAAGCTGTGGAAGTCCGTCGCCAAGGAACTCCAGGTCGCCCAGGAGCAGACGAAGGGCAACGACCTGCTCACGCTGTACTTCTGCATGAACTACGGCGGACGCGCCGAGATCGCCGACGCGGCCAAGGCGCTGGCCGAGGACGTGGCGGCGGGGCGGCTCGACCCGTCCAAGGTGAACGAGAAGACGCTCCAGAAGTACATGTACTACCCGGACATGCCGGACGTCGACCTGTTCCTGCGCCCCAGCGGCGAGATGCGCACCTCCAACTACCTGCTCTGGCAGAGCGCGTACGCCGAGATGGTCTTCCAGGACGTGCTGTGGCCCGACTTCGACCGCCGCCACCTGTGGCGCGCCTGTGTCGAGTTCGCCTCCCGCGACCGGCGGTTCGGCGGCGCCATCCCCAACGAGGAGCTGCTGGCCATGGAGGGCAAGCCGGCCACCTGACCGCCACCGGCGGTTCACCGGGGCTGCCGAGGATACGGGCCATGAGACGTCTCACCCCGCTGCTCGCCCTCGGCGCCCTGCTCCTGGCCGCGCTGCCCGCGCACGCCGCCGACGGCCCGGCGCACCGCGAGAGTTACGGCACCAAGGCCCCGTACGCCGGCGGGCAGGACCCGCAGCGCTACCAGCAGCCGCCGGCCGGCTACACCGCCGTCCTCACCGAGAACGTCTCCCGGCACGGCTCCCGCGCGGCCACCGCCGGCACGGACGGCGACCTGGTCCTCGCCCTGTGGGACAAGGCCCGGACAGCCGGGCAACTCACCCACAAGGGCGAGGAGTTCGGGCCCCGGGTGCAAGCCCTGGAGGCCGCCATGGCCCGGATCGGCTACGGCAACCTCAGCGGGCGCGGCAAGCAGGAACTGACGGACACGGCGGTCAGGCTGGCACACCGGCTGCCGTCGCTGTTCGCGAAGATCGCCGACGACGGGGAGAAGATCGACGTCGTCAGCTCCGGGCAGGGCCGCGCCGTCGACAGCGGCACCGTCTTCGCCGGGGCCCTCGCCGACACCGATCCGGCCCTCGCGCCGTTGATCGGACCGGCCCGGGCGGACAAGGACCTGCTCTACTTCCACAAGGCGGCCGGCGGCGCCGCCTACCGCGACTACCTCGCGAACGACCAGCGCCTGAAGGACACCCTCCGGGGCATCGCCGGGCAGCCCGCCACGCTCGACCACGCCCGCAGCGTGCTGCGCCGGCTGTTCACCGACCCGTTCGTCGCCGAGATCCCCGACCCCGTCGGCGCCGCCGAGGCCGTCTACAACCTGTACGCCATCGCGCCCGCGATGAGCGAGGAGAGCCCGGACGGCAGGGGCTGGGGCATGGAGCGGTACATCTCCCGGTCGGACGCCGCCTGGTTCGGCTACCTCTCCGACGCCGAGGACTTCTACGAGAAGGGGCCCGGCTTCGCCGACAGCGACATCACCTACCGGATGGCGGACGTCCTGCTGGACGACTTCTTCCGGCAGGTGGAGGCCAAGCGGGACGGCACCAGCGACCTCGGCGCCGAGCTGCGCTTCACCCACGCCGAGGAGATCATCCCGCTGGCCGCGCTGATGGGCCTGCCGGGCAGCACCCGGCCGGCGACGCCGGGCGAGCCGTACACGTACGCCAGCAACCCCTGGCGGGGCGCCGCGGTCTCCCCGCTCGGTGCGAACATCCAGTGGGACGTCTACGAGAAGGACGGCCGCTACCTCGTCCGCATGCTCTACAACGAGCGCGAGACACCGTTCAGGTCGGGCTGCCGCCCGATCGCCGAGGGCAGCACGTTCTACGACCTGGACGAGCTGGAACGCTGCTTCGGACGCGGCTGATCAACGGCCGGGGGACGCATGTACGATCCCGCCTCGTGACGATGGACATGGGGCGGGAGGCCGTCCGGGAGACGGTCGAGCTGGCGTTTCGGCTGGAGGCGCGCGACTTCGTGTCGGCGCTGCGGGCGCGGCGGAAGATCAGCAGGTCGAGCCGGCTGGCGACGGGGGTGCTGGGCCTGATGTTCCTCGCCTTCGCACTGACCGCCGCGGCGGAGCTGGCCGGCGGGCGGGTGGATCTCTTCCCCGTCCTGATGATGATCTACTGCGGCGTCGGGCTCGCCGTGACACCGGTGCTCCAGGCGCGGCGGCTGGCCCGGGTGGCCGAGGTGAGCGGGGCGTGCCGGGTGACCGTGGACGAGGAGGGGGTGACGGTGCGCGCGGAGCATGTGACGGTGGTGCAGGAGTGGGGGGCGCGGCCGGTGTACCGGGAGACGGCGGACTCCTTCGCACTGTTCAGCGGGGACCGGAACGCGCGGTGCATGACGCTGCTGCCGAAGCGGGCGCTGACCGATCCGGCGGACGTGGACCGCCTGAGGTCTCTCCTGGACCGGCACATCACGCGGGCCTGAGCGGGGAGCTGCCCCTTCAGGGGCGCGGGGAACTGCGCGAGCAACCCCCACTCAGCCGCGGCCGGCGACGGCGGGGGACGGCCCCGCTCAGCCGGCGGCGCACTCCGCGCAGGTGCCGAAGATCTCCACCGTGTGCGCCACGTTCACATAGCCGTGCTCCGCGGCGATCGCCTCCGCCCACTTCTCGACCGCCGGGCCCTCCACCTCCACCGCCTTGCCGCAGGCGCGGCAGACCAGGTGGTGGTGGTGTTCACCGGTGGAGCAGCGGCGGTACACCGACTCGCCGTCGGAGGTGCGCAGGACATCCACCTCACCGGCCTCGGCGAGGGACTGGAGCGTGCGGTAGACGGTGGTGAGTCCGACCGAGTCGCCCTTGTGCTTGAGCATGTCGTGGAGTTCCTGCGCGCTGCGGAACTCGTCGACCTCGTCCAGCGCCGCCGCCACGGCTGCCCGCTGCCGGGTCGCGCGGCCCTTCACGGGCGGTCCAGCGGTCGTCACCGGTTGCCTCCTCAGTCTCGCTGTCTGCCCGGGCCATTCTGCCAGCCCGGGCGGTGAGCGGTCAGACGCCGACCTCGTCGGATGCGCTCCGGGTGGCCGGAATCGAGCACTCCGCGGGGTCTCCGGAGGGCTGGGCCGCGGCTGCCGCGCGGGCGCGTCGCCGGGCCAGCGGGGTGGCGAGCGCGGTCAGGGCGATGAACGCGGCGATGGTGAGGAGGACGATCGTCGCGCCGGGCGGGACGTCCTGGTAGTACGAGGTGACGGTGCCGCTGACGGTCACGGCCACCCCGATCGCGACGGCGATCGCGAAGGTCGCGGCGAAGCTGCGGCTGAGCTGCTGCGCCGCCGCCACCGGCACCACCATCAGCGCGGACACCAGCAGCAGGCCGACCACGCGCATGGCGACCGTGACGGTGACCGCCGCGGTGACCGCGGTCAGCAGGTTCAGCACGCGCACCGGCAGGCCGGTGACCCGGGCGAACTCCTCGTCCTGGCTGACCGCGAACAGCTGGCGGCGCAGGCCCAGCGTGACCAGCAGCACGAGCGCGGCGAGCACACAGATCGCGGTCACGTCGGACTGCGAGACGGTGGACAGGGAGCCGAAGAGGTACGAGGTCAGGTTGGCGTTGGAGCCGCCCGGCGCGAGGTTGATCAGCATCACGCCGCCGGCCATGCCGCCGTAGAAGAGCATCGCGAGGGCGATGTCGCCGCGCGTCCTGCCGTACCAGCGGATCAGCTCCATCAGGACCGCGCCGAGGACGGAGACGGCGGTCGCCATCCACACCGGGGAGGTGGAGAGGAGGAAGCCGAGGCCGACGCCGGTCATGGCCACGTGGCCGATGCCGTCGCCCATCAGGGCCTGGCGGCGCTGGACGAGGTAGATGCCGACCGCGGGGGCCGTGATGCCGACCAGGACGGCGGCGAGCAGGGCCCGCTGCATGAAGGCGTAGTCGAGGAAGTCCATCACAGCTCCATCAGCTCAGCAGGCCGGTGCGGAGCGGTTCGGCGGCCGCGGGCGCGTGCGGGTGTACGTGGTCGTGGCCGGGCAGGGCGTGCTGGCCCAGGGCCTTCGGGGGCGGGCCGTCGTGCAGCACGCAGCCGTCGCGCAGGACGACCGCCCGGTCGATCAGGGGCTCCAGCGGGCCCAGTTCGTGCAGCACGAGCAGGACGGTCGTACCGGCCTCGACCTGCCCCGCGAGGGTGCGGGCGAGCACCTCCTGGCTGGCCAGGTCGACGCCCGCCATCGGCTCGTCCATGATCAGCAGCTCGGGCTCGGAGACCAGGGCGCGGGCGATGAGTACGCGCTGGTGCTGGCCGCCGGAGAGGGCGTTCACCGAGTCCTTGGCGCGGTCGGCCATGCCGACCAGGTCCAGCGCGTGGTGCACGGCCTCCCGGTCCGCCCTGCGGAAGACGCCGAAGCGGGTGCGGGCCAGCCGGCCCGCGGAGACGATCTCCGTCACCGTCGCCGGGACACCGCCCGCCGCCGTGGTGCGCTGCGGTACGTAGCCCACGCGGGCCCAGTCGCGGAAGGAGCGGCGCGGGGTGCCGAACAGCTCGACCGTGCCGCCGCTGACCGGCACCTGGCCGATGATCGTGCGGATCGCCGTGGACTTGCCGGAGCCGTTGGCGCCGAGCAGCGCGACGACCTCGCCGCGGCCGACGGTGAGGTCGATGCCGCGCAGCACGGGACGGGCGCCCAGCTCGGCGGTGACCCCGCGCAGGGATATGACAGGCTCGTTGGTCATCGCATCTCCCGTCATTTGGCGCCCAGCGCCTGCTGGAGGGCCTTGAGGTTGGCCCGCTGGACGGAGAAGTAGTCGGTGCCGCGGGACGCGCCGGTGATGCCCTCGATCGGGTCGAGGACGTCCGTCTTCAGACCGGCGTCGCCCGCGATGGTCTTCGCGGTCTTGTCGCTGACGAGGGTCTCGTAGAAGACGGTGGAGACGCCGTCGGCCCTGGCCATCTTCTCCAGGTCCTTCACCCGGGCGGCGCTCGGCTCCGACTCGGGGTCGAGGCCGTTGATCGCCTCCTCGGTGAGGCCGTAGCGCTCGGCGAGGTAGCCGAAGGCGGCGTGCGTGGTGATGAAGACCTTGGTCCGGGTGTGCGCCAGCCCGCTGCGGAACTCGGTGTCCAGGCCGTTCAGCTTCTTCACCAGGGCCGCGGTGTTCTTGCGGTAGTCGGCCGCGTGCTTGGGGTCGGCCTTCTCGAAGGCGGCGCCGACGCCCTGGGCGATGGTGGCGTAGCGCACCGGGTCGACCCAGACGTGCGGGTCCTTGCCGCCCGCCTCCTCGCCCTGGTGGCTGTCGTGCGCGGCGGCGTGTCCGCCGACCTCGTTGCCGTGGTTCTCCAGGGTGGTCAGGGAGGCCGCGTCGATCTTCGTGCCGACCGAGGACTGGGCCACCGCGGCGTCGACGGCGGGCTGGAGGTTCTTGAGGTAGAGGACGGCGTCGGAGTCGTCGAGCGCCGCGATCTGCCGGGGGCTGATCTCCAGGTCGTGGGGTTCCTGGCCGGGGGAGGTGAGCGTGGTGACGCGCACATGGCCGCCACCGATCTGCTCGGCCAGGAAGGCCAGGGGGTAGAAGGACGCGACGACGTCGAACTTGCCGGTGTTCGCCGCCTCCGCCTTGTCGCCGGAGCAGGCGGAGAGGGTGCCGATCCCGAGGGCGGTGACCGCGGCGACCGCGGCGGCGGGTATGAGGCGTCGTCGTACGTTCATGACAGTCATTTTCAACAAATATGGAAACCGTTGTCAACAAGCCTGGTGAGGGCCGTCGAGCAGGGGGCCGATTTGGTTCTGGGGGAGCCTGCGCCGGTAACCTGAATCATTCGCAAGCTGGAAGCATCTCCGCTTCAACGCCAGTCGCCGTAATCGTCATGAAGAGAGCACCGTGGCCGCCGACAAGATCGACACCATCGTCAGCCTGAGCAAGCGCCGTGGCTTCGTTTTCCCGTGCAGTGAGATCTACGGCGGTCAGCGGGCCGCCTGGGACTACGGACCGCTCGGTGTCGAGCTCAAGGAGAACATCAAGCGCCAGTGGTGGCGCTACATGGTGACGTCGCGCGAGGACGTCGTCGGTATCGACTCGTCCGTCATCCTGGCCTCCGAGGTCTGGGTGGCCTCCGGTCACGTCGCCACCTTCACGGACCCGCTGACCGAGTGCACCGCGTGTCACAAGCGGTTCCGCGCCGACCACCTGGAAGAGGCGTACGAGGAGAAGAAGGGCCACGCCCCGGCGAACGGCCTGGCCGACATCAACTGCCCGAACTGCGGCAACAAGGGCCAGTTCACCGAGCCCAAGCAGTTCTCCGGCCTGCTGTCGACCCACCTCGGCCCGACCCAGGACAGCGGCTCCGTCGCCTACCTGCGTCCCGAGACCGCCCAGGGCATCTTCACCAACTTCGCCCAGGTGCAGACCACCTCGCGCCGCAAGCCGCCGTTCGGCATCGCGCAGATGGGCAAGTCCTTCCGCAACGAGATCACGCCGGGCAACTTCATCTTCCGCACCCGCGAGTTCGAGCAGATGGAGATGGAGTTCTTCGTCAAGCCGGGCGAGGACGAGCAGTGGCAGGAGTACTGGATGCAGCAGCGCTGGAACTGGTACACCGGCCTGGGTCTCCGTGAGGAGAACATGCGCTGGTACGAGCACCCGAAGGAGAAGCTCTCCCACTACTCCAAGCGCACCGCCGACATCGAGTACCGCTTCCAGTTCGGCGGCAGCGAGTGGGGCGAGCTGGAGGGTGTCGCCAACCGCACCGACTACGACCTGTCGGCGCACGCCAAGGCCTCCGGCCAGGACCTCTCCTACTTCGACCAGGAGGCCGGCGAGCGCTGGACGCCGTACGTCATCGAGCCCGCGGCGGGTGTCGGCCGGACCATGCTGGCCTTCCTGCTCGACGCCTACGTCGAGGACGAGGCGCCGAACGCCAAGGGCAAGATGGAGAAGCGGACCGTGCTGCGGCTCGACCACCGGCTGGCCCCGGTCAAGGTCGCGGTGCTGCCGCTGTCCCGCAACCCCGAGCTGTCGCCCAAGGCCAAGGGTCTCGCCCAGGCGCTGCGGCAGAACTGGAACATCGAGTTCGACGACGCCGGTGCGATCGGCCGCCGCTACCGCCGCCAGGACGAGATCGGTACGCCGTACTGCGTGACCGTCGACTTCGACACCCTCGAGGACAACGCGGTCACGGTCCGCGAGCGTGACTCCATGAAGCAGGAGCGCGTGTCGCTGGACCAGATCGAGGGCTACCTGGCCCAGCGTCTGCTCGGCTGCTGACGCCGGCGGCGTTCAGGCTGTCTCCCGCCCGCCCGCTCATCCGACTCCGTCGGCTGGGCGGGCGGGCGTTTCTGCTTCGGATGTCCAGGTCGCTTCAGATGTCCAGGTCCACGAAGAGCGCCGCGTGGTCCGATGCCTCGTCGAGCTTCGAGTGCACGGAGCCGAAGTGGTCCTGGTGCTCGAAGATGCCCCTCGGCTCCAGGCCGACCCGCTGCACCTTGTCGAAGAGGGCGGGCGGCAACAGGATGTAGTCCAGCTTGTCCCGGGTCGAGCGGCAGGTGCCGTGGGTGCCCGGATCGCCCTGGTAGGACGGGTGGCTCATCACGTCGCGCAGACCGGTGTCGAGCAGCGCCTTCAGCGGCGCGCTGTCCGGGCTGTCGTTGAGGTCCCCTGCGACCACGACGTTCGGCGTGCGCTCCAGCGCCGCCCGGTAGATCTCCGCGACCCGTTGCGCCTGGGCCAGGCGCAGCCGCGGATCGTCGTGGAACTTGCTCTTGAGGTGGTTGCCGAGGAGCACCAGCGTCGTCCCCTCGCCGAGCTGGATCTCGTACTCGGGGCAGTCGCGGCTGAACAGGGGCCGGTCGGGGTGAGCCGGGTCCGGGTCGAACAGGTGCGGGCGGACCGAGGTGATCGCCCGGCGGCTGAGGATCCCGACGTCGATGCCCCGCGGATCGTTGCCGTCGATCAGCAGGTTGAAGGGGTACGGCTGCGCGCCCTCGACGGCGCCCAGGACATGCCGGTTGAAGAGGTCCAGGGTGAGCCGGTCCTCGACCTCGGCCACCAGCTGGATGTCCGCCGTGACCTCGGCGACCACCTGCGCGGTGTTCCGTACCGCGGTCATGTCCAGGTCGTCCTGGACCAGTTCGACCCAGCCGGCCCAGGAGCCGCGGCCGGTCGCGTGGATGGTCAGGTCCTGGACCTGGGCCCCCGGAGGGGGAGGGTCGAAGAGTCCGGTGGTCTTGCCCGGGCGGTTCTGGTTGACGAAGATCAGCGGAGGATTGTCCGGATCGATGTCGTAGGCCCGGTTGGTGACGATGAGATCGGCGATTTCCTTCTTGTCGGCGTCGGTGTACGTCGCCTTGTCGAGCAGCGCGACCAACGTGTCGAAATCGTCGAGGACTTGCTTCCGCTGGGCCGGGTCGGCGAGCCGGAAGGCGGCAGGCCGGCGGAACAGGTTCTCGGTGTTGTAGGTGGCGATACGGACGACCATGGCGGCCTCCTCGGCGGCGCGAACACCGCACGGCCGACGGCAGGCGCCGCCTGAGGGGCTGCACGTCGGCATCTCCCATTCTCCGGCGGGGGCCGCGCCGACGCGAGCTGACGAATGACAGCTGACAGATATTGAAATCTGTCAGCTGTCATGGCAGGGTGGGGGTCATGACGATGCGAACCCGAAACCTCGGAACCACCGGCCCCCGGGTCTCCGCCCTCGGCCTCGGCTGCATGGGCATGTCCGCCCTGTACGGCGACGCCGACCGCGCGGAGTCCGTCGCGACCGTCCACGCCGCCCTGGAGGCCGGGGTCACCCTCCTCGACACCGGCGACTTCTACGCCATGGGCCACAACGAGATGCTCGTCGGCGAGGCGCTGCGCACCGCCCCGCCGGCCCGCCGCGAACAGGCCCTCGTCAGCGTCAAGTTCGGCGCCCTGCGCGACCCCGCCGGCAACTGGACCGGCTACGACGGCCGCCCCGCCGCCGTGAAGAACTTCGCCGCCTACTCCCTCCAGCGCCTCGGCGTCGACCACATCGACGTCTACCGGCTCGCCCGCCTCGACCCGGACGTGCCCGTCGAGGAGACCGTCGGCGCCATCGCCGAGCTGGTCGAGAAGGGGTACGTGCGGCACATCGGGCTCAGCGAGGTCGGCGCCGACAGCATCCGGCGGGCCGCCGCCACCGCCCCGATCGCCGACCTCCAGATCGAGTACTCGCTCATCTCCCGCGGCATCGAGCGGGAGATCCTGCCGACCGTACGGGAGCTGGGCATCGGGATCACGGCGTACGGCGTCCTGTCCCGCGGCCTGATCTCCGGCCACTTCACCCCGGAACGGCAGCTGTCCGCGAACGACTTCCGGGCCCACTCGCCCCGCTTCCAGGGCGACAACCTCCGGCACAACCTGAACCTGGTCGAGGCCCTGCGCCGCATCGCCGACCGGAAGGGCGCCACCGTCGCCCAGCTCGCCATCGCCTGGGTGCTGGCCCGGGGCGAGGACATCGTGCCGCTGATCGGCGCCCGCACCCGGCAGCGGCTCGGCGAGTCGCTGGGCGCCCTGGACGTCGTACTGGACGCGGCCGACCTCGCGGCCGTCGAGGAGGCCGTCCCGGCGGACGCGGCGGCCGGCGAGCGCTACGCCCCCGCCCAGATGGCCAGCCTCGACAGCGAACGCTGAACCGGCCGCCGGGTACGGTCTAGACATGGCACCGACCAGCGAGACCCTGACCGCCGAGCGCATCCTCGAAGCGACCGAGGAGGTGCTGCGCCGCCACGGCCCGGCCAAGGCCACCGTGGTCGACGTGGCCCGCGCGCTCGGCGTCAGCCACGGCAGCGTCTACCGGCACTTCCGCACCAAGGCGGTGCTGCGGGGCGCCGTCACCAAGCGCTGGCTGGACCGGACTTCGCAACAGCTGGCCGGCATCGTCACGGCGGACGCCGCGCCCGAGGAGCGGCTGCGGGCCTGGCTCGCGGCGCTGTTCGAGGCGAAGCGGCACAAGGCCGGGGACGATCCCGAGCTGTTCGCGACCTACACGGTGCTCACCGACGAGAACGGGACCGTCGTCGGTGAGCACATCGCCGACCTGACCGGCCAGCTGACCCGGATCGTCGAGGCGGGAGCGGAGGCGGGCGTCTTCACCGTGTCCGACCCCGCCGCCGCGGCCCGGGCCGTCTTCCAGGCCACCGGGCGCTTCCACGACCCCTGCTACGCGCGAGAGTGGCAGCGCGAAGGAGTGGAGGAGGAGTTCCGGGCCGTGGTGGACCTGCTGATACGGGGGCTCCGCGGGGCCTGACCGGGGCCCCGCCCCTCAGCAGTGGCTCACCCCACCGACCTCGGCAGCCGCAGGCTCAGCAGGCCCGTCAGGACGATCCCGCCCACCTGGGTCAGCAGCGTGACCAGCAACGCGTCCCGCATGCCGAGGTGGGGGACCAGGGTGAGGAACAGCGTGCCGAGCGTGGCCACACCCAGCGCCAGCGCCGACTGCTGGGTCGTCACCATCACCCCGCCGCCGACCCCGGCCCGCGCCGCCGGCACCTCGGACAGCACCAGCCGCATCACATTGGGCAGTTGGAGCGCCTGACCCGCACCGGCCACCGCCATCCCCGGCAGCAGCGACACCACGCCCACGTGCGGCCAGTCCCGCCACACGGCCAGCGCGATCAGCAGCACCCCCACCCCCTGCGCCACGGACCCCGCGGTGACCACCCGGGTGCCGTACCGGGCGACCAGCCGCGGACCGGCGAGGGAGACGAAGAGGAAGACGACGGCCATCGGCGCCAGCGCGAGCCCCGCCGGCACCGGGCCGAGCCGGGCCCCCTGCTGGAGCGCCAGCGCGATCACGAACATGAACCCGGCGAAGCCGATGGAGAACGGCACCATCAGCACCAGCCCCCGCCGCATCGACGCCACCGCGAACAGGCTCGGCGGCACCAGCGGCGTCCGCCCGGCCCGGTCCGCCCGCCGCTCCACCGCCCAGAACGCCCCGGCCACCACCGGGAACGCGGCCAGCGACAGCCACGTCCACAGCGGCCAGCCCGCCGCCCGGCCCTCGGTGAGCGGCGCCAGCAGCGTCAGCAGGGACGCGGCGAGCAGCACCGTGCCCGGGCCGTCCACGGGCTCCGGACGCTGCGACCGGGTCTCCGGCACGAACCGCACCGCGAGCACCAGCCCGACCACGACCACGGGCACGTTGACCAGGAACACCGACCGCCATCCGGTGCCCGCGACATCGGCGGCCACCAGCACCCCGCCGAGTATCTGCCCGGCCACCATCGACAGCCCGGCCGTCGCGCCGTACAGGCTCATGGCCTTCGCGCGGCGCGCGCCGCTGGTGGCGGCCTGGATGGTGGCGAGCACCTGCGGCAGCATCGCGGCGGCCGCCGCGCCCTGCGCCACCCGCGCCGCCACCAGGGTCCAGGCGTCCGGCGCCAGGCCGCAGGCCAGCGAGGTCACCCCGAACGCGGCCATGCCGCCGAGGAACAGCCGGCGCCGCCCGAACAGGTCCCCCAGCCGTCCGCCGACGACCAGCAGCACGGCGTACGCCACCCCGTACCCGGCGACCACCAGCTCCAGCACGGCCTCGCTCGCGGCCAGGCCGGAGCCGATGGCCGGCAGGGCGACGTTGACGATGAAGAAGTCGACCAGCGGCAGCGCCGCGGCCAGCAGAACGGTGAACAGGCCGAGCCCGCCGAGTCCCGGCGGACCGGCCGCCGGCCGGGCGGTGCCGGCCGGGGCGGTGATGACGGTTTCGCTCATGGCACCGAGCCTGCGCCCGCACTCAGAGTGGTACCAGAGTCTCCTCATCCTGGTACCAGAAGTACCTGGAAACAGGATGGCGCAGGCGGCACCCTGGAACCATGACGACCGCGCCGCCCCTTGTCCAGGACACCGCCACCCGGCAGCCGCGCCGGCCCTCGCAGATCCGCCGCCAGGAGCTGGCCGCCTTCCTGCGCAGCCGGCGCGAGCGGATCACCCCGGAGCAGGTGGGCCTGGTCCGGGGAGCCCGGCGCCGCACCCCCGGCCTGCGCCGCGAGGAGGTCGCGCAGCTCTCCGCGGTCGGCGTCACCTGGTACACCTGGCTGGAGCAGGCCCGCGACATCCAGGTCTCCGTGCAGGTCCTGGACGCCCTCGCCCGCACCCTGCTGCTGGACGCCAGCGAGCGCGCCCACCTCTTCCAACTGGCCGGGGCCACCGACCCGACGCCCGCCGCGCACTGCACCGGCGTCACCCCGGCGCTGCGCACCCTGCTGGACCGGCTGGACCCGAACCCCGCCTGCATCCAGAACAGCCGGTACGACATCCTCGCCTACAACCGCACCTACGGCCTGCTGCTGGGCGACCTGGACGCCATCCCGCCCGAGGACCGCAACTGCATGATCCTCGTGCACAGCGACCCGGGCTGGCAGCAGGGGGTCGTCCACCTCGCGGAGTCGCAGCGGCTGATGGCCGCCCGGCTGCGCGCCTCCCTCGCCGGGCACCTCGGCGAACCCGCCTGGAAGATGCTGCTCAAACGGCTGAAGGAGTACTCCGCGTTCCGCGAGAACTGGGAGCGCTACGAGGTGGTCGCCACCCGCTCCAGGACCAAGGAGTTCCGCAACCCGTACGTCGGCCTGCTCACCCTGGAACACACGGACCTGTGGCTCGGCCCCGAGCTGGGTGCCCGCATGGTCACCTACACCCCGAAGGACGAGCAGACCGCCGAGCGGCTGGAGCGGCTGTACGAGCTGGCGCTCAGCAGGGCTTGACGTGCCGGCCCGGGTACCCGGGCGGCAACCGACGCAGCAGCGCATGGCCGGAAAAGGGCCGACCCGAGGTGGTGTTCCGGTAAAAGCTTCGACATCGGCTGTTCAATAACCCTGACCTGGTCTTGTTCTGTGCATGACTCACTCGATGGGATGCGCGTGACCACTTCGTCCGATCACGGACACGTCCGACCACGGACCTCTCTCAGGGGAATTCATGCACATAGCCCGTACCGGGCGCGGCGTCGCGGCCACCGCGGCCGTCACCGCCGCCCTTGCCGCCGCCGCGCTGACCACGACGTCGCCGGCCGGTGGCAACACCACCGCCTCCGCCGCCGTACCGCACACCTTCGCGGCGCCGGCTGTCGCGGGACACCAGCTGGTCCACGGCGTGGCCAAGCCGCTCCCCATCGCGCAGTGCCAGAGCAAGTGGCACATCGCCTGCTACAACCCCCTTCAGTACCGCACCGCGTACAACCTGAACGCGCTGTACAAGAAGGGCATCACGGGCAAGGGGCGCACGATCGTCATCGTCGACTCGTTCGGCTCCCCGACGGTCCAGCACGACCTGGACGTCTACAGCAAGCAGTTCGGTCTGCCCAGCACCAAGGTCAAGGTCGTGAAGTGGGGGCACGTCCCCGCCTTCGACCCGAAGAACAGCGACATGACCGGCTGGGCCGGCGAGACCACGCTGGACGTCGAGATGGCCCACGCCGTGGCGCCCGGCGCGAAGATCGTGCTGGTGGAGACGGCGGTCTCGGAGACCGAGGGCACCACCGGTCTGCCGGAGATGATGAGCGCCGAGAAGTACCTGATCGACCACGGGGTCGGCGACGTCATCAGCCAGAGCTTCGGTGCCACCGAGAACACCTTCCCGGGCTTCGAGAAGGGTGACTTCACCAGCATCAAGAAGCTGCGGTACGCCTTCCAGGACGCGCAGCGCAAGCACGTGACCGTGCTCGCCTCCTCCGGTGACGGCGGCGCCACGGACAACACCGCGGACGGCAAGGGCTACTACAAGAAGCGCGTCAACTCCTGGCCCTCCTCGGACCCGCTGGTCACCTCCATCGGCGGCACCCAGCTGCACCTGAACGACAAGGGCCAGCGCGTCAAGCCGGACAGCGTGTACAACGACTACGGCGCGGGCGGCGGCGGCCAGTCGCACGTCTTCGGCCGTCCCGCCTTCCAGAACGGTGTGCAGAAGGTCGTCGGCACCCGCCGTGGCACCCCGGACATCTCGATGGCCGCGGCCGTCGACGGTGGCGCCTGGGTCTACTCCAGCTTCGACCCGACGGCCACCGGCTGGGACGTCTCCGGCGGCACCAGCGAGGCCTCCCCGCTGTTCTCGGGCATCGTCGCCCTCGCCGACCAGGCCGCCGGGCACCGCCTCGGCCACATCAACGAGGCGCTGTACACGCTCTACAAGCACAAGAGCGCCGGCATCGTCGACGTCAACGACGGCACCGACAACAGCTACGAGGGTGTCACCGGCTACAAGGCGGTCAACGGCTACGACATGGCCACCGGCGTGGGCACCCTGGACGCCCTGCGCCTGGTGTCGGCCCTGGCGAAGAGCGGTCACTGACCCGCCGGCACGGCTGAGACCGGTCGACGCCGGCTGAGACCGGCCGGGACCGGCTGACGGAACCCCCCGGGGGAGAGGCTGCATCTACCTGTCCGCAGAGGCAGGGCGCCTCGCCACGGGGGGTTTCTTGTGCAGGTACGACATACCGCGGCCGTCTCCGCCCTGGGCGTGGCGCTGCTGCTGGGGGCGGTCGGCTGCGCCGACGGCCACCGCGCCGTCGCCGACTGCGGGACACCGCACCTGCGCTGGACACTGACCCGCATGGCCGACGGCGGGCATCCGGGGGATCCGGCCGCCCTGCTCAGCGCCCGCAACACCGGAACGCGGCCCTGCGCCCTCGACGGCTTCCCGGAACTCGACGCCCAGGTGGGCAAGGCGCAGGGGATGGAGTCGCGCCCGAAGCGGGGGGCCACGGCGCCCCGGGTGGTGCTGGAACCGGGCCACGCGGCCGGCTTCCCGGTCCACTACCGCACCGGGACGGACCGGGACGGGTACTGCTACATCACCGGCGACCTCGATCCGGCCCTGTACGTGACCCCGCCGCACCCCGGGCGGGGCGAGCACGGCACCCGCATCGAACTGACCGACGGGCGGGGCCGCCACCTCAACGCCCAGATCTGCTCGGACACCCTCGAACTGGGCCCGCCCGACCGGATCTAGGCCCGCCCGACCGGGTCTAGCTCCGTCCGGAGGCGCCCACGGGCTGGCGGATCTCCGAGGACTCCAGGCGCTCCGCCGTGCGCTCGGCGGTGCGACGGGCCCAGCTGCCGCTGGTGAGCAGGCCGAGGGCGAGGACGGCCAGACCGCAGCCGGTGAGGATCCACCAGCCGGGGCCGGCCGCCGAGACGAAGGCGGATCTGAACGGCGAGGAGCCGACGCCGGAGGCCAGGACCGCGCCGATCACCGCGACGCCGAGCGTCTGGCCCAGCTGTCTGCTGGTGGAGGCGACGGCGGCGGCCACCCCGGCCTGGGCGCGCGGCATCCCGGAGACGGCCGTGTTGGTGATCGGCGCGTTCACGAAGCCGAAGCCGATGCCGAACAGGACGTAGCCGAGCAGACGCGTGACGTTCGAGGTCTCGGCCTCGAAGACGGCGAAGAGGGCGGCGCTCGCCGTCATCGCCGTACCGGCGATCAGGAGGGGCAGGCGGGGGCCGCGGCTGCCGACCAGCCGTCCGGACAGCGGTGCGCACAGGAAGGTGGGCGCGGCCATCGGCAGCATCCACAGGCCCGCGTGCAGCGCGTCCAGGCCGCGCACGTTCTGGAGGTAGAGGGTGGACAGGAAGAGGAAGCCGCCGAGCGCCGCGAACGCGCTGATCGCTATCACGGTCGCGCCGCTGAACGGGGCCGAACCGAAGAAGCGCAGGTCGATGAGGGGTTCCTCGCGCCGGGGCTCGTACCAGAGCAGGGCCAGCAGCGCGGCCAGGGCCACCGCGGCGAACGGCGCCACCGTGCCGGGCCCGGAGGAGGGGGCCTCGATGATGGCGTAGGTCAGTGCGCCGAACAGGGCGATCACCAGCAGCTGGCCGACCGGGTCGGGGCGGCGGGCCTTGGGCGCCCGGGACTCCGGGACGAAGCGCAGGGTGAGGAGCAGGGCGGCGAGGCCGACCGGGAGGTTTATCCAGAAGATCGCGCGCCAGCTCACCGACTGGACGAGGAGTCCGCCCACCAGCGGGCCCGCCGCCATCGAGATGCCGACCACCGCACCCCAGGCACCGATCGCGCGGGCACGCTCGCGGGCGTCGGTGAAGGTGTTGGTGATGATCGACATGGCGACCGGGTTGAGCATCGAGCCGCCGACGGCCTGGACCATCCGGAAGACGATCAGCAGTTCCAGGTTGGGCGCGAGCGAGCAGAGCAGCGAGCCGACGGAGAAGACCACCAGGCCCGCCATGAAGACTCTTCTGCGCCCGATGCGGTCGGCGGTGGACCCCGCCAGCATCAGCAGCGAGGCCAGCACCAGGGTGTAGGCGTCGATCGTCCACTGGAGGCCGGCGGTCGTGGCGTGCAGGTCGCGCTGCATCGACGGCAGCGCCACGTTCAGCACGGTGTTGTCGAGGCTCACGATCAGCAGACTCATACAGCAGATCGCGAGCACCAGCAGACGTCTGCGATGACTCAACTCGGGCATGGTCTCATCGTACCCGACTTCAATAGTATGTCTAACTAATTACAGCTACACGATTCTTCCCGGCGACCGGTCGGCCGGTCGTCCGCCACCTCCGGCTCATCCGAGTACCCGGGTGGGGGACAATGGGGGCTTGACTGTGTCGTACATCCGTACCGGAGCCCTGTGATGACCCACCCGCTCTCCATCGGCCCGCACGCCGTCGCACCGCCCGTCGTGCTCGCACCCATGGCGGGGATCACCAACGCGCCCTTCCGTACCCTGTGCCGGGAGTTCAGCGGTGGCAAGGGCCTCTTCGTCAGCGAGATGATCACGACCCGGGCGCTGGTCGAACGCAACGACAAGACCATGCAGCTGATCAGGTTCGACGCGAGCGAGCAGCCGCGCTCTATCCAGCTGTACGGCGTCGACCCGGTGACCGTCGGCAAGGCCGTCCGCATGATCGTGGAAGAGGACCTGGCCGACCACATCGACCTGAACTTCGGCTGCCCGGTCCCCAAGGTCACCCGCAAGGGCGGCGGCTCGGCGCTGCCGTACAAGCGGAACCTGCTGCGCGCCATCCTGCGGGAGGCGGTCTCCGGCGCCGGCGACCTGCCCGTCACCATGAAGATGCGCAAGGGCATCGACGACGACCACCTCACCTACCTCGACGCCGGCCGTATCGCCGTCGAGGAGGGCGTCACCGCCATCGCCCTGCACGGCCGTACCACCGCCCAGCACTACGGCGGCACCGCCGACTGGGACGCCATCGCCCGGCTGAAGGAGCACGTCCCGGAGATCCCGGTGCTCGGCAACGGCGACATCTGGTGCGCCGAGGACGCGCTGCGGATGGTGCGCGAGACCGGCTGCGACGGCGTGGTCGTCGGCCGCGGCTGCCTCGGCCGGCCGTGGCTCTTCGCCGACCTGGTCGCGGCCTTCGAAGGACGCCCGGACGAGGTGGCCCGGCCCGCGCTGCGCGAGGTCGCCGACGTCATGGTCCGGCACGCCCGGCTGCTCGGCGAGTGGATCGGCGACGAGTCCAAGGGCGTGATCGACTTCCGCAAGCACGTCGCCTGGTACCTGAAGGGCTTCGCGGTCGGCTCCGAGATGCGCAAGCGGCTCGCGATCACCTCCTCGCTGGAGGAGCTGAGGGCCGGGCTGGACGAGCTGGACCTCGACCAGGCCTGGCCGTCCGGCGCGGACGGGCCCCGGGGCCGTACGTCCGGCAACAACCGGGTGGTGCTGCCGGACGGCTGGCTGAAGGACCCGTACGACTGCGCGGGCGTGAGCGAGGACGCGGAGCTGGACACCTCCGGGGGCTGAGAGAGCCCCCTAGGGGGTATCAGCCCTTCTTCGGGTGCGGGGTCGAGCCGTAGGCCGTCAGGAAGCGGTCGCGGAAGGCGCTCATCCGCCACACCGGGGCGTCGTGGGCGGGCCGCAGGCCGTCCGACCACCCCCACCCGGAGATCCTGTCCAGCACCTTCGGGTCCTTGGCGACGATCGCCACCGGCACATCACGGCTGGCGTGGTTCCCGCTGACCCGGGCGATGGGCTGGTGGTCGCCGAGGAAGACCAGGACGGTGTCCTTGGTGCCGTACCGCTCCAGCCACTGGGTGAGCGCGGTCACCGAGTACTGGATCGTCTTGCCGTACTCCTGGCGGGACTTGGTGGTGTCGGCGATGACGTCGGCCGGCTTGTTGCCCGCCGCCTGGATGCCCTTGAAGATCGAGCCGTCGCCCAGCTGGTCCCAGCCGACCATGTGCGGGATCGGCGCCCACGGCTGGTGGCTGGAGGTGAGGATCAGCAGCGACATGCGTGCCTTGCCGTCCGCGGGCTTCCTGCTGTGCACCCGGTCCTGGTACTGCTGCAACGCGTACTGGTCCGGCATGGTCGACCAGCTGAACTTCGGTCCCTTGTAGCCGAGTTGGAAGGCGTTGTAGACCTTGTCGAGGCCGTACCACTTCTGCTCCGGCCACGCCTTCTGCACGCCCGGCATGACCCCGACCGTGTCGAAGGCGCCCGTCTTCTTGAACGCCTCGGTCAGGCTGAGGTGGTCGCTGGCCATCACCGTGCGGTAGCGCTGCTGGTTGCTGATCCACAGGCCCGACATGGTGGTGGAGTGCCCGAGCCAGCTGCTGCCGCCGTAGGTGGCCGAGGTCAGCCAGCCGCTCTTGGCGTGGAAACCGGCCTTGGCCAGCGCCTTGGTACGGGCGTCGAGGGTCGCGTCGACACCCGGCGCCATGATCGGGTCCTCGATCGCGCTGCGGCCGTAGCTCTCGATGAACGTGAAGATCATGTCCTTGCCGCGCAGATCGGGGACCAGCTGGCTGCCCGGCGTGTTCCCGAAGGCGTCGACCCGGGCCACCTTCTCGAACTCCGCCTCGTCCCGCAGCGTGCTCGCCACCTCCCGGACCTGCGCCTTCATCGCGGAGGCAGTGCCGTCGGAGGCGATCGGCACACCGCCCAGCTGGAGGCCCAGCGAGGAGCAGGTGATCCACGCCACCCCGGCGATCAGCGTGCCCCGGGTGGCGATGCCGTGGTTGCGGACGAGCAGGTTGCTCAGCCGGACCGTCGACAGCGTGAGCAGCACGAAGAGGAGGACGACGAGGGCGATGACCCCGACCACGGCGGCGAGAGCGGTCGTACGGCCGAGGGAGTCCGCCAGATACGACTCCGCGTCGCCGAACAGGCTCCAGTCCAGTACGACGTTGAAGCCCCGGCCCAGGTACTGGTTGAAGCCCATGTCCAGCAGGTTCAGCACGGTCATGGCCGCCAGCGCGAGCCCGGACACCACGGCCAGCACGAGCCGCGGCCGACGCGGCAGCGCGAGCAGCACGGCGGCGCCGATGACCGCCTCCCCGGGGATCCGGGTGAACGCCGTGGGCTCCAGCCGTACGACGGTGTTCGGCAGCACCAGCGCGGCGAGGACCAGGACGGCGGCGCACACGGTCACGGCACAGGACACCACCCGCGCGGCGACCGGATACCGCTCCCGCCAGAACACCCAGGGCCGCCGGGAGCGCCGGGGCAGCTCAGCGATGCCGTCCCGGCGGGGAGCGGGAGCGGAGTCTGCGGCTTCGGCTTCGGCTGGGCTGGGCGCAGGGTCTGCGGTTCCGGCTTGGCCGGAAGCGGGGGATTCGGCTGCGGCTTCGGCTTCCGTTTCGCCTTGGGGCGGGGCTTCGGCTTCGGCTTCTGTTTCGCCTTGGGGCGGGGCTGCGGCTTCGGCTTCGGCTTCCGCTTCGGGTTCGCTGGTTGGGTCCGTCGCGGGCGCGGGAGGGTCGGGGAGGTCCTCGGGGCCCTGGACCGGCTCCGCCCGGCCGGTGTCCGAGGGCTGGTGCGTGCTTGTGTGCTGAGGCAACCCGGAGGTCCTTCCGTACGACAGCCGTGGCGAAGGGCGGGCCACGCGGGGAGGCTGGGCGGACCGGAGAACGGTCCGCCTGGCCCGCCGTCATCCGGTACGGCCCGCCCCGGACGGCTGTTCACGGCGGTCGGCAAACACCCGGCAAACGCCTTCTCAAGCGAGGTGCCCCACCCTGACCCGCATGCCCTAGGCGCCCCCGACCGCCGTGAGGAGGGCGAGGGGGGCCGCCGCCGAGCGGGCCTCGCGCAGGCAGGCGTGCGGGTACGGCACCGGCTCGCTGTGCGTGCCGCGGTCGTAGCCCGCGAGGACCTCCGGCAGCCGGTGGCCGGTGGCCGTCGCCGCGTCGACCAGCGCGTGGGCGACCGTACGGGCCTCGTCGTGCAGGCCGTAACGGGCCAGCCCCAGCGTGAGCAGCGCGTTGTCATGCGGCCAGACCGAGCCGCGGTGGTAGGAGAGGGGGTGGTACGCCGGCTGGCCGGAGGCCAGGGTGCGGACGCCCCAGCCGGAGAAGAAGTCCGGCTCCAGCAGCCTGCGCCCGACCACCTCGCCGTACTCCTTGTCCAGCAGCCCCGACCACAGCAGATGCCCGGCGTCGGAGGCCAGCGCGTCGATCTGGCGGCCCCTGCCGTCCAGCGCCAGCGCGGGGAAGGAGTGCTCCCGCATCCAGAAGTCCCGCTGGAAACGGTCCCGGAGGTCGGCGGCCGCCTGCTCCAGCAGCGCGGCGTACGTCTCGTCGGACCACACCGTGCGCGCCAGCCACGCCGTGCGGCGCAGCGCGTCGTACGCATAGCCCTGGGCGCCCGCCGCCATCACCGCGCCGGTGGGCCGGCTGCCGTCGGCGCAGCAGATCGCGCCGGGGGAGTCCTTCCAGTTCTGGTTGGCGAGACCGCCCTTGTCGGCGCGGTAGACGAGGTAGCCGCGGGAGGTCAGGCCGCCGTGGTCGAGCATCCAGCCGATCGCGGCCCGGGCGTGCGGCTCCAGACGGCGGGCCAGGGCGCTGTCGCCGGTCCGCTCGGCATACGCGCCGAGCAGGATCAGGAACAGCGGGGTGGCGTCGACCGAGCCGTAGTACCGGCGGAACGGCACCTGGCCGAAGTGCGCCAGCTCGCCGTGGCGCACCTCGTGCACGATCTTGCCCGGCTGGGCGACCGGGAACGGTCCGCTGTCGGTCGCCTGGGTGGCGGCGAGCGCCAGCAGGACGGCGGCGGCCGGCTGGGGCCGGTAGGGAAGCACGAACAGGGAGGTGAGCAGGGCGTCCCGGCCGAGCAGGGTGAGGAACCAGGGCGCGCCGGCGGCCGGCACCCGCAGCTCCTCGCCGTCCGGCCCGGTGGCCGGCACCTGGAGCGCCGCCAGGTCCGCGAGGCCCCGGGCGCAGGCCTCCGCCAGCTCCGGCCAGCCGGTGGGGAAGGCCACCCCCTCCATGAACCGCTCCTCCAGGGACAGCAGGTGCTCGCGTACGGCGGCCGGGCCGCGGGGCACCCGCAGGGCCCGCTTGTCGCCGTGCGGGCGGGCCATCACGCGCAGCACCAGCTCGGTCGTGCCGTGCGGTTCCAGGGTCAGGGTCCACACCAGTCGGCGGGCGCCGGTGCCGGTCTCCTCGACGGCGTCCGGAGCGGGCTCGGCGCTGATCGTCGTACAGGACCGCCATTCGGCGCGGCGGTAGGCGAACTCGATGCCGTCGTCGAGGACTTGCCGGGAGCGTACGGCCCCGGCCTTGATGTAGGTGCGGTGGTCGGAGCGCAGCTCGAACTGGTCGGCGAAGTCCGCGTCGGCGGTGATGGCGAGGCGGACCGTGGTGGGCACCGGGCGGTTGCTGGTCACCCGGAGCGTCTCCACGAACGCGCTGTCACCGACGGCCTGTTCGCGGAAGAGGGTGTGTGCCGGGGGCTCCTGGCGGCCGCCGCGCGGCACCAGGACGCAGTGGGCGGCGGCGTCGCCGTCCGTGACCGGGCTCAGCAGCTCGGGCACCCCGCCGTCGACGGTGAGCTGCCAGCGGCTGAGGTGCCGGGCGTCCCGTACGAATAACCCGTCCGGAAGGCTGCCGCCCCGGACCCCGCTGATGTCGCCCCGGTCGCCCACGGCGGCGAACGTCGCGCCGTGCACGAGCAGATGATGCCGGTCCGTCATGCCGGGTTCCCTTCCTTGTCACTCCTGTCGAACGTGCCGGTGCCCGTGGGGGACACGCCTGGTGCGGGGTGCTTGAGAAGCTCTTGGCCCAGTTGGTGATGGAGGTCCAGCGCGAGCGCCGCCGTCCAGCTGAAGCCGGTCGCCCCGCAGGCCTCGCCGGTGTACGGATCGACGTACTCGGCGAAACCGGTGCTGTCCGCGAGGTGCAGCATCGCGGTGCGCAGCGCGTCGGCCCGGTCCCGCTCCCCATGGGTGCGCAGCCCCCGCTCCAGCAGCCAGCCGGTGTTGAACCAGGCCGGGCCGCGCCAGTAGCGGTGCGGGTCGAAGGCCTCGCCGAGCAGGTCGTAGCTGGGGACCAGCCGGGTGCGGTCGCCGAGGGAGAAGTGCGGGCCGTGCAGGGTGCGGACGAGGGTGGCGGCGATGGCGCGGGGCAGGCCGGGCAGGAGCAGCGGCACCAGCCCGGAGACGCTCCGCTCGGGGACGAGCGCTCCCTGCCCCGGCCGGGATCCGGGCGGCCCGGCGCGCAGATCCCGGCACAGGAACATCCCGGCCTCCGGGTCCCACAGCCGCGCCACCAGCGCCGCCGTCAGCCGCTCCGCACGCGCACGGCGGGCGGCGCCGGCCGCGCCCAGCTCCTCGGCGATCCGGGCGAGCGCGTGCTCGGAGGCGATGAGCAGGGCGTTGAACGCCGGATCCTCGACGGCGAACTCGCCGCCCCGGGGGCCGGCCCCTCCCCGCCGGCCGGCGTCGTCGCCGTACCCCCCGTCCCGGTAGTCCGCCGCGAGCCGTACGTACCGGCCGTAGTCCAGGTCCGTCGGCCGGTCCTCGGGGGCGCCGTGGGCGAGGTCGGCGCGGCGGAAGGAGCGGGCCGGGGCCGGGGCGATCCGGGCCAGCGGGGCGTCCCAGCAGGGGCTGTTGTCCATGCCCTGCTCCCACGGATGGACCACCGACACCAGTCCGCCGCCGCCCAGGTCCCGCCGGTGCAGCAGATAGCGGTGCCAGGCCGCCAGCCGCGGGTACAGCCGGGCCAGGAAGCCCCGCGCCCGGGACAGCCCGGGGTCGGCGCGGTGCACCAGCCAGGCCGCCAGCGCATGGACCGGTGGCTGCACGATCCCCGAGGTCTGTACGGTGCGCGGGGCGCCCGCGGCGCTCCCGGCGGTGGCGGACCGCCAGAAATCGGGGCTCGGGAAGTACGCGTCGAGCGGGACGGAGGGGTTGAAGACGATGTGCGGGACACGGCCGTCGCCCCACTGCGCGGCCAGCAGCGTCTCCAGCTCGGTCTGGGCCCGCAGCGGCGAGAGGTGCCGCAGCCCGATCGCGATGAACGCCGAGTCCCAGGACCACTGGTGCGGATACAGCTTCCGGGACGGGACCGTCGAACTGCCCGTCCAGTTGGCGTCGAGCACCCGGGCGGCCCTGACGTGCAGGGACGAGGGGATGGCGGGCGGATCGTATGCGATCTCGTACTGCGCGGGACGGGCGTTGAGCTGGGCAGTGCGATCCACTCGGGGCTCCCCGAAGACGAAGGCGACCGGCCGTGACGACCGGGTTTGGCAGTGGCCACCGTAGAGTTACGTCTATTTAACACGCAAAACTCACTATGTAATGCAGGCTTGAGGAACACAAGGGGGTGCGCATGACCGGACGGCCGGGAAGGACCGTGAAGAGCTCCAGGGGCGGCAGTCAGGCCGGCGCCGGGGATCTGCTCGAACTGGTGCGCAGCGGAAGGGCCGTGACACGGGGTGCGCTCCAGCAGGCGACCGGGCTGTCCCGGGCGACGGTCGGTCAGCGGCTGGACCGGCTGTTCCGGGCCGGCTGGCTGCGCGAGGGCGCGGGCGGCCCGGTGGACTCGCCGCTCGGCGGCCGCCCTTCCATCACCCTGGAGTTCGACGACTCCCACGCGGTGGTGCTCGCCGCCGACCTCGACACCCGGCACGCCCGCGCGGCGGTCCTCTCCCTGACCGGCGAGATCCTCGCCGAGCACGCGGAGGTGCTGGCCGTCGAGGACGGCCCGGAGAGGGTGCTCGGCGAACTCGGCCGGTTGTTCGCCCGGTTGCTCGAGAAGGCCGGGCGGCCGGCCGAGCTGGTCTGCGGCATAGGGCTGGCCGTGCCCGGCCCGGTGGACAGCGAGACCGGCCGGGTGGTGCAGCCGCCGATGATGCCGGGCTGGGACGGCTACGACATAAGAGGCCGCCTCCGCCGCGCCTTCACCGAGCAGACCGGGGCCCCGGCGGTCCCGGTCCTGGTGGACAACGACGCCAACCTGATGGCCTACGGCGAGCAGCGCACCGGACACCCCGACTGCGCGGCCTTCGTCCTGGTCAAGGTGTCCACCGGCATCGGCGCCGGCGTGGTCGTGGACGGCTCGGTCTACCGGGGTGTCGACGGGGGCGCGGGCGACATCGGGCACATCCGGGTGGGCGCGGACGCGCTGTGCCGGTGCGGCTCGCAGGGCTGCCTCGCCGCGGTGGCGAGCGGCGGCGCGGTGGCGCGGCGGCTGGCGGAGTCCGGGGTGCCGGCGGCCTCCGGCTCGGACGTACGGGACCTGCTGGCGGCCGGGCATCCGGAGGCGGCGGCGCTGGCGCGGGAGGCGGGCCGCCGGGTCGGGGACGTGCTGGCGACGGTGGTGACCCTGCTGAACCCCGGGGTGCTGATGATCGCCGGCGATCTGGCCGGAACGCCCTTCCTCACCGGGGTGCGCGAGCTGCTGTACCAGCGGGCGCTGCCCCGCTCCACGGCCCATCTGGACGTCGTCACGTCCCGGCTGGGCGACCGGGCCGCGCTCATCGGAGCGGGGGCGCTGGTGGTGGAACACCTGTACGCGCCGGAGCGGGTGGAGGAGCGCCTGCTGGCGCTGGGCGTGTGATGCGGCGTATCGCACCCTTTGTACTGCGGTTTCTGTCGGCCTCCGGGACCCGGCGGACCGTCCGCATGGTGAAATCCGGCGGGGTGTGGGAGCGTGATTCTCGCCACCCTTGATAAGGGTTGCGCTCAGATGAGCGGATCAAGGCCGACTGCACTTCTCCAAGGGGTGGCACTGGGTGCCACCCCTTGATCGTTCATCGACCGAAATCAGTCGCGCCGAGAGGCGCTCATGTGAGCGGTAAACCGCACCTATGGAGCAGGTTGCGTTCAAGAAGTGAAAACAAGGAGCGGCTAGGGCTTGCCAAGCTTTGACTTTCGATCCGCTGGCGGACGGGTGGTTACAGGCGCATGACGCGCAAGTAGACGTACCCATAGACCTTCGATCTGGGTATGTTCCTGGCCGTCAGGGCAGCCACCGTGGCCTCAAGGAGTCGAGACCCGTGTCGGAAAACAAAGAACCCCACGTAACGAAGTTCGTTTACGACTTCACCGAGGGCAACAAGGACCTCAAGGACCTCCTCGGCGGCAAGGGTGCCAACCTCGCCGAGATGACCAACCTGGGTCTCCCGGTGCCTCCCGGCTTCACCATCACCACGGAGGCCTGCAAGGTCTACCTGGAGAGCGGCGCGGAGCCCGTGGCACTGCGTGACGAGGTGAGTGCGCACCTCGACGCCCTCGAGACCCGCATGGGCAAGAAGCTCGGCCAGGCCGACAACCCGCTTCTCGTGTCGGTCCGCTCGGGCGCCAAGTTCTCCATGCCCGGCATGATGGACACGGTCCTGAACATCGGCCTCTCCGACAAGTCGGTGCAGGGCCTGGCCAAGCAGGCCGGCGACGACCGCTTCGCGTGGGACTCCTACCGCCGCCTCATCCAGATGTTCGGCAAGACCGTCCTCGGCGTCGACGGCGAGCTGTTCGAGGAGGCCCTCGACGCCGCCAAGGCGGCCAAGAAGGTCACGGTCGACACCGACCTGGAGGCCGCCGACCTGAAGAAGCTGGTCACCACCTTCAAGAAGATCGTCAAGAAGGAGGCCGGCCGGGACTTCCCGCAGGACCCGCGCGAGCAGATGGACCTCGCCATCAAGGCGGTCTTCGACTCCTGGAACGGCGACCGCGCCAAGCTCTACCGCCGCCAGGAGCGCATCCCCGGCGACCTCGGCACCGCGGTCAACATCTGCTCCATGGTCTTCGGCAACCTCGGCCCCGACTCCGGCACCGGCGTCGCCTTCACCCGCGACCCCGCCTCCGGCCACCAGGGCGTCTACGGCGACTACCTCCAGAACGCCCAGGGCGAGGACGTGGTCGCGGGCATCCGCAACACCGTCCCGCTGGCGGAGCTGGAGCAGATCGACAAGAAGTCGTACGACCGGCTCATGCAGATCATGGAGACGCTGGAGAACCACTACAAGGACCTCTGCGACATCGAGTTCACGATCGAGCGCGGTCAGCTGTGGATGCTCCAGACCCGGGTCGGCAAGCGCACCGCGGGTGCCGCGTTCCGTATCGCCACCCAGCTGGTGGACCAGGGCCTGATCGACGAGACGGAAGCCCTCCAGCGCGTCACCGGCGCCCAGCTCGCCCAGCTGATGTTCCCCCGCTTCGACGAGCAGGCCAAGGTCGACCAGGTGGCGCGCGGCATCGCGGCGTCGCCGGGCGCGGCGGTCGGCAAGGCGGTCTTCGACTCGTACACCGCGGTGAAGTGGTCCCGCTCCGGCGAGAAGGTCATCCTGGTCCGCCGTGAGACCAACCCCGACGACCTGGACGGCATGATCGCGGCCGAGGGCATCCTCACCTCGCGCGGCGGCAAGACCTCCCACGCGGCCGTGGTGGCCCGCGGCATGGGCAAGACCTGTGTCTGCGGCGCGGAGGAGCTGGAGGTCGACACCAAGCGCCGCCGTATGACGGTGCCGGGCGGTCACGTGGTCGAAGAGGGCGACGTCATCTCCATCGACGGCTCCTCCGGCAAGGTCTACCTGGGCGAGGTCCCGGTCGTGCCCTCCCCGGTCGTGGAGTACTTCGAGGGCCGGATGCACCCCGGTGCCGACGACGCCGACGAGCTGGTCGAGGCGGTCCACCGCATGATGGCCTTCGCCGACCGCAAGCGCCGGCTGCGGGTCCGGGCCAACGCGGACAACGCCGAGGACGCGCTGCGCGCCCGCCGCTTCGGCGCCCAGGGCATCGGCCTGTGCCGCACCGAGCACATGTTCCTCGGTGACCGCCGCGAGCTGGTGGAGCGCCTGATCCTCGCCGACACGGAGGCGGAGCGCGAGGAGTCCCTGAAGGCGCTGCTGCCCCTCCAGAAGAAGGACTTCATCGAGCTCTTCGAGGCGATGGACGGCCTTCCGGTGACGATCCGTCTCCTGGACCCGCCGCTGCACGAGTTCCTCCCCGACATCACGGAACTCTCGGTCCGCGTGGCCCTCGCGGAGTCCCGCCAGGAGCCGCACGAGAACGACCTCCGGCTGCTCCAGGCCGTCCACCGCCTGCACGAGCAGAACCCCATGCTCGGCCTGCGCGGCGTCCGCCTCGGCCTCGTCATCCCCGGCCTGTTCACCATGCAGGTCCGCGCGATCGCGGAGGCGGCGGCGGAGCGCAAGTCCGCCAAGGGCGACCCGCGCGCCGAGATCATGATCCCGCTCGTCGGCACGGTCCAGGAGCTGGAGATCGTCCGCGAGGAGGCGGACCGGGTCGTCGCCGAGGTGGAGGCCGCGACCGGTACGCAGCTGAAGCTGGCGATCGGCACGATGATCGAGCTGCCGCGGGCCGCGCTGACCGCCGGTCAGATCGCCGAGGCCGCCGAGTTCTTCTCCTTCGGCACGAACGACCTCACCCAGACGGTGTGGGGCTTCTCCCGGGACGATGTGGAGGCCTCCTTCTTCACGGCCTACCTGGAGAAGGGCATCTTCGGCGTCTCCCCCTTCGAGACGATCGACAAGGACGGTGTCGGTTCCCTGGTGCGCTCGGCCGCGGAAGCCGGCCGCCGCACCCGCCCCGACCTGAAGCTCGGCGTCTGCGGCGAGCACGGCGGTGACCCGGAGTCGGTCCACTTCTTCCACGAGGTCGGTCTCGACTACGTCTCCTGCTCCCCGTTCCGCATCCCGGTGGCGCGCCTGGAGGCGGGCCGCGCGGCGACGCAGTCGGAAGGCAGCGACCACCGCTAGTCCCTGCCGGGCGGCCCGACCCCGGACCAGCCGCTGGTCCCCGACCCTCACCGATCGGCGGCTGTTCCGGCGCACGAAAAGAGAGAGGCGGCACCCTGTGCGGGGGTGCCGCCTCTCGGTGCGTGGGGGTTTCGGCCGGTGTCTTGATCTGGATCACCTGATGTGGTGGAGGGGAGCGAGGGTAAAGGATTCGCCGCGTGAGCATGGCGCTACGTTCTGTGATGGGGCTGCCGGTTGGGGTGGCTGGGATCGCAGAGAGGTGGCGTGATGAAGAAGGCGCTTGCGGGTGTGCTGGCGGCGGGGGTGTTTCTCGCGGGGGCGGGGACGGCGTTTGCGTCGTCCTGGAAGGAGGCCAATCCCATCGAGGTGGACAGGAAGGTCGTCCTCAAGGACATCGAGTACCGGTTCAACCCGGCTCACCACAACCACGGTGCCTTCGAATGGCGGGGCGCCCTGAAGGACCTGGACCCGGGGGACGGGCGCAACGGATACGTGCGGATTCGCGTCGAGAATCGCGGTTGGGTCCATTACTACGGGAAGCAGCGCTCCACGGTCCGCATGCATCACTCCAACTGGGAGGGATCGCAGCTGTACACGGACGACGCCGACATCAGCGTCTGCCTCGACAGGGGTGCGCTCAGGTGGGACGACTGCACCAACGGCGTGCATTTCTCCACCCACCGTTAGAGCTGAGGAACTCGTGGTGTCCGAGATCCTGATTGCTCGGGAGATCCATCTCTCCTACGGCTCTTCCGCAGCCGTTAAAGGTGCCAGCATCGCAGTGCGGCGGGGGGAGATCGCCGCCATCACAGGGCCGAGCGGTTCGGGCAAGTCCTCGCTGCTGTACTGCCTGGCCGGGGTTCTGCCCGTCAGCGCCGGCGAAGTCCGGTTCGAGGGCAGGAAGCTGGGGGAACTCGGCGACGACGAGCTGAGTTCCCTGCGCCGCGACCGGTTCGGGTTCGTCTTCCAATACGGCGAACTCCTGCCGGAACTCACGGTGGAGGAGAACGCGGCGCTGCCCCTGCGGCTGGCAGGGCAACGCAAGAAGGAGGCGCTCGCCACCGCAGGAGAAGTGCTCGGCCGACTGGGACTGAGCGAGGTGCGGGAGCGCCGTCCCGCGCAGGTGTCCGGAGGCCAGAGTCAGCGAGCTGCGGTGGCACGCGCACTGGTGCACAGGCCGACGGTCGTCTTCGCCGACGAGCCGACCGGCTCACTCGACAGCGTGAGCGCACACACGGTGTTGGAGGAGTTCCTCACGCTGGCTCGCTCGCAGGGTTCCGCCGTGGTCCTGGTCACCCATGACACGGAGGTAGCGGACCGGGCGGACACCAGATACCGCATGGTGGATGGTGTACTCACCGGGCAGGATCGGGCAGCCCGGTGATGGAATTCCTTCTGGGGCTGCGGCTGCTGCTCGGCAGCGGCCGAGGCAACCGGGCGCGATTCGCGCTGATGGTGGTCGGCGTATCGATCGGCGTGTGCTGCCTGGCCATCGTGCTTACGATCCCCGGAATGCTCGCGGCACAGGACGCACGCGTAGCGGCCCGGCAGCTGACCTCCGCACCCCCCTCCGAAGCGGACGCCTATCCTCGCGGGCTGGAACGCACCGACCCTTACGACTCGCGGCCCCTCACCCGGATCTTCCTGGCACGCGGTGCGAAGTCCGTCACGCCCCCACCAGGGCTGACGCACTTCCCGGAGCGCGGAGACTTCTACGTGTCCCCGAGGCTGCACGAACTGCTGCGCAAGGACCCCTCGCTGGCCCAACGCCTGCCAGGTCGGGAACGCGGGATCGTCGGCCCGCAGGGGCTGGCGCGTCCGGGGGAACTCGTCGCGTTCGTCGGTATCGGCCGCGATCAACTCCGCGACGGCTACGCCCTTTCGGGCTTCGGGCACGACTGGGTCCCGCCTTCCACCCTCGAGCCGCCGGCGCTCGACATGCTGCGGTACACCATGTCCGGTGCCGTACTGCTGCCGCTTGTCGTGTTCCTCTCCGTATGCGCCCGTCTCTCCGCCGCTGAGCGGGCCCGTCGACTGGCAGCACTCCGGCTGCTGGGCATGAGTGCCAAGGACGTGCGCCGGGTGAACGCCACCGAGACGGTTGTGGCCGCCTGGTTCGGCGCTGTCTTGGGACTCGGTGAGTACTGGATTCTGAACCAGCTCGGCGCGCGCGTCGGTCTACCCGGATTCACCTGGTATCCCAGTGACG
The DNA here is from genome assembly GCF_055581605.1 of Streptomyces sp. NPDC031418. Taxonomy (NCBI): domain Bacteria; kingdom Bacillati; phylum Actinomycetota; class Actinomycetes; order Kitasatosporales; family Streptomycetaceae; genus Streptomyces; species Streptomyces sp. NPDC031418. The sequence continues at coordinate 121,574 of NZ_JBVIJC010000007.1, forward strand.
GCGCGCTGTCCGGCTCGACCCTCTTCACCTGCCTGGTCGGCTGCCCGGTGCTCGCCTGGTTCGTTGGGCGAGCCAGTGCGCGGAACGCTGTTCTCAACCCGCTGGCCGCTCGCAGGAACGCCGTCGCCAAAGCCCCTTCGAGTCTGGGGTTTCTGCCGCTGCTTGCCGGGACGGGCATCGCCGCCGCCTATTGCATCGCCGGGGCGCTGGGGTACGTACCTCAGGAGACGGCGACCTACGCCGTTCTCATCCCCACCGCAGCCGTGCTGACAGGCATCGGACTCGTGACGGCCCTGCCGGCCCTGTGCAGCTTCACAGCGCGGTGGATCGCCGACTCCACCCGCTCGCTCACGCTCGGCCTCGCCATGCGGCGCAACGAGGCCGAGCCGGGGGGTGCGCTCCGAGTGGCCGCCGGCCTGGTTCTGCTGGTGTTCGCGGTCTCGCTCGTCCAGGGAGTCCTCATCGACATGGACCGGGCCGCCACAACGGACTTCCCGGTTCTGCAGTACGACCTGGCAACGGATCAGTTCGACGCAGCCGGGCAGCAAGCCCTCGCGAGGCTTCCGCACGTACGCGCCCATATTGTCACCGCGTCCGCGGAGCGCGTCGGTGCCTCCGATGCCGAGTCGTCCTCTCAGCTGGTGGTGGCGACGTGTGCCCAACTCCGTGCCGTGGTGTCCCGGGTCGACAAGTGCGTCGACGGGCAGCCGCTGCGACTGTCTGACCCCGAGCAGCCGGGGGAGGACCCTGTGCACGGGAGACTCGTCATCCAGATGGAAGGACACCGTCGGGTCGAGTTCACGGCGCCGGAACGGATCCTGCGATACCGCGACCAGCGCATGGTCTCGGTCTTCGAAAGTGGATCGATCCTCGTCCCGCCCGCCATGCTGCCCAAAGGGGTACGTCCTGCGGAGGCGTTTCTCACCCTGCTCAGCGACTCCGGCCCACAGACCGTGCGCAGGGTCTTCGACGGCATCGGTCGTGTCGCTCCCACCGCCGAAGTGACCGTGCAAGGTGTCAATACCGATGCGCTTCAAGCAGCTGTCATTGTCAGAACGCTTCTCTGCGTTGGCATGGTCCTGGGCCTTGTCATCGGCGTAGCCGCCTACATGGTCGCCGTCATCGACCGAATCCTGGAGCGCCGCTCCCATATCACCGCCCTCACCTTGCTCGGCGCGCGTGCTCGCACAATGCGTGCCGTACAGGTGGCGCAGGTGGTGATGCCGTTGGCGGTGGGGCTGGTGCTGGCCGTGATCACCGGAAAGCTGGTGGAGTCCAGCTATTTGACGGGCGGCGGCGAACCGGTCCTCTGGGACTCCCAAGGCCTCCCCCTCCTTCTCATCGCCGCCCTCGCCCTCCTCCTCATCGCCGCCCTCGGCTCGCTTCCGTTGCTCGGGAGGCGGATTGATCCGGAGTTGATTCGGCGGGATTGAGGGGGTGGGGGAGGCGGTCTTTCGTAATCGGGGGGGATGGCTGATCGTTGGGCCGTGCATCGATGGCGGACGTCAGGGGGCACGAGATGACCAGCATCAGCCGTAGGACGCTGCTGGCGGCCACAGCCGCCGGCGTGCTGACCGGTTGCGGAGGGAACAACGGGCGCGGCGGAGGAGCCGGGGACTCGCTGTCGCAGTGGTATCACCAGTACGGCGAGCCCGGTACCGAGCAGGCCGTCGAGCGGTATGCCGCCGCCTACAAGAAGGCCCGGGTCGAGGTGCAGTGGCGGCCGGGGAACTACGACCAGCAGACCGCCGCCGCGCTGCTCACCGACTCCGGGCCCGATGTGTTCGAGGTCAACGGGCCCACCCTGGACCAGATCCAGGGCGGGCAGGTGGTCGATCTCAGCGATCTGCTCGAGGGGGTCAGGGACGACTTCAACCCGGCCGTGCTCGGGCCGAAGACGTACGAGGGGCGGGTCTTCGGGATTCCGCAGGTCGTCGACATGCAGTTGCTCTACTACCGCAAGAGCCTGCTGAGCGAGGCCGGGGTCGAGCCGCCCCGCACCGTGGACGCCCTCGTGGACGCGGCCCGGAAGCTCACCAAGGGGGCGGTGAAGGGGATCTTCCTCGGCAACGACGGCGGTGCCGGGGCGCTGGGGGCGACTCCGCTCTACGCGGCCGGGCTCGAGCTGGTCACCACGGAGGGGAAGGTCGGCTTCGCCGATTCCGCCGCCGCCCGCACCCTGGGCAAGCTGCACCGGCTGTACGCCGAGAAGTCGCTGCTGCTCGGCGCGCCCAGCGACTGGTCGGATCCGTCGGCCTTCGTGCAGGGGCTCACCGCGATGCAGTGGTCCGGGCTGTGGGCGCTGCCGCAGGTGAGGAAGGAGCTGGGGGACGACTTCGGGGTGCTGCCCTTCCCGGCGGACGGCAGCGCCGGGCGGCCCGCCGCGCCCGTCGGCGCCTACGCCGCCGCCGTCAGCGCGCGCAGCCGGCACCGGGAGGCCGCCAAGGAGTTCGTGCGGTGGCTGTGGGTGGAGAAGACGGAATACCAGGAGGATTTCGCGCTGGGATATGGGTTTCATATTCCGGCACGGATCTCCCTCGCCAAGAAGGCCGCCGCGCTCCGCTCCGGTGCCGCCGCCGACGCGGTCCGGTTCGCCACCGACCACGGCTACGCCCAGCCGCTGCTGTGGACCCCGGCCGCCCAGACCGCCTACCAGGACGCCCTCAGCCGGATCATCAGGGACGGCGCCGATCCGGAGCGGGAAATGCGGGGGGTCGTAGGGAAGGCGGAGGAGGAATTGAGGCGGGTGAAGAAGGGCGGGAGTGCGTCGTGAGGGCGCGGCGGGCGCTGTGGTTCTGGGTGTTCGTCGGGCCGTTCGTCGGCGGGCTGGTTCTCTTCACCTATGTTCCGTTGCTGTGGAGCGTCGCGCTGAGCTTCTTCGACGCGCACAACACCGTCATGCCCACCCACTTCGTCGGACTCGGCAATTATCTGAGAATGGTCGAGGATGGGGCGTTCAGGAGCAGTTTAGGTACTTTTCTTGCTTTTGCCGCGTTCATTGTGCCCGTCACTTACCTCGTCTCGCTCTCCCTCGCGCTGATGGTCAACCGGGTGCGGTGGGCGCGCGCCTTCTTCCGGTCCGTGTTCTTCCTTCCGGCCGCGTGCAGTTATGTGGTCGCGGCCCTCGTGTGGAAGATGTCGCTCTTCAGCGGGGTGCGGTTCGGGCTGGTCAACACCGTGCTGGGCTGGTTCGGGGGTGATCCCGTCGCCTGGCTGGCGAGTGCGGATCCGCCCTGGTACTGGCTCGTCATCGTGACCGTACGGCTGTGGTTGCAGGCCGGGTTCTACATGATCCTCTTCCTCGCGGGGCTTCAGCGGATCGATCCGGTGCTGTACGAGGCGGCCGCCGTGGACGGGGCCCGGCCCGGCTGGACGGTGCTGCGGCACATCACCCTGCCCCAGCTGCGCGCCACCTCGGTCGCGGTGGTGCTGCTGCTCGTCGTCAACGCCTTTCAGGCTTTTGACGAGTTTTATAATCTGTTGTCGGATGCGCGGGGTTATCCGCCGTATGCCCGGCCGCCGTTGGTCTATCTGTACTACGTCGCTCTGGGGCAGGGGCAGGATCTCGGGCTCGGCAGCGCCGGCGCGGTGATCCTCGCGCTGATCATCGCGGTCGTCACGGTCGGACAGGCGCGGTGGCTGCGGCTGGGGAGGGCGGACGCCGATGGGTGACTCTCTGGTGCGGGCGGGGCGGGCGTTGCGGACGGTGCTGCTCCTCGTGCTCGCCGTCGTCTTCCTCGTCCCCTTCTATCTGCTGCTCCGCAACGGGCTCTCCAGCGAGCAGGACATCACCTCGCCGCAGTGGACCTTCCTGCCCCATGAGGTGCGATGGGGCAATGTCGCGGAGCTGTTCCAGGACCCGTCCGTGCCGTTCGCGCGGTCCCTGCTCAACTCCGCGCTGATCGCCGTCGCGACGACGGCCGGCACCCTGCTCCTGGCCTCCCTCGCGGGGTACGGCCTCGCGCGCATCCCGTACCGGCACGCGAACAAGGTCTTCTACGGCATCCTCGGCACCCTGCTCGTCCCGGCCGCCGTCACCTTCGTCCCCAGCTTCGTCCTGGTGTCCTCGCTGGGCTGGGTCTCCACGCTGCGCGGGCTGATCGTACCGACGCTGTTCTCCGCCTTCGCCTGCTTCGTCTTCCGGCAGTACTTCCTGGGTTTTCCAAGGGAGTTGGAGGACGCGGCACAGGTGGACGGGCTCGGGTACTGGCGCACGTACTGGCTCGTGGTCGTGCCGAACGCGCGGCCGGTGTTCGCGGCCGTCGGGACGATCGTGTTCCTCGGAGCGTGGAACTCCTTCCTCTGGCCGCTGGTGATCGGGCAGGACCGGAACGCCTGGACGGTGCAGGTCGCGCTGTCGGCCTTCACCACCTCCCAGGTCGTACGGCTGCACGAACTGTTCCTCGCGGCGGTCGTGTCGGTCCTGCCGTTGCTGGTGGTGTTCCTGTGCTTCCAGCGGTGGATCGTGGCCGGGGTGGAGCGGTCGGGGATCGACTGAGAGCACCGGCCGGGTCAGGCGCGGCGCACCTCGTACACCGGCACCCGCACCGACTCGTCGTCCAGGCACTCCCCGCTGGCCAGGTCGAAGCGCTGCTTCAGCAGCGGGGAGGAGACGAACGGGCGGCCCTGATGGGTGCCGGTCAGGCCCCGCGAGAGGACGGCCGCGCCGGTGAACGGGTCGACGTTGCCGATGGCGTACACCCGGTCGGTACGGTCCCGGAAGAGCGCCACCTGGCGGCCGTCCGGCAGCAGGGCCGCCACTCCACGGCCCGGTACCAGCCGGTCCAGGTCGCAGACCGGGAGCCAGCCGTCGGCCAGCCGGAGCTCGATCTTCAGGTCGGTGGTGGTCTCGAGTGCCAGGGTCATCGCTGGGCGCTTCCTTCCAGGACGTCGGCCGGGGTTCCGGCGGGCCGCGTGCCGATGGACAGCAGCGGCAGGTCGGGCTTGATCTGGTCGCGCTCGGGGACGAAGGCGACCACCGGGTCGGGGGTGTCGGGGGCGTTCACGAAGGACACGAACCGGGCGAGCCGCTCCGGGTCGTTGATGGTCTCCGCCCACTCGTCTCGGTAGTGCGCGACATGCGCCCGCATCAGCTTCTCCAGCTCGTCGCAGATGCCGAGCGAGTCGCGCACCACCACGTCCCGGACGTGGTCCAGGCCGCCCGGGATCCGCTCCAGCCAGGTCGAGGTGCGCTCCAGGCGGTCGGCGGTGCGGATGTAGAACATCAGGAACCGGTCGATCAGCCGGACCAGTTCGGCGTCCGACAGGTCCTGGGCGAGCAGGTCCGCGTGGCGCGGGGTCGCGCCGCCGTTGCCGCCGACGTACAGGTTCCAGCCGTTGGCGGTGGCGATCACCCCGAAGTCCTTCGACTGGGCCTCGGCGCACTCGCGGGCGCACCCCGAGACCGCGGACTTCAGCTTGTGCGGGGAGCGCAGACCGCGGTAGCGCAGCTCCAGGTCGATCGCCATGCGGACGGAGTCCTGGACGCCGTAGCGGCACCAGGTCCGGCCCACGCAGGACTTCACCGTGCGCAGCGACTTGCCGTACGCGTGCCCGGACTCGAAGCCGGCGTCCACCAGCCGCGCCCAGATGAGCGGCAGCTGCTCGACCCGCGCGCCGAACATGTCGATCCGCTGGCCGCCGGTGATCTTCGTGTAGAGGCCGAAGTCCCGGGCGATCTCACCGATCACGATCAGCTTCTCGGGGGCGATCTCCCCGCCGGGGATGCGCGGCACGACCGAGTACGAGCCGTTCTTCTGGAGGTTGGCGAGGAAGTGGTCGTTGGTGTCCTGGAGCGCCGCCTGCTCGCCGTCGAGGACATAGCCGCTGGCGCCGATCGTCGGGGCCAGGGAGGCGATGATCGAGGCCACCGCCGGCTTGCACACCTCGCAGCCGTCGCCGCCCCGGGCGCCCTCCCGGCCGTAGCGGTCGAGGAGGTCCCGGTACGACGTGATCCGCAGCGCCAGGACGATCTCGTACAGCTCCTCGCGGGTCTGCCCGAAGCAGCCGCACAGCCCCGTGTCCACCTCGATGCCGGACGCCTCCAGCTCGGCGTCCACCAGCTGGCCCAGCACCTTGACGCAACTGCCGCAGCCGGTGCCCGCCCTGGTGCACTTCTTCACTTCGGGCACGCTGGTGCACCGGTGCTCCGTCACCGCCTCGCGGATGGCGCCCTTGCTGACGTTGTGGCAGGAGCAGACGATCGCCTCGTCGGGCAGCGCCGACGGGCCGAGCCGGGCCCCCGCGTCCGCTCCCGCGGGCAGGACGAGCGACTCGGGGGAGACGGGCGGCACCGAACCGGTCAGGGCCCGCAGAGTGCCGTACGCCTCCGCGTCACCGACCAGGATGCCGCCGAGCAGCGTGCCGTCCTTGCCGATGACCAGCTTCTTGTACAGGCCCGCGCGGGAGTCGGAGTAGACGACGTCCAGGCAGTCCTCGGTGGTGCCGTGCGCGTCGCCGAAGGAGGCCACGTCGACGCCGAGCAGCTTCAGCTTGGTGGACAGGTCGGCGCCGGTGAAGGACGCCTCGTCGGCGGCGATGGTGGCCGCGGCCGTCTCCGCCTGCTCGTAGCCGGGCGCCACCAGGCCGTACACCCGGCCGTCCGCCGCCAGCGCGCACTCGCCGATCGCGAACACCCGCGGGTCGCCGACCGTACGGCACTGCTCGTCCACGGCGATGCCGCCGCGCTCGCCGACCGTGAGGCCGCACTCCCGGGCCAGCTGGTCGCGGGGCCGGACACCGGCGCTGAACACCACCATGTCGACGTCGAGTCGCGAGCCGTCGGACAGCTTCATCCCGGTGACCGAGCCGTCGTCGCCGACGACGATCTCCTGGGTGCCGGTGCCCGTGTGCACGGTCAGGCCCATGCCCTCGATGGTGCGCAGCAGCGCCGCGCCACCGCCCTCGTCCACCTGCACCGGCATCAGCCGCGGCGCGAACTCCACGATGTGCGTGTCGAGTCCGAGGCCCTTCAGCGCGCCGGCCGCCTCCAGGCCCAGCAGCCCGCCGCCGACCACGGCACCCGTCGTCGCCCTCGCCTTCGCGTACTCCTCGATGGCCAGCAGGTCCTCGATGGTCCGGTAGACGAAGCAGCCCGCGGCGTCCTTGTTCGGCACCGGCGGCACGAACGGGTAGGAGCCGGTGGCCAGGACCAGCACGTCGTAGCCGACGGTCAGCCCGGAGCGGGCGGTCACCGTGCGCGCCGCCCGGTCGATCGTCTCCGCCGGGTCGCCGAGGTGCAGCTCGATGCCGTGCTCCGCGATGAAGTCGAGGTCCGTCAGGGACAGGTCCTCCGGGGTGCGGCCGGCGAAGTAGGAGGTCAGCTGGACCCGGTCGTAGGCCGGACGCGGCTCCTCGCACAGCACGACCACGCGGTGCGTCGCGGTCAGACCGCGTTCGCCGAGCGCTTCGAGGAAGCGCTGGCCGACCATGCCATGGCCGACGAGCACGATCGTGGGGCGGTCCCCGGCAGGTGCGGTCGTGGACATCAGGAGCCTCCGTCATTCGTGAGCAGGTGCAGCAGGGGGCCGTCGTCGGGGAGCGGCTCCGCTCCCTCCCAGGCGCGGGCGAGCGCGCCGACGGTGCCGAGTTCGCCGACGAGGACCCCGCCGACCAGGCGGTCGTCGCGGACGACGACCTTGCGATAGGTGCCCCGGGTGGCGTCGGCGAGCCGCACCACGTCGTCGCCGGGGCGCGCCTCCGGCTCGCCGAAGGCGGCGAGGTCGAACGGCGCGTCGGGTCCGGTGAGGGTGAGCCGGGTCAGGGAACGGGTGCCGGTGTAGCGCGCGTCCGGGTCCCCGGCGAGCAGCCCGGCCAGCGCGTCGGCCTGTTCCAGCGCCGGGGCGGCCAGGCCGTAGACCGTGCCGCGGTGCTGGACGCAGTCGCCGACGGCGCGGATGTGCGGGTCGGAGGTGCGCAGTTCGTCGTCCACCAGGATGCCCTGGTGCACGGCGAGTCCCGCCTGCTCCGCCAGACCGGTGCGCGGCCGCACCCCGCAGGCGAGGACCACCAGGTCGGCGTCGAGCGCGTAGCCGTCGGCCAGTTCCACCGAGCGGACCGCGCCCGCGACCGAGCGCACGTTGCGCACCCGGCACTCGGTGTGCACCTCGACGCCCAGGTCCGTCAGATGCCGCAGCACCAGGCGGGAGGCGTCCGGGTCGAGCTGGCGTTCCATCAGCCGCTCGGCCTGCTGGGCGAGGACCACCTGGGCGCCGCGCACGGCGAGCGCGCGGGCCGCGGAGACCCCGAGCAGCCCGCCGCCGACGACGACCGCGCGCACCCCCGGCCGGACCGCCTTGGCCAGCCCCAGGCAGTCGTCCATGGTGCGGAACGCGTGGACGCCCTCGGGCAGCTGGTGGCCGGGGGTGAACAGACCGCGCAGCGGCGGCAGTACCGGGTTGGAGCCGGTCGCGAGGACCAGGGTGCCGTATGCGATCGAGGTGCCGTCGGCGCACTCGACGGTCCGCCCGGACCGGTCGATCCCGGTGACCCGGGTACGCAGCAGGCCCTCGGGGGCCGGGAGGCCGATCACCTCGGGGGCGTACCGGCCGGCCAGCACCTCGGCGAGCAGCACCCGGTTGTACGGCGGGTGCTCCTCCTCGCCGACGAGCAGCGCGGGCGTGCCCAGCTCGCCGAGCCGCCGGGCGAGCCGTACGCCCGCGAGGCCGGCGCCGATCACCACCACACGCGTATTCGAGGTCATGTCCCTGAGCGTGCGTCCCCGACGTTACCCGGCAGCATCACCTCTGTTTCCCGTGCGGAACGCTGCCCTCAGCGGGGGCGCGCCGGGGGTGTGAGGGTCCCGCGCGGGCGGCGGGAAGGGCTGTGAGGGTTCCGCAGGGGCGGCGGGGCGGTCGCGTGCTGCTCTAGGGTCGTGATCATGCCCGACATACCCGTGACCGTCGTAGCCCTGCTGTGTGTGGCCGCCCTGGCGGCCGGATGGATCGACGCGGTGGTCGGCGGGGGCGGGCTGCTGCTTCTGCCGGCCCTGCTGCTCGGCCTGCCCGCCGCGACCCCGGCCGCCTCCGTGCTCGGCACCAACAAGGCGGTCGCGATCGTGGGGACGAGCGGCGCGGCCGTGACCTACGCGCGCCGGGCGCCGCTGGACGTCGGCATGGCGGTGCGCATCGGCCTGGCCGCGCTCGCCGGTTCCTCCGCCGGGGCCTTCTTCGCCGCCGGGATGAGTACGGAGGTGCTCAAGCCGGTGATCATGGTGGTGCTGCTCGGGGTCGCGGCCTTCGTGATCCTGCGCCCGGCCTTCGGCACGGCACCGGCGGCGGGCCCGGCCACCCGCCGGCAGAAGCTCGCCGCGATCGGCCTGGCCGGCCTCGGCATCGGCGGCTACGACGGCCTGATCGGCCCCGGCACCGGTACCTTCCTGGTCCTCACGCTCACCGCGCTGCTCCCGCTGGACCTGGTCACCGCCTCCGCCACCGCCAAGATCGTCAACTGCTGCACCAACGCCGGGGCCCTCGCGATGTTCGCCTGGCAGGGCACGGTCCTGTGGCAACTGGCCGCGCTGCTGGCCGCGTTCAACCTCGCCGGCGGCATGCTCGGCGCCCGCACCGCGCTGAAGAAGGGCAGCGGGTTCGTCCGGGGCGTGCTGCTGACGGTGGTGTTCGCGCTGGTGGCGAATCTGGCGTACGAGCAGTGGCTGGCGTAGGACCCGCTCAGTCCTGTCCGGCCAGCGTGGACCGCAGCAGCCGCTTGTCCGGCTTGCCGGCCGCAGTCAGCGGGATGTCCGGCACCAGGTGCAGGGCGTCGGGGGCGTAGAGGCGCCCCTTGCGGGCGGTGACATGGTCCCGGATCTCCGCGAGCGAGGGCCGGTGCCCGGCGGCGGGCACCACGGCCGCGTGGACATGCTCCACCGACTCCTCGTCCCGCACGCCGAAGACCGCGCACCGGGCCACCCCCGGATGGCCGAGCAGCAGCTCCTCCAGCTCCGCCGGATACACATGGCCCCCGACGACCACGATCATCTCCTTGATCCGGTCCACGAGGTAGAGAAAGCCGTCCTCGTCCAGACAGCCGACGTCGCCGGTGTGCACCCAGCCGTCCCGCAGCACCTGCGCGGTCAGCTCCGGCTGCTTCCAGTACCCGCTCATCACATACGGCGAGCGCACCTGCACCTCGCCGCGTTCGCCGGGCGGCAGGGTGGTGCCGTCGGCGTCCCGGACGGCGATCTCCACCCCGGGCAGGGCCCGGCCGACGGTCAGCTGTCCGCCCGGGCCGGTCCGCTCCACGTCACCGGGCCCCGCCTCCGTGATGTGCTGGGTCTCGGCCTGCCCGTACAGGCCGTAGAGCACGGGTCCCAGGGCCTTGGCCGCCTGGCGCAGCCGGGCCGGTGAGGCGGCCGTGCCGCCGTAGGTGACCCGGCTCAGGCCGGACAGGTCGGTGCCGGGCAGGTCCGGGTGGTCCAGCAACTGGTAGAGCAGCGGCGGCAGCAGCCAGGTGTGGGTGATGCGCTCGCGCTCGATCGCGGCGAGCACGTCCCCGGGCTCGAAGCCGTGCCGCAGGACCACCGAGCCGCCCTGGTACAGCGCCATGTCGGCGAGGATGCCGGCGAGATGCGCGAGGGGGGTGCAGGCCAGGAAGCGGGGCGGGTCGCCGGCGCCCGCGAGGCCCCGGTCCAGGGTGCTCAGGTACGAGCCGTGACGCATCCGGATGCCCTTGGGGATGCCGGTGGTGCCGCCGGTGTGCCGGATGCACCAGTCGTCGTCCGGGCCGACCGGAGCGGTCACCGGCCGTGCGGGGCGCCGGGCGGCCGCGGCGAGGACGTCTTCGATGTCCTGGGCGAGGGTGTCTCCAGCGAGGCCGCCTTCGGCCGGGCCGTCCTCGCCCGGGCCGTCCTCGGCGAGGCCGCCGGGTCCGAGGCGGAGCATCGGGGGAGTGCCGGGTACGCCCGCCAGTTCCCGTGCGGGCCCCTGCTGCCGGCCGTCCACCAGGAGCAGGGCGCAGTCCGTGCTCGCCATCAGGGCGGCCATGACCTGCGCGCTCATGCCCTCGTAGAGGCCGACCACCCGGGCGCCGGCGAGATTGGCGGCGTAGCGGGCGGTCAGTGCCTCGGCGGTGTTGCCGGTGAGCAGGGTGACGGTGGTGCCGCGGCCCACCCCGCGCGCGGCGAGTTCCGCGCCGAGCCGGAGGACCTGGTCCCGGAACTCCCCCGCGCTGATCACCCGCCCCTCGGCGGTGGTGACGGCGGCGCGGGACGGGTCGGCGGACAGGGTGTGCAGGACGGCCTCCACGTAGCTGCGGAAACCGGCCTCGGCGGTGCCGGGGTGCTGGCTCATCGCGGGTGTTCTCCCTGGTCGGACCGGGTGGACGGGCGTGTACGACGCTAGTGCCGGGCGCTCATGCCTTCCACGACCGATCCCGTCATGTGCTCATGGCGCATCGGGTATGAAGTGCCCGTCGGACAGGGCGAACCGCTCGGTGGCCAGCCTGCGGAAGTCCTGCGCGGCGGGCGAGAGATAGGCGTGCCGGCGCCACACCAGGGTCAGCGTGCGATGGCAGTCCGGGGCGTCCAGGTGCAGCCAGGCCACACGGCCGTCGTCGCCGAGGGCCCGCCGGGCGACGGCCGGCATCAGACCGATGCCCAGCCCGGCGCCGATCAGCCCCGGGGTGGCGGCGGCTTCGTCACCCTCGCAGACCACCCGGGGGGTCAGCCCCTCCCGGGCGAAGAGCCGCTCCAGCAGAACCCGTTGCCAGTGTCCGGGGCGGGTGCTGACGAACTCCTCGGCGGCCAGCTCGGCGACGGTGACGCGGTCCCGTCCGGCCAGCCGGTGCCCGGGCGGCACCGCCAGCAGGACCTCCTCCCGCACCAGCTCCACCGAGCGCAGTTCCGGCCCGGCCAGCGGCTGGGACGCGAGCGCGAAGTCCACGTCCCCGCCGGCCAGATGGCGCGCCATGGCGTCCACCGGGGCCTGGAACAGGCGCACCTTCGCCTCGGGGCGCAGCGCCCGGAAGGCGGACAGCACGTCGGACAGCTGGAGCAAGGTCTCGGCGGCGACGGCGATCCGGCCCGGACCGGCACCCGAGGCGTCGGCCATCTCCCGCTGGGCGTCGTCGAGTTCGGCCAGCGCCCGGTCGACCCGGCGCAGAAAGGCGGCCCCGTGCTCGTTCAGCCGGACCCGGCGGCCCGGGCGGTCGAACAGCGGGACGCCGAGTTCCGCCTCCAGCCGGATGATGGTCCGGCTCACCGACGGTTGGGCGACCCGGAGTTCGGCCGCGGCCCGGCTGATGTGCTGGTGGCGGGCCACGGCCTGGAAGTAGCGCAGCGACAGCAGATCCATGGCCGTAGTCTCGCGGAATAGAGCTGGATCTCAGGCGGGTTGACGGATCGAGAAGCTTTCGGACCGACCGTCTCCCGGAGTCGCAGTGATCGACGTGATACGCATCGAGGTCACCCAGCCCGTCAACGACCCCGCCGAGGAGGGGCAGTACCGGCTCGACCGGGACGAGCTGTGGGACGGGCTGCGGCGGAAGGCCGAGAACGCTGTCCCCTTCATCGAGGGCATGTCCGAGTGCACGGTGCTGGAGCGCCGGGCCGACGGCCTGGTGCGGGAGGTGGTCGTGCGGGGTGAGCGGATCAGGGAGGACGTCGTCTTCCGGCCGGGCCGGCGGGTCAGCTTCCACCGTGACGACGACCGGGCCACCTGGGTGATCCACAACGAGATCGGGCAGGACGCGGACGGCGGACTCACCCTGAGCTTCGCCAGCGAGATCACCTTCCACGGCGAGGACGCCGCGGCCGGACCGGACGCCGCCACGATCGAGCGGATGCGGGACAGCACGGCGCGCACGGTACGGCACACCCTGGACGTGATCCGCCGGACGACCGGGGCCGCCTAGGACGATTCTCCGGGGGGTTCTTCCTCGGGGATGGGCCGGCTGGGGCTTTCCTCGGCCAGGGGCCGGCTCCCCGTCAGGTGGGCGAAGACGACCACGTTGCCCTGGTAGCCGGTGGTCCGTGAGTAGCCGCCGCCGCAGGTGATCACCCGGAGTTCGGGGCGGGGGGCGGCGCCGTAGACCTTCTCGTCGGGGAAGTCGCGGGCCGGGTAGACCTCGACCGCGTCCACCGTGAACACGGCCACCGTGCCGTCGCTGCGGTCCACCTCGACGACCGCGCCCCGGCGGAGCGCGCCGAGGCCGTAGAAGACGGCCGGGCCCTCGGCGTTGTCGACATGGCCGGCGACGATCGCGGTGCCCGTCTCGCCGGGGGTGGTGCCGGCCTCGTACCAGCCGGCCAGGTTCTTCCGGTCGGCGGGCGGGACGTCCAGGCTGCCGGAGCGGGTGAGGGCCAGTCCCATGAGCGGCGCGTCCACGTGGATCGCGGGGATACGGATGCGCCGGGGAGGGGAGGGCGGCAGCGCGGGAGCGGCGGGCTGCTCGCCGCCGTGCGGGCCGGTGGCCCGGCCCTCGGCGGCCGACGGCTGGGGCGGCGGGGCGTGTGTCCCGGTGCCACCGCCGAGCAGCCATACGCCCGAGCAGAGGGCGACGACGGTGAGGGCGGCTATCGCGGTGTCGCCGAGCCTGGCGGTCCCGGCGGGTCCGGCCGTTCTCGCGGTCCTGACGGTCCTGGCGGTCCTGGCGGTCCTGCGCATGCGAACCCCCTCTCGTGGAGGCGAACCCTGACGGCGGACCCCCGAGGCTGGGCCCCTCCCCCTCCGGGCCGCGAGGGGCATCGGACCCGGAGGGGGTGGGGCGTGCGGTACCGGCGGACGGACAGCGGAGGGTGTCCGTCAGATCCCGTCGCCTCTCGCCCGGCGATGCAGGAGCCAGGTACCGCCCGCGGCGGCGACGGCCAGCGCCGCCAGGCCCGCCGCGGTCTGCACGGGGTCGGGGCCGAGTGCGCCGCCGACCCCCGTCTTCAGGCTGCCCCGCGGCTGCACCTGCTCGTGCGCCGCGCTCAGCGCGACCACCAGGTCGCCCGTCGCCTGGCGGTCGCCCTCGGCGCACTTGGCGACGATCTCGTACGTCCCCGGCTGCGCGCTCGACGGCACCCGGAACTGGCCGATCGCCTCGCCCTCGTGCGTGCTGGGCGCCAGCGTGAACGTCCCGGCGCCGACCGCCCCCGCGTCCCCGGTCGCGGAGCCCTTCTCACCGCACACCGCGGTGTTCACCGTGACCTGTGCGCCGGGCGCCACCGTGGACGGGTACACGTCGAGGCGGCCGGCCGCGCCGCCGTACGCGGGTGCCGCGGCGAGTCCCGCCGCGGCCGCGGCGAGCGCGGTGCCGGTCAGCAGACGGGCGAGGCGTCGGCGTCGCATGGTGCTCCCCAAGGGCTCGCGGTTCGGCTTGTCCGTCCGGCGTGTCCGGTCGGCTCGTTCGCTACCGAGGTAAGTCGCAGTCGGGGAGTTCCGCTTGCCGGGCAGGCGGGCGGCACTGCGGTGAACGGGTGTCGCCGACGACCCCCACACGGCCTATCCCGCCGGAAGTCCGGGCAGGTCACGGGCGTGCGGGGGTCGTGGACGAGAGGGTTGTACGAAGAACACACGAATGGAGCGACGGATGCCGTTGAACGGGTGACGGCGCGCGGACGGCCACACCGTCACCCGAGGAGCCGTCACCCGAGGAGCCGTCAGTTCACGTTGACCGCGCTCCAGGCCGCGGCCACCGCGTTGTACTCGGTGCTGCCCGCGCCGTACAGGTCCTTGGCGGCGTTCAGCGTGGCCGTGCGGGCGCCCGCGTAGTTGGTCGAGGACGTCATGTAGGTGGTCAGCGCCCGGTACCAGATGCGGGCCACCTTGTCCCGGCCGATGCCGGTGACGGTCGAGCCGTTGTACGTCGGCGAGTTGTAGCTGACGCCGTTGATGGTCTTCGCTCCGCTGCCCTCCGCCAGCAGATAGGCGAAGTGGTTGGCGACGCCGGAGGAGTAGTGGACGTCCAGGTTCCCGACCGAACTGCTCCAGTAGTCGGCCGAGTTGCCGTCCTTGGAGGGCTGGTCCATGAAGCGCAGCGCGGTCTTGCCGAAGCCGGACTTCACGATCTTCTCGCCGATGAGGTAGTCACCGGGGTCGGAGGAGTTGTTGGCGTACCACTCGACCATCGTGCCGAGGATGTCCGAGGTGGCCTCGTTCAGCCCGCCCGACTCGCCCGAGTACGTGAGCGCCGCCGTCTTCGACGTGACCCCGTGGGTCATCTCGTGCCCGGCGACGTCCAGCGCGACCAGCGGCCCGAAGGTGCTGCCGTCGCCGTCGCCGTAGGTCATGCAGAAGCAGCTGTCGTCCCAGAAGGCGTTGTTGTAGCCGCTGCCGTAGTGGACGCGGTTGTACGAGCCCTTGCCGTCGCCCGCGATGCCGTTGCGCCCGAAGGTGTTCTTGTAGAAGTCCCAGGTCATGTTGGTGCCGTACTGGGCGTCGACGGCGGCCGAGGAACGGTCGGCGTTGCTGCCCGTGCCCCAGTGGTTGTCCGAGTCCGTGAACACGGTCGACGGGGCCCGGCTGAAGCAGATGCCGAGGAAGCACAGGTCGGTCTTGTTGGCCGCGTCCCCGGTGTAGGTGTTGCCGCGGGTGGGGTCCGTGAGCTGGTACGCCGACCCGGACGAGGTCGTCTCCAGCGGGACGGTGCCGCTGTACAGCGACTGGCCGTCCCCGGACGCCGTCTCGATGCTGTCCCAGGCGTCGATCCGGGCGCCGGTGCGGGCGTCGGTGAGGACGGTGCGGGCGACCGGGTTGCCGAGCGAGTCCAGGCCGGCCACGTTGGTGCGCCAGGCCAGCCTGGGGGCGCCGTGCAGGGCGTCGACGATCAGCTCGGGCTTGGCCTTGACCTGCCGTAGCGACTCGCCGAGGTGGACGGCGCGCAGGGCGTTCACGGCCAGGTCGGAGGCCTTGGGGGCGCTGATCGCGGGGGTGATGGTGGGCAGGGATATGGTGCGCCTGGTCGCGCGGTCGGCGCCGCGGAAGCCGCCGCTCGGGGTCAGATGGACGACGAAGTCGCCGCCGAGTACCGGCAGTCCGCGGTAGGTGCGGTCGTAGCGGACGTGCTGGGTGCCGTCCTTGTCCACGATCACGTCGCGGACGCTGGTGCGCTCGGCGTCGGTCAGGTTCAGGCTCGCGGCGTGGCTCAGGAGGGCCGACGCGGCGTTCTGGATCGCGGCCGCCCGGGTGGGTCTGGCGTCGGCGTGGGCGGCGGGGGAGAGGGCGACGGCCAGCAGGGTCGCGGTGGTGGCGGCGACGCCGGCGGTGGCGAGACGACGGGGTCCTCGGACGTGCTGCCGTATCCGGCTCATCTGTCTCCTCGGGAAGGCGCCAGTCAAGGCGTGGGGTGGCGCTGATGCCGAGTGAGATTTAAGAGGCCACGACATGTCATGTCCATAGCGCCTTCATGGAGATGTGTGGGGAGCCCGAGGGGGTCCAGAATCGGTTCCGTGATCGCCCCGGACCCCGAACAGCGCGCGCAGCTGCCCTTCTTCGTCTACGGCACGCTCCGCCCCGGCGAGCCGAACCACGATCTGTTCCTGCGCGGACGCACCGCCGCCGAGGGACCCGCGCGCCTCCCGGACACCGCCCTGTACGACGGCCCCGGCTACCCCTACGCCGTCGACCACCCCGGCACTTCCGTCCACGGCGCCCTGGTCACCGCCCGCCCGGAGGCTTACGACGCACTCCTCGCCGCGCTGGACCGGCTGGAGGAGTACACCCCGGGCGACCCCCGCAACCTCTACGACCGTGTCACCCGCGACGCCCTGCGCCCCGACGGCACCCCGGTCCGCGCCTGGGTCTACCTGGCAGCCCCACCGGTGGCCGCCCGGCTGCGAGCGGAGGGACGACGGATCGCCAGCGGGGACTGGCTGTCGAGGGGGTGAGACCGGCCTGGCGCGAGGGGCCGGGACAGGCGGGGCGCGAGGGGGTGAGGCCTGCCGGGAGATGGGGGGCGAGGGTCCGCGCCGGGGACGCTCAGCCGGCCGTCAGCTGCACCCCCGCCGGCACCTCGATCCCGAACTCCGCCGCCACCACCCGGCGCGCCTCGGCCTCCCCGGCCAGCTTTCTCTCGAGTACCGTCCCGTCGGCCAGCGTCTCCGTCAACAGGGTCCCGTCCAGGGCGAGATGGCGGTCGGCCGTGGTGCGCTGGAGATACGGGCGGCGGGTGAAGGGCGAGCGGGGGCTGGTGGCGATGTACCAGTTGAACATCTCCAGATCGACGGGCGCGATGGGCTCCACGGTGAACGCGTACTGCCCGACCCAGTCCCGCTCCCGGCCGTCGTACACCTGCAACGCCCACAGCTCCAGCGGCCCCTGGTGCGGCAGCACCGCCAGCCGGTGCCGGCGCCCCGCCCCCTCGAACTCCACACCGGTCACCAGCGGCACCGGCAGCAGCAGCGCCCCCACCGCGCCGAAACCGACGTCCGCCAGATACGGCTCCGGCTCGCCCGGCACCTCCACCCGCAGCATCGCGTGCGTCCGCGGCCGGCTCTCCGGCGTATCCGCGCCCAGCACCACCCGCCCGGCCAGCAGCGTCACCCGGAATCCGAGCGCCTCCAGCGCCAGCCGCAGCAGGGTGTTGTGCTCGTAGCAGTAACCGCCGCGCCGCCCGTGCACCATCTTGGCCACCAGGTCGGCGGCGGCCAGCGACGGCACTCTGCCGGACACGGCGTCCAGGTTCTCGAAGGGCAGGGACCGGGCGTGGGCCAGATGCACACCCCGCAGCGTGCCGAGGCCGGGCCGCCGGTCGCCCTCCCACCCGATGCGGGCCAGATAGGCGTCGAGATCGAATCGCTTGCTGTCGGACATACCAGGACCGTACGCGGACCCGGCCCCTTCCCGCCTCGGCCCCCGGATGGATCACGGGTGGAAGCCGTTGTGCACCGCAGGGTGGAAGCCGTTGTGCACCGCAGGGTGGAGGCCCGCCGCGCCCCCGCCCTCCGCCGCGCCCCCGCCCTCCGCCCGAGGGCCCACGACCTCCACCCGCACCGCGCACACCTTGAACTCCGGCATCCGGGACGTCGGGTCCAGGGCCGGGTTGGTGAGGGTGTTGGCGCGGCCCTCGCCCGGCCAGTGGAAGGGCATGAAGACCGTGTCGGGGCGGATCGCGGTCGTGATGCGGGCCGGTGCCACCGCCCGGCCGCGGCGGGAGACCACCGCCAGCCGGTCGCCCTCCGCGGCGCCGAGGCGGCGCGCGAGCCGCGGGTGCAGCTCCACGAAGGGGCCCGGCGCGGCCGCGTTCAGCTCCGCCACCCGCCGGGTCTGGGCGCCCGACTGGTACTGCGCCACGACCCGCCCGGTGGTCAGCAGCAGCGGGTACTCGGCGTCGGGCTCCTCCGCCGTCGGCCGGTGCGTCACCGGCACGAACCGGGCCCGGCCGTCGGGGGTGGCGAAACGGTCGAGGAAGAGGCGGGGGGCGCCGGGATGAGGTCCGGAACCGGCTGTGGATCCGCCCTCGGCGGCAGCAGGTGCGTCGGCCACGGCCGGCGCGACAGGGGCAGTGTCCGGTCCCGCCGCCCCCTGCGGGCACGGCCAGAAGACCCCGTTCTCCTCCGCCAGCCTGCGGTAGGTGATCCCCGAGTAGTCCGCCGGGCCGCCCGCGCTCGCCCGGCGGAGCTCCTCGAAGACCTCCTCCGGGTCGGCCGGGAAGCCCTTCTCCACCCCCAGCCGGTCCGCCAGCTCGTGCAGGACGTACAGGTCGCTGTGGACCCCGGGCGGCGGAGCGACGGCCCGGCGGCGCAGCAGCACCCTGCCCTCCAGGCTGGTCGTCGTACCCGTCTCCTCCGCCCACTGGGTGACCGGCAGCACCACATCGGCCAGTTCCGCCGTCTCCGACAGCACCACGTCGGCCACCGCCAGGAAGTCCAGCGACCGCAGCCGCTCCTCGACGTGGGCCGCGCGCGGCGCCGACACCACCGGGTTGGAGCCCATCAGCAGCAGCGCCCGGACCTCCGTACCGAGGGCGTCGAGGAGTTCGTACGCGCTGCGGCCCGGACCCGGCAGACTGTCCGGGTCCACGCCCCACACGCCGGCCACGTGCGCGCGTGCCGCCGGATCGTCCAGCCTGCGGTAGCCGGGCAACTGGTCGGCCTTCTGCCCGTGTTCCCGGCCGCCCTGTCCGTTGCCCTGCCCGGTCAGACAGCCGTAACCGCTGTACGGCCGCCCCGCGCGCCCCGTCGCCAGGCACAGGTTGATCCACGCGCCCACCGTGTCCGTGCCCTTGGCCTGCTGCTCCGGCCCGCGCGCGGTGAGCACCATCGCCGACTCGGGCTCGCAGAACATCCGGACCGCCCGGCGCAGTTCGGGAACGGACACCCCCGTGATCCGCTCCACGTACTCCGGCCAGTGCGCCATGGCCCCGGCCCGGGCCTCCTCCCAGCCGCTGGTCCGCTCCCGTATGTACTCCTCGTCCGCCCGCCCCTCGGCCACCACCAGGTGCAACAGGCCGAGGGCGAGGGCGAGATCCGTGCCCGGGCGCGGTGCGAGATGCAGGTCGGCCTGTTCGGCGGTCCGGGTGCGGCGCGGGTCGACGACGATCAGCGTGCCGCCGTTCTCCCGCAGTTCCGAGAAGAACCGCAGCGAGGGCGGCATCGTCTCCGCGAGGTTGGAACCGACGAGGATCACACACCCGCTCTTCGGGATGTCCTCCAGCGGGAAAGGCAGGCCCCGGTCCAGACCGAACGCCTTAGCGCCCGCCGCCGCGGCCGACGACATGCAGAAGCGGCCGTTGTAGTCGATCTGCGAGGTGCCGAGCACCACCCGGGCGAACTTGCCGAGTGCGTACGCCTTCTCGTTCGTCAGTCCGCCGCCGCCGAACACGCCCAGCGCGTCGGCGCCGTACCGCTCGCGCGTCGCCCCGAGCCGGCCGGCGATCCGGTCCAGCGCCTCGGTCCAGCTCGCCTCCACCAGCCGGCCGCCCGACCGCACCAGCGGCGAGGTCAGCCGGACCGCGGGCGACAGCACCTCGGCCGCCGTACGCCCCTTGCCACACAGCGCGCCCCGGTTCACCGGGAAGTCCACCCGCTCGGTGACCTCGACGCCCCCCGTGGGCAGGGGCGTGATGTTCATCCCGCACTGCAAGGCGCAGTACGGGCAGTGGGTGGGCGTCGAGGTGTTCTCCATGTGCCCAGCGTGCTTCCGGCGTGTTACGGCCCGTGCCCGCCCCCGGTTACACCCCCGGCACGGCGACCTCCCCGCGCGCGACCGGGCACCGTGAGGCCGTAGCCGTAGCCGTAGCCGTAGCCGTAGCCGTCACCGCTCGGTGGCCAGCGCCCGGGTCACCCCCTGCTCCTTGGGGCCGAGGAACTGCGGATCCGGCCGGAACACCACGTCCAGCGCCGCCTTGCCCGCCGCGAACACCTCGCGGGTGCCGCCGTAGTACCAGGTCACGTCGTGGGTGGCGGCGACCCCCACGCCGTACGAGTCGATCCCCGCCGCCTCGCACAGCGCCACCGCCCGCCGGATGTGGAAGCCCTGGCTGACCAGCACCGCCCGGTCCACGCCGAAGATCTTCTTGGCCCGCACACAGGAGTCCCAGGTGTCGAACCCGGCGTAGTCCCGCACGATCCGCCCGTCCGGCACCCCGTGCCGGCGCAGGTAGGTGCGCATGGCGTCCGGCTCGTCGTAGTCCTTGCGGCTGTTGTCCCCGGTGACCAGGAGGACCTTGACCCGTCCCTGCCGGTACAGCGTCACCGCCGCGTCCAGCCGGTGCGCCAGGTACGGCGACGGCTCGCCGTTCCACAGCCCCGCGCCGAACACCACCGCGACGGGTGCCTGCGGCGCGTCGGCCGTCGTGCGCAGCCGGTCCGCCGTCGACACGAACAGCCAGGTCGCCGGCAGCAGCGCCAGCACGCATCCGGCCACCACGGCCTGCACCAGCCGGCGCTGTCCCTGGCGTGTGCGCGGCAGCCGCGGTCGACGGATCTTCATAGTGCCCCCATGATTCGGTTCCGCTCATGGAGGACGCCGACGGGCGCGCTCCGGTTCGCCTCACATCGCGCGCGTGTACGACGTGAAGCCGCGGCAAACACCCGTGACGGCCCGGCAACGACCGCGCAATCTGACACCGCGAGGATTTCCGCATGACGGCGTCCCACCCTGCCGACGGCTCCCCGGACGAGGCCCGCGGCTTCCGCGACAGCACGGCGCACCTCATGGACCGCATCGGCGGCGGGCTCGTCGGCCGGCTGCGGCTCGTCTCCCCGCTGCGGGGCGGCCACCGTCCGGCCCCGCCCGCGCTCGTCCTGGTCGCCCACGGCAGCCGCGACCCGCGCGCGCTGAGCACCGTGCGGGACCTGATGGACCGGGTGCGCGACGTGCGCCCCGGCCTCCCCGTCCATCTGGGCCACATCGAGCTGAACGAGCCGCTGCTGCCGGACACCCTCGCCGGGCTCGGCGACACCTCCGCCGTCCTCGTCCCGCTGCTCCTCGGCCGGGGCTACCACGTCAAGCACGACATCCCCGAGATGGCGGCCGCCGCACCGGCACGCACGCGCGTGGCGGCCCCGCTCGGCCCGCATCCGCTCCTCGCCGAGACCCTGTACGAGCGTCTGGCCGAGGCCGGCTGGGACCCCGAGATGTCTCCCGCCGCGCGCCGTACCAGCGCGGTGATCCTGGCCGCGGCCGGCTCCCGCGACCCCGACTCGGCGACCGACACCCGTCGCACCGCCCGCCTCCTGGCCGACCGGCTCGGCGTCCCGGTGGTCCCCGCGTACGCCTCCGCGGCGAGCCCGACCGTCCCGATGGCACTGCGCGCCCTCGCGGCCCGTGGCCGGCACCGGGTGGCCATCGCGTCGTACTTCACCGCCCCGGGCCGCTTCGCCACCCAGTGCGCCGAACAGGCCCCCTGGATCGCATCGGCCCCTCTGGGCGCACACCCGGCCCTGGCCCGCCTGATCATCCACCGGTACGACGCATGCCTGGCACCCCTCTGGACAGAAGCCGCCTGATCCCGCCTCACCCCCCGAACGACATAACCCACCCCCCACCCACACCCCCCGCACCGCCCGATTGTCAGCGGCGCCGCTTACTGTCGAGGCATGGAAGGCACCGCATCCCCCACCAGCTACGATCCGGCGTCGGTCGAGCGTTGGGTCGGGGAGCCCGACAAGCGGCCCGGGCGTACCGCCTTCCAGCGGGATCGGGCCCGCATCCTGCACAGTGCCGCGCTGCGCCGGCTCGCCGGGAAGACGCAGGTGGTCACGCCCGGCGCCCGTACCCACACCTGGGACCCCAGCCCCCGCACCCGGCTGACCCATTCCCTCGAATGCGCGCAGGTCGGCCGGGAGCTGGGCGCGGCCCTCGGGTGTGATCCGGACCTGGTGGAGGCGGCCTGTCTCGCGCACGACCTCGGCCATCCGCCCTTCGGGCACAACGGCGAGCAGGCCCTGAACGACTTCGCGGACGACTGCGGCGGCTTCGAGGGCAACGCCCAGTCGCTCAGGATCCTCACCCGCATCGAGCCCAAGCGGTTCACCGAGAAGCGGTCCGTCGGCCTCAACCTCACCCGCGCCACCCTGGACGCCGCCACGAAATATCCCTGGCCGCGCGGCGCCCACCCCACCGACCCGGGGTCCGGCAAGTTCGGCGTGTACGAGGACGACCGGCCGGTGTTCGACTGGGTCAGGGCGCACGCCCCCGGCGCCCGCACCTGCTTCGAGGCGCAGGTCATGGACTGGTCCGACGACGTGGCGTACTCGGTGCACGACGTCGAGGACGGACTGCACGCCGGCCACATCGACCCCAACTGCCTGCACGCCGAGCCCGAGCGGCAGGCGGTGTTCGAGGTCGCCGCCCGCCGCTACGCACCCGCGGACACCGACCCGGCCGAACTCGCCGCGGCCCTGGACCGTCTGCTGGACGAGGAGTGGTGGCCGCACGGCTACGACGGCACCGCGGTCGCCCAGGCCCGGCTGAAGGACGCCACCAGCCAGCTCATCGGCCGGTTCTGCCTCGCCGCCGAGGGCGCCACCCGCGCCGCGTACGGCACCGGCCGGCTCACCCGCTACGGCGCCGAGCTGGTCGTACCGCGCGAGACCCGCATGGAGTGCGCCGTGCTCAAGGCCGTCGCCGACCGGTATGTGATGCAGCGCGCCGAACAGGAGCGGCTCCGCGCCGACCAACGGGTGATCGTGGCGGAGCTGGCGGACGCGCTCACCGCCCGCGCGCCGGACGGCCTCGACCCGCAGTTTCGGGCACTGTTCCACGGGGCAGGCGACGACCACACGCGCAAGCGGGTGATCGTCGACCAGATCGCCTCGCTCACCGACGCCTCCGCGCGGTCGCTGCACGCGAGACTGACGGGGCATATGTGAGAGGAACGTGACCCGGCTGGCCTGATCGGGTCACTCCCTCTTCCCGCACGCCGCCCTGTGCGGGAGGCTCGCAGATGGCGGCACCCTTACGAGGAGGCATCAAGTGGTCGACGCGGATCAGACATTCGTGATCGTCGGAGGCGGCCTCGCCGGCGCGAAGGCGGCCGAGACGCTCCGTGCGGAGGGCTTCACCGGCCGGGTGATACTGATCTGCGACGAACGCGACCACCCCTACGAGCGCCCGCCGCTCTCCAAGGGCTACCTCCTCGGCAAGAAGGAACGCGACAGCGTCTTCGTGCACGAGCCCGCCTGGTACGCGCAGAACGACATCGAGCTGCACCTCGGCCAGACCGTCGACGCGATCGACCGCACCGCGAAGACGGTCCGCTTCGGCGACGACGGCACCCTCGTCCGCTACGACAAGCTGCTCCTGGTCACCGGCGCCGAACCGCGCCGGCTCGACATCCCCGGCACCGACCTGGCCGGCGTGCACCATCTGCGCCGCCTCGCCCACGCCGAGCGCCTCAAGGGGGTCCTCACCGCCCTCGGCCGGGACAACGGGCACCTCGTGATCGCGGGCGCCGGCTGGATCGGCCTGGAGGTCGCCGCGGCGGCCCGTGAGTACGGCGCCGAGGTCACCGTGATCGAACCGGCGCCCACCCCGCTGCACGGCGTGCTCGGCCCCGAGCTGGGCAACGTCTTCGCCGAGCTGCACCGCGAACACGGCGTCCGCTTCCACTTCGGGCGGCAGCTCACCGAGATCGTCGGCCAGGACGGCGTGGTCCTCGCCGCCCGCACGGACGACGGCGAGGAGCACCCGGCGCACGACGTCCTCGCGGCGATCGGTGCCGTACCCCGCACCGGCCTGGCCGAGACGGCGGGGCTGGAGCTGGCCGACCGGGCGCACGGCGGCGGCATCGCGGTGGACGAACGGCTGCGCACCTCCGACCCCGACATCTACGCGGCCGGTGACGTCGCCGCCTTCCCGCTCCAGCTGGTCGGCACCAGGATCCGGGTCGAGCACTGGGCGAACGCGCTGAACGGCGGCCCCGCGGCGGCCCGCTCGATGCTCGGCAAGGACGTGGTCCACGACCGGGTGCCCTACTTCTTCACCGACCAGTACGACCTGGGCATGGAGTACAGCGGCTGGGCGCCGCCGGGCTCGTACGACGAGGTGGTGATCCGGGGCGACGCGGGCAAGCGGGAGTTCATCGCGTTCTGGGTGCGGGAGGGGAGGGTGCTGGCCGGGATGAACGTGAACGTGTGGGATGTCACAGAGCACATCCAGAAGCTGATCCGCTCCCGGGCACAGGTGAACAGCGACGCCCTCTCCGACCCCCATGTGGCCCTGGACAGTCTTCTGCCCTGACGCCCGAGGGCACCGGGACTGTCACTGCGCCCCCGTAGAATTCATCCGTGGCAGGACGGATCAACGACGAGGACGTGAAGGCGGTACGGGACGCGGTCCCGATCGACGCCGTGGTCTCCGAGTACCTCCAGCTGCGCAACGCGGGCGGCGGCAACCTCAAGGGTCTCTGCCCGTTCCATGACGAGAAGTCGCCGTCCTTCCAGGTCAGCCCGAGCAAGGGACTCTTCCACTGCTTCGGCTGCCAGGAGGGCGGCGACACCATCACCTTCGTGATGAAGGTCGACCACCTCTCCTTCTCGGAGGCGGTCGAACGCCTCGCCGCCCAGGCCGGCATCACGCTGCGCTACGAGGAGGGCGGATACAACCCCGCCCACCAGCGCGGCGAGCGCATCCGCCTGGTCGAGGCACACAAGATCGCCGCCCAGTGGTACGCCGAGCAGCTCGCCACCAGCCCCGAGGCCGAGACCGGCCGGATCTTCCTCGCCGAGCGTGGCTTCGACCAGGCCGCCGCCGTGCACTTCGGCGTCGGCTACAGCCCCCAGGGCTGGGACCACCTCACCCGCTATCTGCGCGGCAAGGGCTTCACCGACAAGGAGCTGATCCTCTCCGGGATCTCCCAGGAGGGCCGGCGCGGGCCCATCGACCGCTTCCGGGGCCGGCTGATGTGGCCCATCCGGGACATCGGCGGCGAGGTCGTCGGCTTCGGCGCCCGCAAGCTGTACGAGGCGGACACCGGCCCGAAGTACCTGAACACCCCCGAGACCGCGATCTACCGCAAGTCCCAGGTCCTCTACGGCATCGACCTGGCGAAGAAGGAGATCGCCAAGACCAGCCGCGCCGTGGTCGTCGAGGGCTACACCGACGTCATGGCCTGTCACCTCGCCGGGGTGACCACCGCCATCGCCACCTGCGGCACGGCCTTCGGCGGTGAGCACATCAAGATCCTCCGTCGGCTGCTGATGGACAACGGCTCCGCCCGGGTCATCTTCACCTTCGACGGCGACGCCGCCGGCCAGAAGGCCGCCCTGCGCGCCTTCGAGGACGACCAGAAGTTCGCCGCCGAGACCTACATCGCGGTCGCCCCCGACGGCATGGACCCCTGCGACCTGCGGCTGGCCAAGGGCGACGAGGCGGTCGCCGACCTGGTCGAACCGCGCACCCCGCTGTTCGAGTTCGCGCTGCGCCACATCGTCTCCCGGTACGACCTGGACACCCCCGCCGGCCGCGCCGCCGCCCTGGACGAGGCCGCGCCGGTCGTCGCCCGCATCAAGAACAGCGGCGCCCAGCACGAGGTGGCCGTCGAACTGGCCGGCATGCTCGGCATCCTCGACACCCAGTTCGTCGTCCGCCGGGTGGCCCAGCTGGCCCGCTGGGCCCGCGACCGCGGCGGAAAGGCCCCGCAGCCGGAGCGCCCGCGCGGCCCGGAACAGCAGTGGGCGGCCGCCCCCCGCACCGTCGCCTCCGGCCCGGCCCTCACCCTGCGCAACCCCGTCTACGCCACCGAGCGCGAACTCCTCAAACTCGCTCTGCAACGCCCCGAGCTGGTGTCGCCCGCGTTCGACGCGTACGGCACCGACGAGTTCACCGCCCCGCCCTACGCGGCCGTACGCCAGGCCATCGCGGAGGCGGGCGGCGCCGCGTACGGCGCACAGGACGCGCAGGAGTACCTGGTCCGGGTCCGCGAGGCGGCGCCCGACGACACCGTGCGTGCGATGGTCACCGAGCTGGCGGTCGAGGCGATCCTGCGGCGCACGGTCGACGAGGCCTACGCGGGCGAACAGCTCGTCACCGTCCGTCGCCGGGCCGTGGCCCGCCGGCTCACCGAGCTCCAGGGCACCCTGACCCGGCTCGGGCACTCGGACCCGGCCCAGTCGGCCGCCGTGCAGAACGAGATGATGATCCTCACCAGGTACGACAGGGCTCTCCAGGACGAGGGCCCGTCGGCCCTCTGACCCACCGGATCACCAGCCGGTCACGGAGCGGACGCAAAAAGTCACCGCACGACCCTCGTGGCGGGGATGTGTCGTACTCCACACTGGGTGCGGTGCCCGAGTCCGCGGAGCGCAGGCCGTGACTCTCCGCTCCCGACGACCCGCTGCCGCAGCCGACGGCAGCGATCATCCTGGAGGTCGCCCCGGTGCAGACCCAGACCCTCACCCAGTCCGACAGCAGTACCCGCACACCAGTGGACGAGCCGGACGCGGAGCAGGGCGTGCTCGTGGCCGTCCCTCCGCAGAGCCGCGCCGCCCTGCATCCGGAGGCGGTGCCCGTGGAGCCCGTAGAGCCCGCGGAGCCGGCAGAGCCCGCGGAGCCTTCCCCCGAGGCCCTCGCCGACGAACCGGAGGAGCCCGAGGCACCCGGCGAGACCGTCGAGGTGCGGGTCGCCGTCCGCGCCGACTCCAGCGGCCCCTCCGCCGACCTGTTCCGCCAGTACCTGCGCGAGATCGGCCGCATCCCGCTGCTCACCGCCGCCGAGGAGGTCGAACTCGCCCGCCGGGTCGAGGCCGGGCTGTTCGCGGAGGAGAAACTGAGCAACACCCCCGATGTGGACAGCCAGTTGGCGGGCGACCTGGACCGGCTGGTGGTCATGGGCCGGATGGCCAAGCGCCGCCTCATCGAGGCCAACCTGCGGCTCGTGGTCTCCGTGGCGAAGCGGTACGTCGGGCGCGGGCTGACCATGCTCGACCTGGTGCAGGAGGGCAACCTCGGACTCATCCGGGCCGTGGAGAAGTTCGACTACGCCCGCGGCTACAAGTTCTCCACCTACGCCACCTGGTGGATCCGCCAGGCCATGTCCCGCGCCCTCGCCGACCAGGCCCGCACGATCCGCGTCCCGGTCCATGTCGTGGAGCTGATCAACCGGGTCGTCCGGGTGCAGCGCCGCATGCTCCAGGAGCGGGGGTACGAGCCGACCCCGGACGAGGTCGCCGCCCATCTCGAGCTGCCGCCCGAGCGGGTGTCGGAGGTGCTGCGGCTCGCCCAGGAGCCGGTCTCGCTGCACGCCCCCGTCGGCGAGGAGGACGATGTCGCCCTCGGTGACCTGATCGAGGACGGCGACGCCGCGAGCCCCGTGGAATCCGCCGCGTTCCTGCTGCTCAGGGAGCACCTGGAAGCGGTCCTGTCCACGCTGGGCGAGCGCGAGCGCAAGGTCGTACAGCTCCGCTACGGCCTCATCGACGGCCGCCCGCGCACCCTGGAGGAGATCGGGCGGCTCTTCGGGGTGACCCGGGAGCGGATACGGCAGATCGAGTCCAAGACCCTCAACAAGCTCCGCGACCACGCCTTCGCGGACCAGCTGCGCGGCTATCTGGACTGAAACGGGGCGCTCACCCGGCGGTGAGCGCCCCGCCTTCCGTCCCTCAGTCCACCTCGGCGACGGCCTGCGCGAACTGGGCCTTGTACAGCCGGGCGTACGCCCCGTCCGCGGCCAACAGGTCCGCGTGCGCGCCCTGTTCCACGATGGAGCCGTTCTCCATCACCAGGATCGTGTCGGCGTCCCGGATGGTCGACAGGCGGTGCGCGATGACGAACGACGTACGCCCGTGCGCCAGCTTGGCCATCGCCTTCTGGATCAGCACCTCGGTCCGGGTGTCGACGGAGCTGGTCGCCTCGTCCAGCACCAGGATCACCGGGTCGGACAGGAACGCCCGCGCGATGGTGATGAGCTGCTTCTCACCCGCGCTGACCCCGGTGCCCTCGTCGTCGATGACCGTGTCGTAGCCGTCGGGGAGGGTGCGGATGAACCGGTCGGCGTGCGCGGCCCGCGCGGCCTCCTCGATCTCCCCGCGGGTGACCTCCCCGGTCGCGCCGTACGCGATGTTCTCCGCGATGGTGCCGCCGAACAGCCAGGTGTCCTGGAGCACCATGCCGATGCCGGAGCGCAGCTCGTCCCGGGTCATGTCCCGGATGTCCACGCCGTCCAGGGTGATCCGGCCGCCCGACACGTCGTAGAACCGCATCAGCAGGTTGACCAGGGTGGTCTTGCCCGCGCCGGTCGGGCCGACGATCGCCACCGTCTGCCCGGGCTCGACCTTCAGCGACAGGTCCTCGATCAGCGGCTTCTCGGGGTCGTACCGGAACGACACCTGCTCCAGCGCGACCCGTCCGCGCAGCTCCGCCGGCCGCAGGCCCGGCACCGGATCCGCCTCCTGCTCCTCCGCGTCCAGGAGTTCGAAGATCCGCTCGGCCGAGGCGACACCGGACTGCACCAGGTTCGCCATCGACGCGACCTGGGTCAGCGGCATGGAGAACTGCCGGGAGTACTGGATGAAGGCCTGCACATCACCGATGGACAGGGCGCCGGACGCCACCCGCAGACCGCCGACCACCGCCACCAGGACGTAGTTCAGGTTCGACACGAACATCATCAGCGGCTGCATGACACCGCTGTTGAACTGCGCCTTGAACGCCGCCTCGTACAGGGCCTCGTTCTGCTCGGCGAACGCCTGCGCCGACTCGTCCTGCCGCCCGAACACCTTCACCAGGGTGTGCCCGGTGTACATCTCCTCGACGTGCGCGTTGAGCTTGCCGGTGGAGCGCCACTGCTGCACGAAGTGCGGCTGCGACCGCTTGCCGACCCGGGTGGCCACGAAGAACGACAGCGGCACGGTGACCAGGGCGACCAGCGCCAGGATCCACGAGACGTAGAACATCATCGCGAGCACGCCGATGATGGTCAGCAGCGAGTTGATCAGCTGCCCCATCGACTGCTGGAGCGTCTGGCCGATGTTGTCGATGTCGTTGGTGGCGCGGGAGAGGACCTCGCCGCGCTGCCGCTTGTCGAAGTACGACAGCGGCAGCCGGGACAGCTTCGTCTGCACGGACTCGCGCAGCCGGTACATCGTGCGGTTCACGGACCGGTTGACCAGCCGGGTCGCCACCGCCATCAGCAGACCGGCGACCATGAAGGTGGCCAGGGCGAGCAGCAGGACGTCCCCCACCGCGCCGAAGTCGATGCCCTTGCCCGGGGTGAAGTCGGTGCTCTTCAGCATGTCCGCGATGGAGCCCCGGCCGTGGGCCCGCATCTGGTCCAGGACCTGCTCCTTGGTGGCCCCGGCGGGCATCTGCCGGCCGACGATGCCGGCGAACACCAGGTCGGTGGCCTTGCCGAGGATCTTCGGGCCGATCACGTTCAGGGTCACGCTGACGACCACGCACAGCAGCAGGCCGCAGATGGTGAGCCGTTCCGGTCTGAACAGGGACAGGAGCCGTTTGCCCGACCCCTTGAAATCCATCGAGCGCTGGTCGGGGCCGCCTCCGGCCATCATGCGTCCCATGGGCCCGGCCATCAGGCAGCCTCCGCTTCCGTCAGCTGGGAGAGCACGATCTCCCGGTAGGTCTCGTTGGCCGCCATCAGCTCCGCGTGCCGGCCGGAGCCGACGACCCGGCCCTCGTCCAGCACGATGATCCGGTCGGCGTCCCGGATGGTCGCCACCCGCTGGGCGACGATCACCACGGTCGCCTCGGCGGTCTCCCGGCCCAGCGCGGCGCGCAGGGCGGCGTCGGTGGCGTAGTCGAGGGCGGAGAAGGAGTCGTCGAAGAGGTAGATCTCCGGGCGCTGCACCAGGGTGCGGGCGATGGCGAGCCGCTGCCGCTGGCCGCCGGAGACATTGGTGCCGCCCTGGGCGATGGGCGCGTTCAGCCCGCCCTCCAGCCGGGACACGAAGTCCTTGGCCTGCGCCACCTCCAGCGCGTGCCAGAGGTCCTCGTCGGTGGCGTCCGGGTTGCCGTACCGCAGGTTGGTGGCGACCGTGCCGGCGAACAGGTACGGCTTCTGCGGCACCAGTCCGACCGTCCGCGCCAGCAGCCGCGGCTCGATCTCCTGGACGTTCACGCCGTTGACGAGGACCTCGCCCTCGGTGGCGTCGAACAGCCGGGGGACCAGCCCGAGCAGGGTCGACTTGCCGCTGCCGGTGGAGCCGATCACGGCGGTCGTCTCGCCGGGCCGGGCCACCAGGTCGACGGACTTCAGCACCGGCTCCTCGGCCCCCGGGTAGCGGAAGCCGGCCGCCCGTATCTCCAGGTAGCCGTGGGAGCGCAGCTCGGCGACCGGGGCGGCCGGCGGCACCACGCTGGAATCGGTGCCGAGGACCTCCTGGATGCGCTCGGCGCACACCTCCGCGCGCGGCACCATCATGAACATGAAGGTGGCCATCATCACGGACATGACGATCTGCATCAGATAGGCGAGGAACGCGGTCAGGTCGCCGATCTGCATCTGGTTGTCGGCGATGCGGTGGGCGCCGAACCACACCACCGCGATCGACGACAGGTTCACCACGGTCATGACCATCGGGAACATCAGCGCCAGCATCCGGCCGGTGGCGAGCTGCATCTCGGTGAGGTCGGCGTTGGCCTTGCCGAACCGTCCCTGCTCGTACTCGTCGCGGACGAAGGCGCGGATCACCCGGTTGCCGGTGATCTGCTCGCGCAGCACCCGGTTCACCGTGTCCAGGCGGACCTGCATCGACCGGAACAGCGGCCGCAGCCGCCGCACGATCAGGGTCACGCACACCGCGAGCACGGGCACGACCGCGACCAGCACCGCCGACAGCGGCACGTCCAGCCCGAGCGCCATCACGATGCCGCCGACGCACATGATGGGCGCCGACACCATCAGGGTGAACGACATCAGGGCCAGCATCTGGACCTGCTGTACGTCGTTCGTCGTACGGGTGATGAGTGAGGGGGCGCCGAAGTGACCGACCTCACGGGAGGAGAAGGACTGCACCCGGTCGAAGACGGCACCGCGCACGTCCCGGCCCAGGGCGGAGGCGGTCCGGGCGCCGAAGTACACGGCGCCGATGTTGCAGCCGACCTGGACCAGCGAGATGCCGATCATCAGGGCGCCGAAGGACAGGATGTAGCCCGTGTCACCCTTCACGACACCGTTGTCGATGATGTGCGCGTTGAGGGTGGGCAGGTAGAGGGTGGCGCAGGTCTGGAGGAACTGGAGCAGTACCAGCAGGACGATGGGTTTCTTGTAAGGCCTGAGATAGGCCCGCAGAAGTCGTATGAGCACGCTAGGTCTCTCGGTGTCGGCGACAGGGGCTGGTCGGTGTCCCCTGGCCCCTATCGTCGTTCACTCCACCCGCGTTACCTCAACCGATTAAGCCAACAGTGGAGCGGCTCCGGTCCGGTGGTTGTGCGCTGTCGCGCGCCTTTCTGCCGTTCACGCCTGGAACGCACCCGGATGCGTCTGTTCCCGTACGGCCGTGAACTGCTGCCGTACCGCCTGCCCCACCGCCAGCTCCTCGCCCGGCTCCAGCACCTGCGCCGCCGCGCCCTGCCAGGCCGGCGGGGTCCGCGGGTCGAGGGTGCCCTGCGACACACCGAGCGCCCAGGCCGCCTGCCGGGCCGCCCCGATCGCCGCGTAGTCCGCGGGCTGCGGTACGACGACCTGCGCGCCGAACAGCGAGGGCGCCGAGGCCTGGACGGCGGGCAGCCCGGCCGCCGCGCCGAGCAGGAAGACCCGCCGCACCTCCACACCCCGGCCGCGCAGCACGTCCAGCGCGTCGCCGAGCCCGCACAGCATGCCCTCGAACGCGGCCCGCGCCAGATGCTCCGGCTTCATCGACTCCCGCCGCAGCCCGGCGAGGGTGCCCGCGGTGTGCGGCAGATGCGGGGTCCGCTCGCCCTCCAGATAGGGCAGCAGCACCAGCCCGTGCGCCCCCGGCGTGGACTTCCCCGCCAGGTCGGACAGGGTCTCCAGGTCCGGCAGCCCGAGCAGTTCCGCGGTGCCGCGCAGGGTGCGTACGGCGTTCAGCGTGGTGACGACCGGCAGATGCATGCCCGTCGCGTCGGCGAGCGAGGTGATCATCCCGGACTGGTCGGCGAGCGCCTCCGGGTGCACCGCCATCACGGACCCGGAGGCACCGAGCGACACGACGGCGTCGCCGAGCCCGATCCCCAGCCCGAACGCGGCCGCCATGGTCTCCCCGGTCCCGGCGGAGATCAGCAGCCCCTCCGGAGTCGTACCGGCCGCCTCGGAGGGGCCGATCACCTCCGGCAGCATCGCCTGGTGACCGAGGGCCAGCTCGACCAGGTCGGCCCGGTAGCCGCCGGTGGCCGCGGACCAGTAGCCGGTCGAGGAGGCACCGCCCCGGTCGGTGGTCCGCCGCACCGGCCGCCCGAGCAGCTGCCACACCAGCCAGTCGTGGGCCTGGAGCAGTACGGCGGTGCGCCGGGCGTTCTCCGGTTCGTTCTTGGCGAGCCAGCGCAGCTTGGTCACCGGCAGGGCGGCCTGCGGAACGCTGCCGACCGCCTGGGCCCAGGCCTCCCGGCCGCCGAGCGCGTCCACCAGGTCGGCCGCCGCGACCTGGGCCCGCTTGTCACCGCCGACCATCGCCGGGCGCACGGTGTTGCCCTGGGCGTCCAGCGGGACCACCGCGTGCTGCTGCGCCGACACGCCGATGGCCTGCACGCCCTCCAGCAGTCCGCCGCCGGCGGCCTCACCGAGGGAGAGCAGCCAGGCCTGCGGGTCGACATCGCTGGGGCGGCCCTCCGTCGGATGCGGGGCGTAACCCTGCCTGAGCACGGCTCCGCTGTCCGTGTCGCAGACCACGATGCGAGTGAAATCGGGCGAGCTGTCCAACCCGGCGACTATCCCCATGCGGAGAATTTTGCAGCATCCGCGGACCGCCCGTTGCCGCCGACCGGTACCGGGAACTCCCCTTACGTGTTGCTGGTACCCCAGTCGTCCTCCGGGGTGCCGTTCATGTTGCGCTCGCGCAGCGAGCGGACACGCTGGGCCACGGTCTCCGGGACACGGTCGCCGACCTTGTGGCTGACCGTGTGGAAGGCCTTGCCCGCGTACTGCCGGCCCTGGTGGGCGGCGGTCTCGGCGGTGTTGCGTACGGCGGGGTTCTGCGCGATCCGCTGTGCGGACTTCTTCAGCTGCTCGTAGCGCTCGCGACCGGCCCTTGTGCCGAGTACGTAACCGAGGGCCAGTCCGGCGACGAACGTGAGCCGGTAGCGCATGGCTGCCACCCTTCCCTATGCCTTGGTCTGAGGTGCGACGTGGGCGCCGGGGGTACCGATTGGCGGAGCACCCCCCTGCTTGCGCTAATGTATGTGTCGCAGCGAGCGCCCGCCCCCTGGCGAATACCCAGGGAGGTACGTTCGATGCAATCGAGGCGATCCTCCGTAGCTCAATTGGCAGAGCAGCCGGCTGTTAACCGGCAGGTTACTGGTTCGAGTCCAGTCGGGGGAGCTTCGGTCCTCCGTAGCTCAATTGGCAGAGCAGCCGGCTGTTAACCGGCAGGTTACTGGTTCGAGTCCAGTCGGGGGAGCACGCTGAACGAGGACCCCGCTGGGGTCCTTTTTCATGTCCGCGGGAACCGCGGCGGCCGCCGCGGAGTCCCAGGTCATGAGCAGCGCAGAAGCCGACCATCCGAAGCAGGAGATCGTATGAGCGGCTATGCTGCGGCAGACGGCGCGTACACATGTACGCGACACGCCGCTATGGGGCGGTAGCTCAGCCGGTTAGAGCAGCGGACTCATAATCCGTCGGCCGTGGGTTCGAGTCCCACCCGCCCCACCACTCACTACGCGGGGAGAACCGTTTCTACCTGCGGAAACGTAAGAACGGGGGGCACCACTCCAAGGTGGTGCCCCCCGTTCATCCGTTCAGACCAAGATCCAGTGGACACACAGTGGACGCGGGGGCGATTCAGTGGACAGAAGCGCCCTCACGCCGCCTTCCGGCGCCCTTTCGGAGCCCGGAGACCATGGCGGGACGCCGCCGGAGGCAGGCCGGTCGGTAGGGCCCATGCCTCGACGGTCGGGGACTCGGAGCGGGCGACCGTGAAGCGCGTGAGCGAGAAGTCGGCTCGCTGCTCCTCGAGGTAGCGGTCGTTGAAGTTCTCCACGCGCACCAGCTCCAGGTCGCTCGCGGAGCAGTGATCACGTACCCACTTCACCGCTCCGTTGGCGGCGTCGTCCTGACCCCGGCCGGTCAGGGTGATCATGCCGAGGAGGTCGGAGTCCGGTTGGGTCTGCGCTCCGACGGCCCAGGTGTCGCCTGACTGCCTGGCGCCGTGCGCGAAGAAGACGGCGATGTCGTTCTGCCAAGCTGCCTCGGGGATCGTCAGCGGGGTGCGCACCTGGAAGGGGACGTCGCGGGGGACGACGGCCATGACCGACTCTGCCTCGGCCCGCAGCATCTCGGGCAGCACGCTGGTGTACGTGTCGGAGGTGATCTGGCGCGAGGAGTGCCCCAGCTTCTCCTAGACGACCTTGATGTCGTGCCCGGCGAGCAGGGACAGGGTGGCGGCGAGGTGGCGCAGGTCGTGGAGGCGGACCGGCGGCAGGCCGGACAGCTCGACCAGGCGGGTGAAGCGTCGGGATATCCAGTCGGGGTGCAGCGCCTCGCCGTTCTCGTGCGTCCACACCCGGCCGCTCTCGACGTAGGCGTCTCCCCACTCCTGGCGCTGCTTCTCCTGCTTCGCGCGAAAGGCGGCGAGGTTGTCCGCAGACTCCAGGCTCAGCGACAGGGTGCGAACGCTGTCGGCCTTCGGCGCTTCTCCGTAGAGCTCGTACGCCACCTCGACGATCTGCTGGGAGATCCGTAGCCACAGGGCATCGAGGCTGACCTCCGTCCAGGGCAGGGCGGCCATCTCGCCGCGGCGGGGGCCGAGGAAGATGAAGCTGTGCCACAGCTCGTAGAGCCAATCGTCCTTGACGAAGTCGAGGAATTGGCCGGTCAGCTCCGGTGTCCAGACCATGACCGGGCCGGGCTTCTCGCCGGTGCGCTTCCGGTGCTCGATGCGCTCGGGAGTCCAGACGAGCGGCTTGGGGCGAGTGACTGGGGGCAGCTCCACGAGCTGGGCCCAGTTCCTCTGGAAGAGCTGTTCGCGCTTGATGCCCCAGGACAGTGCCGAGCTGAGGGTGTCGTTGATGCGGTGCATGGTGGCTGCGGAGGTGACCTTCCGCAGCCCCTTCTTTCCCTCGCGCAGCTCTGCGTTCGCGTCGAGAAATGCCCGGCGCGCGGCGCGGCGCTCCTTCTTCTTGGCATAGCCCGCCGTCTTCACCCAGGCCCGGTGCGCGGCGTCGCGCTTCTTCTGGAGCTCGTCGACATGCAGCCGGTGGAGGATCCGCTGGGCGTTCTCTTTCTCGATCGCGTCGTACATCTTGTCGAGGTGCCGAACCTTGAGGTCACGGCACTTGATGTGCCCGAGGTGCGGGAGGAGGTAGTTGTTGATGTGCTCCTCGTAGCCGTGGCGGGTCGTACGGGCCAGGGACTTCTTCGCCTTGATCCACCGGAGGAAGAAGTCGCCGCACTTCTCATCGGACAGCACGTCGCCGCCGGCCATGGCGGCGTCGTAGATCTCCCTGGCCTTCTTCTTGGCGTCTTCCAACTTGGCGAAGCCGCCGCGGCGTACCCGCTGGCGGGTGCCGCCCTCGGCTGGTTCGAGCTCGAAGTAGAAGTTCCAGGTGCCGTGCCCCTTGCCTAGCTTGGGGCACGTCGTGCCGATGGAGCCGATCTTGGGGTTGCCGTCGGCGTCGAGGACGGGGTTGCCCTTGTTGTCCTTGAGTGGTCCCTTGCACTGGCACCGCCTGTAGTAGCTCGGCTCGAACATCCGACACTGCTCCCTGTTGACTGTCGCTTGGATCACAGCCAGCCGTTGGTGTGCGTACGTGTCCGTACGTGTCTGGCGTGATCTCTCTCGATCTTGCTGGGGGTGTCGGACAGCGTTGTAAAGTTGCTGACAAGTTGGCGCGGGGGAGATTGCGACCAACGAGATGACTGCTCAGGAAGCGGGCGGACAGGCTTCGGCCGGAGCGATGGGTCTGGAGGAGCTGCTGGCTCTTCCGGCCACGGTCAACGTGACAACTGCCGGGCGTGCTCTGGGAATTGGCCGAGACAAGGCGTACGAGCTGATCCGCAATGGGAAGTTCCCTGTTCGGACGCTCCCGCTAGGCGGCACAGTCCGGGTACCAACGGTGGAGCTGTGGAAGGTCCTCGGCATCGAGCAGCGCCGGGACGCGGGGGTGAGTACGTGATCGACGGAGGCGGCGCGTGATCTTGGGGTGTTTGTTGGGTTTCCAACAATGTGACCTATCTTCGGTAAACTAGTTCCCTAAAGGGGGTCGGTAGGAGGGGCGAGGAGATGCCGAGGCTGTACGGCTTTGAGGACATGGCGTACCGGCGGGTGCGCGAGAGCGAGGCGGAGGGCATTCGTGCTGCCGCCTCGCGGCGGTTGCTCAAGCAGCCCTATCCCGCCATCACGGAGTGGATGAACGCCGAGGGGTACCGCACGACGCGCGGTGGCCTGTGGAAGCCAGACGTCCTGGCAAACGTGCTCGATCACCCGGCCATCGCCGGCCTGGAGGAAGAAGAGAACGGCAACCTCGTCGAAACGGGCGGCCCCGCGATCATCCCTCGGGAGGACTTCGAGGCCATCCGTGCCATGCGCCCTGTCCATGACCCGGACAAGCAGCGGGCTCCACAGCGCGAGTACCTGATTTCGGGTCTGATGGGTACCTGCGGGCTGTGCGCGACTTCGCTGGGCTCCTCTCCCTCGAACCGAGGCAGCCGCGGCTACCGGTGTGCGCCCAGCACCGCGCAGCATCCGGGCGGGTGCGGCAAGGTCCGCATCAATGCTGACCTGCTGGAGACGTACGTTGCTGAGCACGTGCTGGCCGAGTTGGCCAAGCCGGAGGTCAGCGCGCTGATTGGTCAGGCGCGAGATGAACTGCTGGCCCAGGCTGCCCTCCTGCGTAAGGAGGCAGCAGCCGCGCGCCGTCGGCAGAAGAAGCTGGGCGTGGACTACGCGCGCTCGCCGGACATGTCGCTCAAGGCGTTCAGGACTGCCGACAAGGAACTCACGCAGCTGATCCGGGACAATGAGACAAAGGCTCGTCTCCTGGAGCAGGTCAAGCACGTGCCGGTCGGCGACATCCCTGACCTCGTGCGCTGGTGGAAGCACGCGCCGATGAGGGCGAAGAAGGGTGTCCTGGTTCTCATGCTGGAGAAGGTGGCCGTGTACCCGGCCGCGTCCAGGGGCTCTCGCACGGTGGACGCGGACCGGGTGGCACTGCATTGGCGTCAGTGGGGCGCAGAGTCTGAGCAGAAGTCTGCCTAAACTGCGCTGCCAGCGCCTTTGGGGCTGATGTGGTAGCCGATGGTGGCCAACGCGAGACCGGTGGCCACACAGATGATGGAGAGCCCCGCCAACGCGGGGCTCACGGCGTTCTCGACAGACAGCGGCCAGGCATGCCCGGTCCGGTCAGCGATGATGTACGCGCTCCGGCTGAGTGCATAGGCGACGCCGAAGATGCCCCCGGCGGCAGCGATGGACAGTCCGGTTGCAGCTGCGCGTCGTTGCTGCCAGGCCGCAATGGCAAGCCCAGTGGAGAAGGCGCCGATTTCCAGCCCAGCAATGGCTGTGAAGCCGAGGTAGGTGAGCAGGTACAGCCGGACGTCGGCTCTACGCGCGTAGGCCGTGGACAGCTCCGTGTGTGCGGTGTCGGCCATATGGAACTCCCAGATCATCGCTGCGACAACACAGCACACGGCGAAGAGGCGCACTGCGACTCCCGCCTGTACGTGGCTTCTTGAGTGCGTCCAGTCCACGATCAGGACTTGGAGGCTTGCCCAGAAGATCACCGCGGCGAGGTCCGAGGCGAGGGATGAGACCTCGTTGAAGTTCATGAGCCGGTCAACGGCTTCGGCGACTGTGGGGATCGCCAGGAGGGAGCCGAAGAAGCAGGCTGCGAACGCCGATACCCGGGCCCTGTGGGCGATTTGATAGGCCGCTTGATTGCGACGCTTACGGGTGTAGTGCAGGCGTATCGCCGCGCTGATGGCTGTCGCAAGGGCACAGACGCCGTAGATGAGGCCGTCCAAGAGGTTCAACGTCCTTCCAGATCATCCGCTGCCCTCTCAGCGGCTTCGTGCAGGCTCAGCAGGCGGCGCGGCCGGCCCTCACGGGGCTGGTCGACGCCGGGGGGAGGTGGGGGGATCGCGGGGACCTCTTCGGACAGTCCCCTACGAACACGGATCTCCCGGAGCTTCGAACGGATTTCAAGAATGTCCTGCACTTCAAGGCCCTGCATTAAACGCAGGACTTCGCGGGCTTCAGGGTGCTCCCGGTACACGGACAGGGCTGCGAGGTCGTCCCACTCCCGTCCTGAGAGCAGGAACGCGGCCGGGGCGTCGAGTGCCTGAGCGAGCGCAGTGATGGTAGACGACCTGGGATTGCTACTGGTGCCGTTCATCAAGCTGTTGACAGTGCCGTGCGACAGCAGGGGCTTGCGCTGTCCCGCGGGGGTCGTCCCATCTGAGACGTCCCGGGCGCTGGGCGTGAACCCGTCCGGATCGCGGCGCAGGCGCAGCAGGACGAGCAACTTCGAGGCCAGACTCATGTGTTGACGCCGGTCGGTGGTGTCTGTCATGTCCGCCTTCTCTGGCCGTGTCGTATGCTGCCGCAGGTGACTGGCCGGTAACAATCGTCCCTGCCTCTACGATACCTCGCAGCTCGGAGGGGTTATAGGGTTTGTTGGACAGTTTCCTCGGGGGAGTCGGCGGGTGAACTGCGGGCGTCACGCGCTCCGTTACCTGCCTCTTGGTGGGCTGTCGAGGAAGTCGCATCTGGGCGGGCGAAGGCGGCGCGCTTGCCGTTCACGGGAGGAATCGCATGTCCGAAATCGACGAGCGGCGGATCGCTGAACTGGCCAAGCAGCCCCCGTGTTTGCTTCGAGGCGGGGCGGGCGTCTCGACCCGCCAGGAGGCCCGAAAGCTGCTGGAGTGGCAGGCTGGTATGCGCGGCCGGGAGCCAGACGACGGCCTGCAAGAGGATGGGTGCTGTTGAGTCACAGGGTGACCAGCACCCAGACCGGGGCCAGATAGGTGACATTTTTGAGATGCTGCTGTACGTTCTGACGTGCTGGGCGGGTACAGCAGCCGCAGGAGCCCCGCACGGCAGCGTCGCGTGAGCGGCGTCCTTCCCTACTCCTCGCCGGGTGGCCGACCCCCCCGCGCCCCACCCGGCGAGGAGTCGGCCGTCCAGTGCGGCCGTCGGGGTGCGTGACGGGAGTCAGCCCGCCGTGACCGCTTGGTCGTGGCGGGCTCTCTCATGTCCGCAGCCAGAAAGGGGAATTCGGAAATGCAGCGAATTCCCTTTTCTGAATTCCTTTGAATTAAAAGAGTTCTGAACTTGCTTTGGCGGTATTCGCCATTAAGATATAAGCGTAAGAACAAAGGGGAACACCCCAAACGGAATTCACGAAAGGGCGCGGGGAAATGGCTGACAACAAGGTCGAGTTCATCAACATCAAGGTCAGCGAGATCGCTCCCAACCCGGAGCAGCCGAGGAAGTTCTTCTCGGAGGAGGCACAGGATGAGCTGACCAGCAGCATCAAGGAGAACGGCCTCCTCCAGCCGGTCGTCGTCCGGCCGGTCGAGGGCGCCAAGGTCCCCTACATGCTGATCGCGGGCGAGCGGCGCTGGCGGTCCTGCCAGGCGGCCGGCCTGGAGGTCATCCCGGCGAAGGTCGTCGAGGGTGCCACCGAGGAGGAGGCGTACGTCCTCAGCATCGCTGAGAACGTCAACCGGGCGGACATGACCATCATGGAGGAGGCCGGTGCGTACGCCGACCTCAAGGCCGCCGGATGGACCCCGGCGAAGATCGCCAAGCAGTTCGGCAAGACGGAGACGCACATCACCTGGCGGCTGGGCCTGCTCACCCTGCGCCCCGAGGTGGCCGAGATGGTCGACCAGGGACAGATCAAGAACAACCTCGCCTGGCACATCGCCCAGCTCAACCCGGCGAACCAGATGGTGGCCGCCATGCGGTACGTGCGCGGCGACTTCGACAGCGAGGCCGAGGCGCAGCACTTCGCCAACGGCCTCAAGATGATGGAGCAGCAGACCTCCCTCACCAACGAGAAGGCGCCGACGGCCGAGGAGCAGGAGAAGCAGAAGAAGGCCAAGGCCAAGGCGAAGGACGAGCTCGGCAAGGCGGAGGAGGTCCTGATCCCGCTGCTGGAGGAACTGGCGGAGAAGAAGCCGGAGGACCTGGCTGTCATCCTCGGTGACGACCTCGCCCGTCACCTGCGGGTCGTCGGCCGCCTGTACGCCAAGGTGCAGATGGTACGGAACCTGCTGAGCAAGGCGCAGGGTATCCAGCGGGCCATGGCCGAGGAGTTCAACAAGGCGGCCGTGGAGGTCCAGCAGGAGGCGGCGGCTGCGAAGAAGACCGAGGCGGCGGCCAAGCCCGGCCCGAAGCCCGCGGCGCGCACGGCCGCGGGCACGAAGGCCCCGGCGCGCCGGACGCCCGCCAAGAAGACTGAAGCGGCAGCGAAGTAGAACGGAGGGGCGCGGCAGCGGTCGCGCCCCTCCTCTCCTACGGGTTTGGGTGAGTGGGCGCGGCCGGAATTCCGGCCGCGCCTCTTTCCGCTTGAATTCCTCTCTGAATTCCAACCCGTTTCGGCCCGGGCCGGGCGTGCAGGGGGACTCTCCCTACGCGCCCGGTGCCGCTCAGGCCCCCGAAGGTCCGAGCGGGCGGCATCATCGGTCACCGGGGCCGCCGGCGGCGACGTCGACGCACCCCGGCATCTGAGCACCATGAAAGGAATGGCCACGTGCTCACCCTGTTCACCAATCGTTTCCAGGCGTTCCAGCCCCCGCAAGGGGTGCCGGTACGCATCACCCTGGGCGCTCCCCGCTTCAAACTCCCGTACTCCCTCACCCACTCGGTGCGGGAGCTCGCGCCGCGTCGGGACTACCTCTCCCAGCCCGAGCCCGAGTTCACGACGGCCTACCGTGCTGACCTCGACCGGCTCGGGCCCGAGCGGATCGCCGCCCGGCTGCGGCAGATCACGCAGGCCGAGGGTGATCACCGCCTGGTGCTGCTCTGCTTCGAGGACCTGGCCAAGCCGGGCCTGTGGTGCCACCGCCGAGTGTTCGCCGCCTGGTGGAAGGAGGCCACCGGAGATGACGTGCGGGAGCTGTCCCCGATGGACCAGCAGGGCACCTTGATATGAGCGTCGGAACCGCGCTGCAAAGATAGGTGACATGATTCCAAAGGGCTGCCTGCTCCTTGTGTAAGGTTCCAGCGCAGCGCCCGGCCCCGGCACCCCGCCGGGGCCGGGCGTTGTCGTTCGTCGGGAGGCGAGAGATGTTCCAGGGCACCATCCCGGGCCCCATGCGCTCCATCGTGCGCGAGACCGCCAGCCAGTGGCCGAGCGGCCCGGTGTACGTCCCGTGCTGCGGCAACTTCACCATCGAGCGCAGCGTGGCCGGCATGGGCTTCGCCCTCCATTCCTCCGACGTGTCCGTCTACACCAGCGCGGTCGGCCGATGGCTCACCCGGCAACCGGTCGGCATCCAGCTCCGAGAGGAGAGCCGAGACGAACTCGGCTGGCTCGCGGACTCCTTGGACGACGGTGTCGGCACCGTCGCCACGCTGATGCTCGGCACGCGGTTCCTCGCCAGTGTCGGCCGCGAGGGGCTGTGGCACGAGCGGGTCGTCCGCTCCTACCGGGAGCAGTGGAAGGTCAAGCACGCCGAGACGGTCGAGCGGCTGTCCGGCTCGGACATCGAACTCGCCTCGTACGAGGTGGAAGACGTGCGCTCCTGGCTCCAGAAGGTTCCCCGTGACGCCCCGGTGTGCTCCTTCCCTCCCTTCTACGGCGGCGGCTACGAGAAGCTGTACGAGCCGCTGGAGGCGCACTTCACCTGGGACGCGCCTGAATACGAGCCGCTGTCCGACGACGACGTGGTCAGCGTCCTCGGCGCGATCACGGATCGGCCGTACTGGCTGACGGCCTCCAACCACGACGTGCCCGAGCTGCACCCCTACCTGCGCGGCGTGATCAAGGCTACCCCGCGCGCCGCTCCCTTCTACGTGTACGCCAGTCAAGCCCGGACGAGGATCGTTGCTCCGCGCCAGCCGATCGAGCCGGTGAAGGTCCCCCGCCTGCGCGAGGGGGACGAGCTGGTCGGCCCGCTCACGCTGTCGCTGCTGAAGCCCGGCCAGTTCAACGCGCTGCGCTCCCGGTACCTCAACCCGAAGATCGCGCCGGGCGCGGCGAACCTGGCCGTCGCGGTGAAGGAAGGTGGCGGACGGCTCCTGGGCGTGTTCGCGATGGCTCCGAGCACGTACACGCCGGACGAGGCGTACGTGCTCTCGGACTTCGCGGTCGCGCCGACGGACTACCCGCGGCTGTCGAAGCTGATCGTGCTCGCGGCCACCAGCGCCGAGGCGCAGTTGCTGTGCCAGCGGGCGTTCTCGCGGCGGATCCGGAGGGTGGCGACGACGGCGTTCAGCAACAACCCGGTGTCGATGAAGTACCGCGGGCTGCTGCGGCTGCACAAACGCAGCCCGTCGAACGAGGACGGCTGGAAGTTCCAGCTCCAATACCAGGGGGCTATGGGCCAGCACACGCTGGCCGAGGCCCTTCAGATGTGGGCGAAGCGGTGGGGCGCCCCGACGACGAAGACGGGAGTCTGACCATGGAGGAGACCACTCGCCTCGCCCCGCCGCAGATGGTGCAAGGCGACCCGCGCACGCTGACGCTGCTCGACGTCAACGCGCGGTTCCTGCCACACGAGCAGTTCCGGCAGCTCGTGGCGAACATCGAGCGTGACGGCTGCCTGACCTCGACGCCGCTGGTGTGGAAGGACCGCGAGACGGGGCGGCTGGTCGTCCTGTCCGGCAACCACCGCACGCTCGCCGCGATCGAGGCCGGCCTGTCGCAGATCTGGTGGATGCAGATAGACGAGCCGCTGCCCCGCCAGCGGCAGATCGCTCTCCAGCTCTCGCACAACGCCATCGCAGGCCAGGACGATCCGGCGATCCTCAAGGAGCTGTACGACGAGCTGGAGTCGGTGGAGTGGCGGCAGTACACGGGCCTGGACGACAAGGCCCTGGACCTGCTGGAGAAGGTGGACGTCGCCTCCCTGGGCGAGGCGAACCTCGACTTCGCCAGCGTGCAGTTCATGTTCCTGCCCGATGAGCTGGAGCGAGCCGAGGCCGCGTTCGACGCGGCCCGATCCACGGCGACGGCGGACCAGCGGTGGGTGGCCGGGCTGGAGCAGTACGAGCCGGTGCTCGATGCTCTGGAGACCTCCCGAGCCGCATACAAGATCGGCAACAGCGCGACGGCCCTCAGCGTGATCCTCGCTGTGTTCGAGCGGCATCTCGGCGAGCTGGCCGAAGGCTGGTTCGACACGACCACGGGAGAGGCG
Source organism: Streptomyces sp. NPDC031418 (assembly GCF_055581605.1). Taxonomy (NCBI): domain Bacteria; kingdom Bacillati; phylum Actinomycetota; class Actinomycetes; order Kitasatosporales; family Streptomycetaceae; genus Streptomyces; species Streptomyces sp. NPDC031418. The sequence goes on from NZ_JBVIJC010000007.1 coordinate 165,368, forward strand.
ACGAGGGCGGGGACGGCACCGCTGGAGACGGTGTTCGGCGTTCGGGACGTGCCGGTGGAGACGGCCGCCGTCGTGCGGGCGGCCATCGATCGGATGGTGCAGGACGGCACCGTGCCGGCCGACGAGCCGTGGCGGGCGCTGGAAGTCCTGGCCGCACAGAGCAACTGACGGCCGTCGGCCAGGAGGTGAGCGGTGGCTGAGGACACCGTGGAGTCCTGGGAGCGGCAGAGCGGGGAGTCGGTCCAGGCGTTCGAGGCATTCGCCGTGTACCGCGATCTCGGTCCAGCGCGGAGTCTGACAAAGACGGCACGCGAGTTGCATAAATCCCGCACGCTGCTGGGCCGGTGGTCGCGGCAGTACGCATGGGTGATGCGGGCCGCGGCCTACGACCGGGAGCAGGACCGCCTGTTCCTCGCGGAACAGGCACAGGCGCGGCGGGATATCGCCCGCAGGCACGCGAAGTTGGCGCAGGCCGTTCAGAGCAAGGCGGTCGCGCGGCTTCAGACACTCGACCCGCGGGAACTGTCGCCATCCGAACTGCTGCGCTACATCCAGGTCGCGGCGGAGATCGAACGGCGGGCCGTGGGTGAGGCCCCGGCGGCCGGGACGGTCGAGGACCGGGACCAGGGCGTGGACGTGGCCTCACTGTCGGACGAGGAGCGCCGGGCCCGGATGGACCAGCTCCGCCGTGAACTGGAGCGCCGGCTGTCGGAGGGCGCGCAGTGAGCCGCGGTCGGGCCAAGCGCCGCATGGTTGGGGGGTTCGCGGACCCGTCGGTAATGAGCGATGAGCAGCTGAAGGCCGAGGTCGCCGCACTGGTCCGCGCCGATGAGCTGTCGGCGCGCAGGTGGGCGTGCGAGGTCCCGACCTGTGATGGGCTGCCCCACGTTGGGTGGCTGCATCACCATGCCCGTGCGGCGCAGCGTAAGCCATTGTGGCTGTGGACGGTGTGGATGCTGCTCACCGGCCGTGGCTGGGGCAAGTCCCGGACGGCGGCGGAGACGGTGCGGGAGTGGGCGCAGACACCAGGTCTTCAGATCGCGGTGGTGGCGAAGAACGCGACGCTGGTGAGGGACATCTGCTTCGAGTCCCCGAAGTCGGGGCTGCTGTCGGTGTTCCCGCCTGAGGAAGTGGCGAAGTACAACTCGTCGCTGGGTGAAACGACGCTGCGCCTGGTGAACGGCACGCTGATCCGGGGATTCGGTGCGGAGACGCCGGACAACCTGCGCGGCTGGGCGTTCGACAAGGCATGGTGCGACGAGTACGCGGCCTGGTCGCGGCACACCGCGCAAGAGGTCTACGACATGCTGTGGTTCTGCCTGCGTGAGGCGGACACCCCGCAGGTCGTGATCTCTACGACGCCGAAGCCGCTCCCACACGTCAAGAGGCTCGTCGAGCGGGGCCGTGCCCAGGAGAAGGCGCACCTGGACGGCGGGGCGCCGCCTCGGGTGGTGCTGACCCGCGGGCACATGCGGGAGAACGACGCGAACCTGTCGGCGGCGGCCCGAGAAGAGCTGGAGGAGGAGTACGCCGGCACCCGGTTGGGGCGGCAGGAGCTGTCCGGCGAGCTACTCGAGGACGTGGAGGGCGCGCTGTGGAAGGGGTGGATGCTGGAAGCCGAGGGCTTCCGCCCCCGGCCCGAGCATCTGCCTGACCTCCAGCGCGTGGTGGTCTCCGTCGATCCGGCCACGAAGTCGCACGAGAACGCGGACATGACCGCGTTCACCGTGGCGGGCCGTGGGTTCCCAGTGGAGACGATGTTCGGGGATGACCGGCCTCGCGGGTATCTGCTGCACTGCGAGCAGGACCGGCATACGCCGACGCAGGCGATGAAGCGGGCCGCTGAGCTATACCACGAGCACCGCGCCGACTGCGTGGTGATTGAGGCCAACAACGGTGGTGACTACCTGCCCGCACTGCTGGAGCAGGTGGACCCGACGGTGAACTGGCGGATCGTTCATGCAACGCGTGGGAAGCGGGCGCGGGCGGCACCGGCGGCGCAGCTGTACGAGCAGGCCAGGGTGTCGCACGTCGGTCCGGCCCGGCGGTTCGCGGAGCTGGAGGAACAGATGACGACGTTCGTCGGCCAGGGAGAGACCGAGGACTCACCCGACCTGCTGGACTCGGCGGTGTGGGCGTTGTGGGACCTGTTCCTGGATCCGACGATGCCCCCTCCGCGTGGTGGCGATGACCAGCGGCTCTCTGGTCGGCGGTAGTTGGGCCAAGGCAGTTGTCAGTGGGTTGTGGCAGCGTTGCGAGTTGATCGGCGATGGACAGACAGGGAGTCGGGGATGGCGGGGGAAGCTCGGGTGATGCCGGCTTGGCTGGCCAGCGGCCGGACCGTTGGGGTTCCGGCCGTGGCGTCGGTCGTGGACGCCCGCAAGATGAGATCTCGCCGTGAGGGCGTGCTCGGCCGGTTCGGGGTGGGCATGAAGAGCGTGATGAGTCTGCCCACCGGGACTGGGAAAACCGCGACCGCTGTGGCGGTGGCGATCGAGATGGCCAGGCAGGGCAAGAGGCTGACGCTCGTGGTCAAGGACCGTGCCGAACAGGAGGCGGTCGAAGCACAGCTGAAGGTCGCATGGGCAGGGCTGGATGAGGCGGCAGGTGATCAGGCCGCACCGGACAGTTTCCATCTGGTTCCCGAGCCGTACGCACCCCGACGGTTGCGTTCTCGCCCCACCCCGGTAGCCGCGTACCGGGCGTTGTGTATGAGGGCGGCGGAATGGGAGGAGTCCGGGCGGGATCAGGAGCGGCGGGCCGTGGCGGGAGACCGACGTGTTCGGAATCCCGCAGCACGTCGGGCGGTGGTCATCCGAAGTGAGGGAAGATGCGAGAACCCAGAGTGCTTGCTGCCGGACCTCCCGTACCGGACGAAGGCCGGGGAGCCGCTGCTGGAGGTCGACCACATCGATGACCACGCTGGCGGCGGCCGGGATCACCCGACGGCGATGATCGCCTTGTGCCCGAATTGCCATAGCAACAAGACGCACGGAGCTGAGCGGGGTGCGCTTACCGAACGCCTGCGCAAGGTGGCGGCAGAACGACATGCCACCTGGGCGACCAGTGTCACGTAGCCGGGTCGTGGGGTTCGCTGGGCTATAGGCTGATCAACGGCGCGGGGCCGACGTCCGGAGGAGACTGTGGGCCTGCGCCAACTCGTGATCGATGCGTGGTCGTGGCTGAACTACAAGCCCGTGATGGCCGATGCCGGGCGTCCCGGCAGCCGCGCGTTTCCGGAGCTGGCCAAGACGTGGGTCCCGCCGCAGGAGCTACGGCGGCTGGCCGCATACAAGGTGCTGGCGGCGTACGACAACAACCAGGCCGGACAGCTCGCAGCGGCCGGTGGCGACGAGAGCGCGCTGGAGCGGCGGGAGCTGGGCGACGCGGCGAACCTCGTAGACACCGCGCTCGGCTATCTCCTCGGTTCAGAACAGAAGGTCGCGGTCGAGGGTGCGGAGCACGCCGATGAGGAGACGCCGACGCCCGGTGCGGCGGAGGCCGCCGCGGTTCAGGACCGGTTGCGGAAGTGGGCGGACAAGGAGCTGCTGACGTTCCGGGTGCAACAGGCGGAGCGGGTGGCGGTGCTGCTCGGGGACAGCGTGATGGTGCTGGCGTGGAACCCGCAGAAGCAGCGGCCGACGCTGCGGGTCTACGATCCGGGGTTCTTCTTCCCGCAGTGGGTTGATGAGGATGAGGACTTCCCGAGCCGTGTGCATCTGGCGTGGGAGCTGCCGGCGGACGACGACGCAGGGTTGAAGGCCAGGGTGCGCCGGGTGACGTACGAGCTGGGTCCGATCTTCGAGGAAGAGCCCGACGGCGACGTCGGCGCTGCGGCTGGTGGACGGCAATACCCGTGGGAGCCGGGGCGGACGTCCAACGTGACGTGCTATCTCACGGACGCGGAGTGGCTACTCGAGGACCTCAAGAACGGTGAGACGCTAGACCGGCTGCCGATGGACAAGGCGCGTTTCCGGGTGAGATCGGACGGCACGGAGCTGAACCGGCTGGATCTGATGATCGACTTTGTGCCGGTGGTGCACATCGCGAACACGATCCCGGACGGCGGGGAGCAGTGGGGGCGCTCGATTCTGGCGCGGGTTCTGCAGGCGCTCGATGAGCTCGCGGCCACCGACTCGGACAGCTCCGCGGCCTCCGCGACAACGGGCACGCCGATCATCGGCCTCGCGGGTGCGCGGCTGCCGGTGGACCGGGCAACGGGCAAGCCACAGGAGCTTCAGGTGAAGGCCGGTGCGGTGTGGCAACTCGGCGAAACCGGGCGGATGGATGCCCTGGACACGTCGCCGCAGCTGGCCGAACTGCGGGCGCGCGTGGATCACCTGCTGGAGCGGATCGCGGCGAACAGCCGGGTGACGGCGGCCGGGCTCGGAACGCTGGAGGCCACGGAGGTCCCGTCGGGGTACGCCCTGAAGCTGGCTCTGGGGCCGCTGGACGCGCTGATCGGCATGATGCGGCTCGCCCGTGAACACAAATACCGGCTGCTGTTCAAGATGGTGCAGCGGCTGTACCAGGCCGGACGGGCGGAAGGCTGGACGGCTGGGGAGACGCTGCCGGCGCGGCTGGTGTGGGCGCCGCACACGCCAACGGACCGGGGTGCGGTGCTGGAGGAGGTCGTCAAGGCGTATGGGGCAGGGGTGCTGTCGCTGGAGACGGCGGTGGCGATGCTGCTGGAGGCCGGGTACCCGATCAAGGACGCCTCGCAGGAGGTAGAGCGGATCAGGGCTAAGGCGGAACAGAAGGCCGCGGTGCGAGTGGCGGAGCCCGCTGCTCGGCGCGAGCGCGACGAGGACGATGCGCAGGACGACGGGTCGGGGTCGGTGAGGAAGCCGGTGGGGAAGGTGAGCGAGCGGGGGCCGGTGGAGGCGGGCCGGTGACGCGGCCTCGGGGTGGTGCCTGCCTTGTTCGACGCCATCCTGTGGGGGCAGTCGGACAGGGATCGTGGCGGTGTCGGCGCAGGTGGCTAAACTGGCCGTCAGCGCGGGGGCGCGCTCTGGAGGAGATGTATGGTCCGGCCCCTGCCGCCTCGCCGTCCTGTCGGCCACCGCCGTGACGGGCGGCCGATCTACCCGATTCTCGGTGCCTCGTCGGAGGACGAGACGAACGACCAGCTCGACGACGCCACGGACACCGGCGGCCAGGAGCAGCAGGTCACGGTCACCCAGGACCGGTTGGGCAAGATGCTCACCCGCGAGAAGGCGCAGGGCGAACGGGCCGCGATCAAGCGACTGTTGGCCACGCTCGGTTTCGACTCCCCGAAGGCCCTCACCGAGTTCGTGACCACACAGCGGGAGGCCGAGCAGGCCGCGCTGTCGGAGGTGGAGCGCCGGGAACAGGCGGCTGCCGAGCGCGAGTTGCAGGCCGCGCGCCGGGAGGAGATGGCCGCCGAGCGGGAGAGGGCGGCGCTTCGCCGGGCCGCGCTGGTGGCGCTCGGCGCGGAGGGCGACGACCTTGCCGACGCGGAGCGTCTGCTGGCCGTGGACGACGAGGACGCGGACGAAGCGCAGATCCAGTCGGCGGCCGAGGCCCTGCGGGCACGCCGCCCTGAGCTGTTCGGCGAGTTCCGCAACCCGGTGCCGGCGGCCCCTGCGGGCGCTCCAGCGGGGCGCGGCCCGACCCGTACGGCCCCGGTGTCCAAGCCCGGTTCGGCCGGGTTGGAGATGGCCAAGCGCCGTGGCCTGATACTGGAGTTCAGCGACTCCGCCGCCCGATAGTCCCAGGCACAGGCCTTGGGGGACCACGCCCCCTGAACTTCGTGGACGGCATCGCCTCCGTGGGCGGTGTGCGGAATCTGACCGCAGCGTCCATGGAGACAGACACATGACCATCCAGCCCGTCTCGAAGTCCGAGTACACGACCGCTAACCGCGAGTGGCTGGCGTCCCTGCACGGCACCGACTCCGTCGACACGATCACCCTCGACCTGAACCTGTTCTGCGAGGGCACGCACTACGTGTGCGGAGACGGCTGCGACCCGTACGGTCGGGTGCTGTCCGGTGTGCCGGTCGGCAGGGTCGCGGAGTCCGGCTTGTATGGCCCGTACGACCCGGAGGCGCACTGCGGCCGCCAGATCCTGCGCGGCTTCGTGATCGCCGAGGCCCCGTTCGCTCCGGGCCAGACCCGTGTTCCGGCCGCGCTGCTGTGGCACGGCGCGGTGAAGGCGTCGAAGGTGCCGGGCGGTCTCGACGTGTCCCAGCTCGTGTGGCACCCGCGTGCCGCGCAGATCCGCTTCGTGTGAGCGGGGGCTGAGCTGTGACGATTCAGGACCTGCTCAAGGACGTCTCGGTCATGGACCTGACGGCGTTCGCCAGGGCGATCCCGTCTCCGAAGGACTTCCTCCTCACGCAGACGATCTTCCCGACCGTGGAGATGCGGGAGGTGAAGTGGCGTACGAAGGACTCCGGCCGGTACGTCAACGTCGCCAAGTACCGGGCGTTCAACGCCTCGGTGCCGTTCGCGACCCGTGAGGCGTGGCAGACGTCCCGCGAGGGCGCGCTGCCCGCGCTGGGCCAGAAGCTCGTCGTCTCCGAGCAGGAACAGATCCTGCTGGAGGCGTCGCACGGCTCGGACCAGGACCGGCTGATCGAGCTGCTGTACGACGACGTGGAACGTCACGTCGAGGCCATCCGCTCCCGGCTGGAGCTGGCCGCCGGCGACGTACTCGCGGACGGCCGGTTCACGCTGGAACAGGAGAACGGCCTGACGCTGGAGGTGGACTGGAACGTCCCCGCCGAGAACATGCCAGTCGCCCGGACACCGTGGTCGGACCCGGCCTCCGACCCGATCGCGGACGAGCTGCGGTGGATTCAGCACCTGGACGACATCGGCGCACCGGAGCCGGAGCTGGTGATCACCTCCCGGAAGGCGTTCAGCTACCTGGCGGCGAACAACGCCTACCGGGCGGCCTACTACGGCAGCGTGAACCCGTCGACCACACCGACGGCCACGCTCACCCCGCAGCAGATCAACGTGGTGCGCGGCAACTACAGCCTGCCGCCGATCCAGTTCTACAAGGCCCAGGTGCGGGTGGACGGCAAGCCCCGCAAGGTCCTGCCCGAGGACCTGTGGATTCTCGTGCCGCCAGACCGGGAGAAGTGGGCCCAGACCATGTACGGGGTGACCGCGGAGGCCCTGGTGCTGTCGCGCGGGACGAACCCCGAGATCATCCGCGAGGATGCTCCCGGCCTGATCATCACCCGAGGTGTCCAGGATGACCCCGTGCAGATCTGGACCAAGGGCGCCGCGGTCGGGATGCCCGTCATGCACACCCCGGACGCGCACATCGTGGCGAAGGTCCTGTGATGGCGGACCGGGGGCGGCTGAAGGCCGCGGTCTACGTACAGGTCCCGACCACGCGGGAGGAGTTGATCCTGCTGCCGGGAGACTGCCCGGAGCCGGGGGTCGCCGCGCTGATCACCAACCCGGACGCGTGGGAGGAACCGCCGGACGACTGCGACGAGCCGACAGAGACTGTCGTGGTGGAGAAGTTCGGGCCGTCCGGGAACAAGGACGGCGGCCAGGAGGAGACGGCCGGCACGGGCGGGGCGAGGAAGTCCCCGTCAAGGCGGGGCGGGGGTCGTTCCGCGTCCTCGGCGTCGTGACCATCTGGAGGCGGCCCGCCACCGGGAACAGCCCGGCGGCGGGCCGCACCGCGTGGAGGGAGTAGCGGGTGGACGAGTTCCAGCGGTCATGGCTGCTGGCGCAGATCGGGCCGGACACCGACCCGGCCGACCTGGAGCGCCGGTTCTTCCGACTGCGCTCGGTGCGCGCAGTTGCGCTGGAGGTGCTGGGCGAGCGGCGAGCGAAGCTCCTCGCGGACCCGCTGAAGGTCACCGTGGACGGGGTGGTGACCATGGACCTCCAGGAGAACTTGCGAGGGATCGAGCGGCATATCGAAGTTGTACGGCAGGTGCCTGCGCCAGAGGACGAAGACAAAGCGAGCGAAACTCTGGCAGTGGCTAGGCTCGTGCAGACCCGCTGCTACAGATAGCGCGCGGCCCGGGGCCACGCCGGCGAGACACTGCAGCACTTCGTCTGTGCCTTCAGACCGCCCGAAGGCCGCGGGGGCAGGTGCCCCCGCGGCGTGTCTCACGGTTCTACGGCCAAGGCCAGTGGCCCCAACTCGCCGCCCCGAGTACCAGGGACGCAACTGCTGCACCCGACACAATCGCGGGCGAGATGTACACCGCGACGACGGTGCGGCCGCCGACCAGCAGTTGTACGTTTGCGCGCCGTACATGGGCGGACGTCGACGATGGAGCCTCCGGGCCCCAGGCGTCATCCGCGGGGCCATGCCCGGGTGACTGCTGGCTGGAGCCTGTGCCATGGTGTGTACTCAACAGTTGTCCTTTCGCTTGAGCACGGCCGCCGTCTCCCTGGCCGCCAAACCTGAAGAAGACGGTGGCACGCGACGCTCGGTCCCCCCGGGATCGAGAGGACACAAAAGGGCCCCACCAGACCTAGGCATGGTGGGGCCCTCATTGATGACGCGACCGTATCGGAGGCGCCAGGCGCGAGGCAAGTTGACACTGCGACTCGTGCTCTGGCGTCAATGGCCGGACATTAACGGGCAGTTGTACTGGCACTGCGCATGCACAGGTCACTGCCACGCGACGCCCACACCAGAACCGCCGAGCTCGTCGCCAACGGTGCTGAAGGTGATCAGGCGCTCGCGCTCGCCTGCTTGCGGCGTCGAAGTAGGGCCAGCACGGCGATTGCAGCGAAGGTCATCCACGCCTTGCCGAGAATCTGGCCAGGCAGGTACTCGAAGGAACCGAAGGCCAACTTGAGGAAGAGGAGGCTGTCCGCGAGCAGGCCGACGGCGTTCGAGGCGAGCATCGCGATCAGCAGGCCGCGCTTCCGGAGAGGCTCGTAGACGACGAAGTCCATTGTCTCGGCCACCGCGAAGGCGGCAGCTGAGGCGCCAGCCAGCGCCGGATCAGCAAGGAAGTACGACAGGATGGTGCCGACGGCTATGGCCGCGAGAACAGCACCACGGCCGGCGGACTCACGGGCGAGGTCCCGAAGTACCAGGGCGAGACCCACCATGTAGACCCCGGCAGGGGCGGCGTAGCCGAAGCCGACGGAGACGGCTCCGAAGTGGGTGACGGCAAGGTTGGCCGCAGGGATGGTGGCGACGTAGGCGACGAGGGTCGCGATACCGGCAGGGGCGGGGACGTTCACGGTCTTCTTTCTGTTTCGGTGATGTGGCGGTTTGCGCCGATACCACGCCGTGGACGGACAGCGAGGCGAACGCCCAGACAGTACAACCCAGGCCACTGACATCGGCACCGCTCCTGATCTTGGAGACTCTGTCCGGGATTGAGTGCACTGCCCGAGGCATATTCGCATCGAGTCGGCACGCGCCGGCTGCGTCAGGGCACGCCAGGCGCTGCGCCTTGAGCATGCAGGCGCAGGTCAAGTAGAGGTCGTTCCCTGACGATGGCGGGCGCCTCGTTGCGGCGCATGGCTCCATGAGACGGAGTCGCCGCCTCTGAGCAAGACGTTGTTTCGGTCGAATTTTGTGGCGCTATGCGCTCAGCGGGCCTGCCTGATTGATCCGGCTTAGTCCGCATTGCTGGGGTATGGGGCACCGCAAGAGGGTTCCCCATGAGTACTTACTATGCAGTACCGAAAATACTTGCGAATCTGCGATCTACTCCGTCGACTGTGTTGTCAGTGGGTGCGCTTAAGCTCGTGTCAGTTGTTAAATCAGCAGGTGGGGGGCGAGCAGAAGGATGTCTCCGGACTTCGAAGTCGGGCACTTCGTCACGTTCACGGGAGCGCCCGGAATCGGCCGAGTGGGGGCTGTCGACGGGGGCACTCTCCGCATCGACTTCTTCGAGTCTGTCGCCGAGCCAGAAGTCGAGTCGCGCACAGTTCCAGCGACTGCATGCCGACCCGCCGTACTCAAGCGGGAGACTCGCGTTTTCTGGCGCAACCCGAACACGGGTGCGTGGCTCGCTGGGCGGGTGCAACTGGCCCGTCGTCCCACGTATTTCGTCCACTTCCCTAACACGCAGTCCGACCTGCCGGTACAGGAGGCCGAGCTTCGCGTCCGGTGGGACAAACCCGTGCGCGACCCGCTCCAAGTGTTGGTCTCGGGGGGCAACGAGTCCGGCTACTACCACAACACTCGGCTCCCGCTGCTTCACAACCTCATCGGCCAGCGAGCAGCCTGCGCCAGTACTCCCGCCCTGCTGTCGTCCGCGGTCGAGATCTACCCCCACCAGATCCACGCGGCCCTGACCGTGCTCTCCGATCCGGTCCAGCGGTATCTCCTCGCCGACGAAGTCGGTCTGGGGAAAACCATCCAAGCTGGTTACGTCATTCGGCAGACCTTGATCGACAACCCGGGCGCCCGGATCACGATCATCACGCCGGAGATCTTGCGGCGGCAGTGGCTGAGCGAGCTGCGCGAGAAGTTCTTCATCGGTGACTTCGTTGACCGTCGCGTGCGGTACTCATCTCACGAGACGCCGGAGAACTGGGCCCAGTACCACGACAGCGAACTCGTCGTCGTGGACGAAGCTCACGAACTGGTGCACAACGCCGATAACCATGACCCCCGGTATCGGGCACTGTGCGCCCTGGTCCACGCCGCCCCCAAGCTTCTCTTGCTGTCAGCCACACCGATCACGGCTGGCCCGACAGCCCAGTTGGCCCTTCTGCACCTCCTCGACCCCGCCCTCTACAGCTGGGAAGACCGGGACGCCTTCGAGCGTCGTCACGAGATGCGTGAGAAGCTCGCGGACCGCGTCTCCGGCCTCGATGAGAAGTTCCCTCCCCTTCTGCCCTCCACGATCGACCGCATCAGGGAAGTCATCCCGGAAGACCCGCTCTTCGAGGACCTGGCCCCGCAAATCCTCGAACTCCTCGACGAGTACGACGAACTCGCCGACGAAGCGAACGTGTCCGAACTCGCCCTGCGTGTCGAGGCGCTCCGCGCTCACATCAGCGAGACGTACCGACTCGACCGCCGAGTGATCCGTCACCGTCGAGCCCGTGTCCTGCGTGACGACGAAGACTCTGACCTCGTCCCCTATGTAGTACGCGGTCGCGCCCTCCCCCAACTCCTCGGTGACGGGACGCTGCACTCCATTGCCACGGAGACTGCACGGACCTGGCAACGTGAAACGTGGGACCGCCTCCTTGACGAGAACCTCGATGAACAACGATCCGTGTACGGTCTCGTTCTCGGCATCCTCGTCTCGCGACTCGGCGGTCCCTCCAACGACTTCCTGGACTCCCTGCGGTGGCGCGTACGCCAAGACATGCAGGCAGCAGACCGTGCTGGCCTGACGAGCCAGGAGCGCGATCTGCTGGCCGACCCGCCGCTGCTCACGCACGAGTCCACTCTCCTGGAGCGGCTCGAAGCGAAGCTCGAACAGAACCTCTTCAAAGAGGAAACGGACGAACTCACTGCCGTCCTCCTGCCCATCGTCTCCCAGAGCGGAAGGACCGCGATCTTCGCGGGAGCCGGTTCGCTCGCATCGAATCTGGCCGCAGAACTGCAGCGCCGCCTCCCCGAGGTGCTCGTTGCCGAGCACACCCGTCACGCCGGATCGGAAGCGTCACACAAGGCCGTAGAGGCGTGGCGAGCGCCCTATCCGAAGAACCCTCGGGCTACTCGTGGGGCTGAGAAGCTGCCTCGCGTACTCGTCATGGACGACTCCGCTGACGACGGCCTGAACTTGCAAACCACCAACACAGCAGTACACCTGCGGCTTCCCTGGTCACCGAACCGTCTGGAGCAACGACTCGGCCGCTTCGACCGATATCCCGACTTCGAGGAGTCCGGACAGGACCCCGCTACTCAGTTCGTCCTTGCCGAGGCCGAGGAGTTCACCGGGGCCTGGCAGGCTCTACTGAAAGACGGCTACCAGATCTTCTCCGGGTCGGTTTCCACCCTGCAAGACGCCATAGCAAGGGATCTCACGGGCGTGTGGTGTACCGCCCTCGTCGAAGGGCCAGACGGACTGGCCAACTCAGCGCCACTCGTCGCGTCCCAGTTGCAGGACGCTCGGGCTGCCATCGCCAAATTCGAACGAGTCGAGGCTGTCCACGAGTCCTCCACCTACCAAACGGACGTTGCCGCCGAAATGGCAAAGTTCGAGCAGCCGCGCCGCAAGATCGAAGATGCCCTGCTCAACTACGCCGGCGACGGATCTTCCGGTATCAAGCTGCCGCACTGGACACGCTCGGTGAACGGTTGCATCCGCCACAAATTCAACCTCGACGCCCAGCCGCTGGTCTCACCGCACCTCTACGAGACGCTGAAGGCCAAAGTGCCAGCCGAAGCCGCTGAAGCCTCGTTCTTCCGGGCCGACGCGCTCCGCTCCTCCGGCACTCGGCTCTTCCGGATCGGCAACCCGCTCGTCGACATGCTGGCCTCGGTCATCTACACCGATGACCGAGGCCAGGCCACGGCCTTCTGGCGACTCGACCCCAGCCATCGGGGCGAACTGGAGCCCTACTTCGGCTTTGACTTCGTGGTGGAAGCCAACATCAACGGCGCGGTCGCCCTGGTCAATGATGTGGGCGCGGAGAAGGCCCGCCTCGCGCTCCGACGACAGGCAGACCGGATCCTTCCCCCCTTCGCCCTCAAGGTCTGGGTCGCAGCAGGCAGCACAAAGGCCGTTACCGACGAGCAGACCCTCGTGTGGCTGGAGAAGCCCTACGACAACAACAAGGACCACAACTACAACCCGAAACTGATCCATGAACTCACCGACGTCTTCGGAGATTGGAAGTACTACGCAGCCGCAGCACAGTCAGCCAACGGAATCGCCCTCGAAGAGCTTGAGCGGGTAACCGAACTCCCTGCCATGTGCGACCGCGCGCAGAAGGCGGCCCGCCGTCGCCTCGCGGTAGCTGCAGCCCAGGCCAAGTCTCGTGCGGCTGCCAGCCACCTCCTGGGAGATACCGAGAGTTACATAGCGGACGTGTCCGTTGCAGACGCACTTGTTGAGGGACTCACCCAGCCAGCAGTGCGACTGGTCGCGGCCACGTGCATCGTGAAGAGCGGGTATAGGAGGGTGCGGCATGGCTCGTGATGCAAGCGGCACCTCCCTGCGCAAAGCTGGTCTAGCCGTCGACAGTTGGACAGGGGCCGACGAACTTCTGCGTTCCTGGCCCTCGATTCCGACCATGGACGACAGCCAAGGCACCCTGCGACGCCTCCACGACGCCCTCGTCGGACTGGACAACAGGTCGTCGGGATGGCGAGATGCGGGGTCCCTCATCCGTCAAGTCCTGCTTGAAGCCCAGGCCCGCGAGGTCAACAGCGGCCTAGTTGTCCCCAATCACCCTCTACTGCCCTCCCAAGAACAGTGGTCACAACTGCAGTGCGATGCGATGCCACATGAGCGGGGCTTGTACATAACAGCGAAGCCGTGGCATCCGCCGGTAGAAGAGAACGATGCGGCGGCAGTAGCTCGCGAGGATCTGCGACAGGTGTACCTAGGGGAAGCAGCCGAACACCGTCGCCGCCGGGAACCCCACCCCGCGGATCCGTTCTGGACGGCGGCGCTTGGTGCGACGCACGAGCGGTACCTGTCCTTCGGCCAGAGGCAGGCTGCGCGGGCCGTCGCGCTCGCGCAACCGGGCAGCACCCTGATCATCTGCCTGCCTACGGGGCACGGCAAGACCGCAGTCATCCAGGCACCCGCGCTGCTCGCAAGTCGAAGCGCCGGCGTTTCGGTGGTAGTCGTGCCTACCGTCGTTCTTGCCCTCGACATGGAGCGCCGTACCCGCCCTCTGATGGAGGCGCAGGGGCGGACCAGTCCTACGGGGCGCTATGCCTTTGTCGGTGGCCTGCCGGACGACGTCAAGCAGCAGATGCGCGATGACATCCGCACGGGCCGGCAGCGCCTCGTATTCACCTCACCTGAGGCTCTCGTCAGGAGCCTGCGCAAGCCGCTTGAAGACGCGGCAGGAGCTGGTCTGCTCAAGTACTTCGTCATCGACGAAGCTCACCTCGTGGAACAGTGGGGCAACGGCTTCCGACCCGAGTTCCAGACCATGTCCAGCCATCGACGCACGTGGTTGAGCAGGGCTCCCGAAGGCCTGGCACCTGTCACGGTCGCCATGAGTGCCACCTTCACCACACAGCAAGTCAGCACGCTTGAAGATCTCTTTGCAGGACCAGACAGGGCTCAGATCGTCTGGGCTTCCCAACTTCGTCACGAACCTACCTATTACATCAACGCAGCCGAGACCGCTCAACGCCGCGAGAGCGACATTCTTGAGGCGGTGTCGCTCCTGCCTAAACCCATGGCCTTGTACGTCTCGACAGTGGCAGACGCAAAAGAGTGGGCGAGGCGCCTTAGAACTGCCGGCTTTCATCGAGTTACTCATGTGACCGGGGATTCAAGTGACCAGGACCGACGCGATGCAGTGGAGGGCTGGGGCGGTAGATCCACCGAGGCCGACAGCAGAGTCTCCACCAGGTATGACATTGTCGTGGGCACTTCGGCATTCGGGCTGGGTGTAGATCTGCCGGATGTTCGGACAGTGCTACACGCATGCCTACCCGAAACCGTTGACCGGTACTACCAGGAGATCGGTCGAGGCGGCCGCGACGGAAACCCCTCTGTCGCTTACATGGTGACAGCGCCCGGTGACCGGGACATCGCCGAAACCCTCGGTAGCGAGCCAGTCATCTCCTCTGAGAAAGCGTGGAAACGCTGGGATGCCATGTTCCGACGAGAACAGGAACTCGGCGGCAGCCGCTACAGGCTCGACCTAGACTCCCGCCCCAGCCACGTCAGCGAGGATTCTGAAACTAATCGATCTTGGAACGTTCGGGTTCTGAATCTCATGGTTCGCGCGAAGCTGATCGAACTCCATGTGCCGCAACCTCCTCAACGCGAAGGCGGGGAACGCGAATCCGCCTGGGAGGAGCGCGTTGACGAGTTCAAGAAACGCGTGGCGACACAGGCTGACGTCACCATCAAGGACCCACAAGTCAACACTACGGAGCGTTTCGCTGATTGTTTCGAGGCAGAGCGTAAGAAACTTCTGGATGAGCAGAAGAAATCCCTCAAGGGTCTTCAAGAGGCGCTTGGTGGAAGTCAGTGCATTGGTGATGTTCTTGGGGAGTACTACCGCCTGCGCCGAGGCCAAGCTTCCTTGCCAACCCGTGTGACCTGCCGCGGTTGCCCGAACTGCAGGGCAACTGGGCACCCCGACAAGTCTGGCTTCTACCGGCTCGCGGGTGAGCCTCGGCCGTGGCTGCGTTTCCCGGTACCTCCCGTGGAAGACCCGCTGGCCCAATACCGTGACGGCCTATCGTGTCTGAGTTTGTGGTGGGAGGACGAGCAGGAGCTACGGCTCTACGTCCCCCGCCTCCTGGAGCGGCTGGTCCGGCGGGACATGACCATCGTTGGTGGTCCTGGTGTCACGGCACGATGCCGAGAGGTGCTCCAGAAGGCAGCACGTACACACCCTGTTGTATTCGACGAGGATGCGGAGTTGCTGAAGTCATGGGCCGGCCCGGTGGTTTGGATCTTGGACGATTCAGCGTCACTCGACTACGACACCGCCGCACGGTTCAGTTCGGAGGACGTCACATACCTCGTCCACCCGCACCAAACTCGACACCCAGACCGGGCCAATGACCTGCTGATCGATATTCACCGAGCCAAGCTTCCGGTCTCCCGTGCTTTGGAGGAACTCTGATGACTCTCCTAAACGTGGGGGCAGCCCTGCCCTCCCAGGCATGGGCCGTGGTACGGCTGCTCGCCTGCCTTGAGAAGGCACCCCCCTTGGAAGAAGCGCGTGCTCTGTTGTCTCCACCTTCAATCCGCGGTGAGAAGACACAGGACAAGCCTCCCTTCGATAAGGCAATCAGCACATTGGAAGAGTTGGACCTAATTCGGATCGAAGGGGAAGATCAGCAGCTGTTTCTCGCCGGCCAGGCTGTTGCCCTCGATGGCCAGGACGTATCCGCGTTCGGCTCCGCACTCCGACGCGCGGTCCTCGATCCGGCTAAGAACACATCGCTTGGCGACTCACCTGACCAAACCGGACCTCGCGACCTCACCAGGGCTCTGGCGTGGCTGCTCACGTTTGATCCCACAGATCCGATGGACTGGATCAGGGCGCAGAACGAGCAGAGAGAGGCCATGCGCCCCGCGGCAGGACCCGTTTTCTCCAACCACACTCGTTGGCTTCGCTTCAACTACTGGGCGCCGCCTCTGGGTCTAGCGGGAGCGCCTCTCTTCCAAATCGAGGAAGGCAACGCAAACCGGCTTGTCCCTGACTGCACAGTCGCCGTGAGACAAACACTTGCCGAACTACAGCAAACCGACGTAAGGATAAACGCGGTGGAGCTCTTGCGTACCCTCCGCGAACAGCTCCCTGTACTGCCAGGTGGTGCTCACTCACTAGCTGTGGGACTCCGCTCGCCGGGAGACACGGCAGCCGGCGCAGCTCTCTCATTTGCGCTGCTTCGCGGTGAAGACGAGAAGTGGTTGCGGCTGGAGCACGATGACGATGCCCAACACGTTCTCCAAGTACACGACCCCGATAGGTCATCTGCACGGCCGGTCAGCGCCATCACCATCTTGGAGGCCGTCAATGGCTGACTTCCGCGACCTCTGCTGGGATCCAGCGACCGCAACTGCCACGATCAACACCGAGGCCATCAGCCCACACCGGTCCGTATTCCTTGCCACGCATGCACCCTTGCGTATCAAGCGCGCCTTGGTCTCGGAGGACAAGCAGGTCCAGCCCATCGGCGACCTGATCAATGAACGGTCGGTGATAGACGACTTCCTCACGAAGAAGTCGGACTCAGGCGCTCTCCTGATGTTGGTCCTCGGAGACACCGGGGCCGGGAAGTCCCATCTGATTCGATGGGTGCGCGAGAAACTCCCGGAGTTCATTCCCGACTCGGCCACCCATGAGGTCATCTATCTCGAACGCTCTATGACCAGCCTCAAGGCAGTGGTCAAGGCTCTCATCGCCAAGGCAGACAGCAGCGAGCTAGCACAACTCAAGGATGATATCGACAGGTTCACTGCTGAAATTGATCAAGAGTCGCTTGGGCGCCGGATCCTCAATGAACTGAGCGAGCGCCTCTCTTCGACGCCACCAAAGGAGATCCCTGGGCCAGGACGGGTTCTTGCCGGCCCCGGCAGACTGGCGGCGATGCTGCATGACCCGTTCATTCGCCAGCACATGCTTTCGGAGGGGAAGTTTGTTCCGCGACTCGCGGCTCAACTCCTCAAGGATCGTCGTAGCGGGCAAGACGAGCGCCCCGAGAGCTTCACCATCGAGGACTTGCCCCTAGACGTCGATTACGACAACGCCGCTTCGGATATGGTCGCTCGGCTGCTTAACCAGATCGCTACGCGAGACGACCTACAGGCCACCGCCGTGGATCTACTCAACAGGAATTTGGAAGCTGCGGTCAAGAACGCGGCCAACCTTGGCGCAGGACGGCTCCTAGACGCCATGATGCAGGTACGCGCAGAGTATCAGCGACTGGGCAAGGAAATCATTCTTCTAATTGAGGACTTTGCTCTCATCCAAGGCGTCCAACAGGACCTCCTGGACGCAGTTATCGAAGCAGCGAACCGAGATGGAAGGACATCGCTCGCCCCAATCCGCACGCTTATGGCTGTCACCCCAGGCTACCTTGAACAAATTCCAGAGACCGCGCTGAGTCGCATTCGAGCCACAGCAGGGTATGTCTACAACCTGGATGTCCCTTTCAGTCAAACTGATACCGGAAGCCAAGAGATCGCCTCATTCGTCGGACGCTATCTCAATGCGGCCCGCGTGGGCCGAAACGCACTGGAGACTGCACGTGACGGCGAGACGCCTAACGCGTGTGACGGATGCACTCTGCAGGAACGCTGTCACGAGGCCTTCGGCGTTACGCCGGAGGGCTACGGCTTGTTCCCCTTCAATGCTTCCGCGCTTGTCAGAACCGTCCACTCTACCGCTGACTCAACGAAACCCTGGTCGTTCGTCCCCCGGACCGTCCTTGGCAGTGTCGTACGCCCCCTTCTGATCAATCACGCCGACCAAATCCGCCGAGGAGAATTCCCCGACTCTGAATTTCGACGCCGGTTCCCGAGAGCCAAAATCGACAAGGAATTGGGACGAGATGCGCATGCCTTCATCGACGACCATGACCGCGTCGATCCTGAACGCCGAAAGACTCTCCTGCTATTTTGGGGAGACGCCCCTGCGGACGCCAATGAGATCGATGAAACAATCCTGGAAGCGTTCTCCTTGCCTCCGCTGGACGGGAAAAGTCGAAGGATTCCGGCAGCAACATCAATAATCTCCACGGGAGAGCGAAAGACTGATCAACCGGACAATGAGCCTGGGCCCACTGCCGGCGCAGATAATATTCCCCGGTCCCTGAAGCGGAAACTGGAAACCGTCAAGGTCTGGCTGACAAAGGAAGAGGTTCTCGACAATACGACGGCTCTTAATGTCCGCTCCATAATTGCAACGGCCGTGCTCCAGCGATACCGCTGGGAATCGCCGCTCATGCATGAGCAGCCAAAGAAGGTGACAGATAAGGCCTGGCCTAATAATGCGACCGTGGTCTCAGTAACTGGAGCGGATGAACGCCTGGCTGGCGCTGCTGACGCACCTATCCGCTTTGGGCGTACAGCGAAGGACAGTTACTTCTTTGAGAGCCTGTTGTGTGCAGAGACAGGAAAGGGTCAGGTCAGAAGCCAGGACATTCGGCGTCTCGCAACATACGCGGATCAGCACGGACCAGCCCTTACTTCCCGTGTTCAGCGCCACCTAGAGATCACCGACGAGCAGTTGGTACTCGGTCTACGTGCTTCCCTGCTGGGAGCGATGCTCGCTGGTCAGGCGTACCCCGGGATGGGGACCGCTGCTCTACTGACTGCGGTCCTGGACGAAGGCCAGGGATGGGGGCGGACGGACGTCGCGCTGCGCACAAAGCAGTGGAACGACGCCTTGAAGCGTCACCTCGATGCGCGTCCTGTTCTCGTCGATCGACTCAAGGAAGCCGTGGGCGTCGCCCAGGGTGTAACCGGAGCGGTGAGGATGATTGACGCGGCCCGAGTGCTTCCCCTGCTGAGGCAAGCGGCGTCTCAGTGGGAATGGACGGTCGACCGGACGCAGGTTCCGTCTTGGGTCCAGAAGGCAGTAACTGGCTTCGCCTCGCTTCCGACGCTGGTGGACGCCCAACTCGGCGAACTCGAAGGGCAGCTGGGCGAGATCCGGAGCCGTCACCCTCGTGGAACCAACAGCGCACACACCCTCTCCGCAATTGAAGGAGCTCTAGCTGCGGCCAAGGAGGTCAATGGGCTGATGCCCCTCGGAGTTGATCAGACACTCCGTTTCGAGGAATTTCTTGAGCGAGGCAGGCAGGCCGAATGGAGCAAGGTCTCCGAACTGGAAGACGACCTAGCCCGGGCATCAGATGAAAGTCGAACCGACCGTGTCCGCCAGGCCGCTCGCTTTGCTGCGGCAGCGCAGGATCGCGGCACAAGCATTCAAGACATCCTTCTCCTGCTCTCCGAAAGCGAATCGTGGCTGGAAGCTGCACTGAGAAGGGCTGAAGCGCGAGCGGGTACCACTGCCATCGACAGCGTCTCTCTCGCCATGCAAACGGTGCTCGGTGAATGGAGTGAGGTAGCGCAACTCGCCTCTGCCTCTTTGAGGACGACTGAGGCTCCCGTCGCGCACGAGGGGGAGAACGAATGACACAAAGACCCGTCTACGAGATGGCGCTGCAACTACAGGACCGTGCAAGGCAGTTGTCTGAGGGCGAGGCTGGCGAGAAGGAAGCAGCCCGAGTTGCGTCACGGATCAGCGAATTGACGGCACGCCTGGCAGAGCTTCGCAGGGAAGTCACTGTGGCGCTTGCCTTGAAGGACCAGGGCGCAGCAGTCGTAGCGAGCCTGTCGGCAGCCAGCGACGGACTGGAACCGTTCACTCGGCGGGCTGAGAACGGATGGCCCGGCGACCAAGCCTTCAATACGGCCAAGCGCAAGGTGCAGGAAGCAGCCATGGCCATCCGTGAAGAGAATCTAGCGGCGTGGGCCGAGTGGTCTGGTCGACGTCTCGCCACTCTTCCCCTGGCCAGGATTCCGATGCTGCCTCCGCAAGAGCAAGCATCGGCTCGGTCACGTCGCGTTGACCTAGAGCGGGCGGCATCAGCCAAAACGGTGACCACGGGCGACATCACGTTGTTCGTGACCAAGTGTGAGTCTCTTGCCGAGTCGCTGCGCGATGCAAAGGAGCCTCCGACCGAGTTGCTCGCGCTCCTCGAACGCCTCGACAGTCGGCCCGCGCCGACACTCCTCGACATCACGGATCAGGAAATCGCCCTCCTGCGCGAATTCGCCATGGACGGCCAGGTCACACTGACAAGGAAGGGCGCGTGACACAGCTTTTCGATCAAGGGTTCGCCAATGCGCTCCTCAACCGGCTCGAAGATCGCGAACTCCCGCTTCTCTCATGGGGCGTGACGGAAGGCTCGCTTTCCGAGGCCGAGGTTCTGGAGACCATCGACGAAGTACTTCTCACACGGCAAGACGCACCATCCGGCGCCTCACCCGACGAGGTTCTTGAGGAGTGCCTCGAGCGAGCCCTGCTCCTGGAGGTACCAGTCCCCGTCGTCTCTCCACCGCGGTACCGCACCCGCATGGCGGAGACCTTGAGGCTGACAGCTGGGCTTCGGCAACTCTTTGTACGCGGCGGTTGGTCCTCGCCGCCGGAACGAGGCTGGTGGCGGCAGCAGAAGCGACTGGTTGCCGACTACCGGCTCCACGTAGCCCCACGCCGCTACCCCCGCCGTGACATCCCCGCGGATGTCGCCCTGGCCGAACTGGCCCATCTTGATCACTGGCGCGACCTCCAGCACTCTGTCGCAGCGGCCCACGTCGGGAGCTACAAGCTGGCACGCTTCCAGTTGAAAGCGACCCGTGCTGTATTTGCGGCGCTTGGCGGTCGACGCTCAGCGGGAATCATCGTCGGCGCCGGCACAGGTAGCGGCAAGACGCTCGCCTTTTATCTGCCGGCGTTCGCCGCCATGGCAGAGCACGCGCGCCCAGGCACAAAACCGCGCGTGCATACCCTCGCGCTCTACCCACGACTGGAACTGCTTCGCGATCAACTGCGAGAAGCGGTTCGCGCGGCTGAAGGCGTAGAGCCCGCCCTGCGTGCCCAAGGACGCCGTCCCCTGCGAATCGGCGCACTCTACGGCAGCACGCCATGGAACATCAACGATCCCAAGTTGCAGCCCGGGAGCCAGGCTCGTGGCGCCTGGGCGCGAACCGCAGACGGGGCCATCTGTCCGTACCTGCCCTGCCCCAACCTCGATTGCGGGACGGGTGACCTGGTGTGGTCAGACAGTGACCGGCTCCAGCGTCGCGAACGGCTCACCTGTACGAAGTGCGGCTACACGATCAAGGATGGTTGCCTGGCACTGACGCGAGACTCGCTGAAGGACAAGGAGCCTGACCTCCTCTTCACGACCACGGAAACGCTCAACCAGGCCAGCGGTAACAGCAACCTTGAGCGGCTGCTTGGCTGGTGCGGCGGCAACCCCGGTCCCGCTCTTGTCTTGCTCGACGAGGTTCACACCTATACCGGTGTGCATGGTGCGCAGGTCGCTCTCCTCCTCCGCCGCTGGCGGGATGCGGTCGATCGGCCTGTCGCGTTCGTCGGGCTGAGCGCCACGCTGCGAGACGCCAAGCACTTTTTCGCGCAGCTCACGGGGCTGCGTCCGGGCGACATCGAGTCGATCGAGCCGGCCGAAGCTGAGTTGGAGGCCGAAGGCCGCGAATACGCCATCGCCCTCCGCGGGGACCCGGTCGCCGGGGCGAGCCTGCTGTCGGCATCGATCCAGACAGCGATGCTCTACGGGCGGGTGCTGGACCTCGAAAGCGACCGCTTCCTATACGGCTCCAAGGGCTTCCTGTTCACCGATGACCTCGACGTCACCAACCGCTTCTACGACGACCTCCGTGATGCCGAAGGCGGCCAGACCCGGACCGGCCGCCGTAACGGTTGGGACCCCGTGCTCGCAGGGCTTCGCTCCCCGGATCGAGACGAGCACGGTGCCCGGTACCGCGAAGGGCAGTCCTGGGATCTCGTCGAAAAGATCGGCCACGACCTCGATCCCAGCCTTCGCCTCCATCACTTGCGCATCGGCCGTACGTCATCGCAGGACGCGGGCGTCGACCACGACGCGGACCTCACAGTGGCCACTGCCTCGCTGGAGGTCGGCTTCAACGACCCACGTGTCGGTCTGGTCTTGCAGCACAAGGCACCTCGGGATGCCGCCGCGTTCATCCAGCGCCGTGGTCGGGCCGGACGTCAGCGCGGGACTCGTCCCATCACTGTGGTCACGCTGTCTGACTACGGTCGTGACCGCCTTGCCTACCAGGCTTACGAAACCCTATTCGCCCCAGAGGTGCCGGCCCGAACACTGCCCGTGGGCAACCGGTTCGTCCTGAAGATCCAAGGTGCGCAGGCTCTTCTTGACTGGACGGCCCGTAAACTCCGCCGCCGGAACCCGTGGGCCGACCCTCGCAAGCTGCTGGAGGCCCCGTACAGCAATGCCACGCAGAAGCGGGATCCGGCATCCGAAGACCTGCTCGCAGACCTGCTCCAGGCGCTCCTCGACGATTCCGGACTCCAGGATGACCTCGCCAACCATTTGGTGAAAGCTCTCCAGATCAGCGCAGATGAAGCTCAGGCACTGCTGTGGGAGCAGCCCCGCTCGCTGCTCCTAGCCGTCGTACCGACAGCCCTGCGTCGTTTGCGGAGCCGGTGGCACCCTCTGCGTGAAGACTCTGGCGCAAGGGAAGGTGCTCTGCTGCCAGAGTTCGTCACCCAGTCGTTGTTCGCGCCTCTGAATCTGCCAGAGGTGGACCTACTGCTTCCGTTCTCCGAGGGGGACAGCGTCGAGCAGTTGCCCATCGCCCGGGCTCTGCGCGAGGCGGTTCCGGGGCGGGTCAGCCGCCGCTATGGATACCGTCGCGATGAGCATCGGACGTGGCTTCCGCTGCCTCCCGACGGGACGGACACCCTGCCGCTCACGGAAATCGTCCGCGGTCACGATCCCGAGGGGACGTGGCACCCTCACGGACAAGACGCCTCTGTTGAGGTCTTCCGTCCGCATCAGCTCATCCTCGATCAGCCTCCGCAGGAGATCGACACCCGATCTCAGGGCATTCCTCGATGGGGCACGCAGATCGTTGCCTCCCAGGACGTGCCGCTGAGCCCGGCAGCTGTTCCCTACCCATCTCTGTGGTCTCAGCGCGTCGTGGGAGTGAATTTTGCGACGCATGCCGGCGGCAACCCCATCGAGGTTCGACGTATGACGATGGGTGCAGACTGCGAGGTCGTTCGTAAGCGCGGCGGGAGTGAGAAGCGAACCGTGCGCTATGAAGTGAACGGCCAGCCAGCGGCTCTCGGGTTCCGGCTTGAGGTCGATGCGCTCCACGTCAGGCTGCGGCCGCTGGACCTCGCGGATCCTGCGATCCGTGCGTATCTCGCCTCTCCTCAATGGCGATCGCTGGCGTTTTCGCAGGCAGTCTCCGAAGATCCAACACTCGCCGAAATCACGAACACGTTCCAGCGAGAGTGGCTGGCCCAGGTCTATCTGACCGCGTTCGCCTTGGCCGGTCTCGACGGTATGCGTACCGGCGAGCAGGTGCGGGCTTCGCTCGCCAATGGCTCATGGAGCCATAATCTCGCTGAGATCTTCAAGGTCCTCTACCGGGACAACAGCGACTCCGAACAGCCCGTGGACGGTGATCGTCTCGTCGCTGCCCTCCTGGAGTTGTCCCACGAGACCCGTGTGATCGCGGCCCTCGACAGGGCCGCGGAACTCCTGGTGGCGCCCGACGTGGCTGTGCTGACCGAAGGATTGGCTCAGCGGGCGTACCGAGACACCCTCGCCGCTGCAATAGCTAGCGCGGCGCAGCGCGCCTGCCCAGACGCTCAGGAAGGCGACCTGATCGTCGACGTGCTCCCCGGAGACGGCCCGGACGACCCGGCTACTGTGTGGCTGAGTGAGACGTCCATCGGGGGCCTGGGCGTCGTCGAGCACCTCGTGCACTACTACACCGAAGACCCGCGCCGCTTCTGGGGGCTCGTTGCCAGCGCGTTGGCCCCCAGCGATTACGAGTACGTCGACGCGACGCTGACTCGTCTCCTACAGCACCTCATTCAGGAACCCGGCGGCGAGGCCGCCGACGCGATAAGGGCTCTTCGCGGTGCTGATGATTCGACGGCAGCGGCCGAGGCGCTCCGAAGGCTTCGGTCAGCTTGGGAGCGTCTGGACGGTCCGCCCAGGCGCACGGCGGTGTCGGCCATGTCGACTCGACTCCTGCGTCCGGGTTCAAGCCCCGATACGGACGCGGTGGCGCTAGGCCTCGTCGACGCCTGGAACGAGTTGGAACGCCGGCTCGGGGTCGAGGTCGACGCCCGCGTTGTGGCGTACGCAGCCGGGAAGGGCCGCCTCGCGTTGCCCAGTTCGCAGGTAACCGCGGACCAGGCGTTCAGCCTGCTGTGGCCTCGCGGACGCCAGGCCCGAACCCAAGATCTCCAGCACTACCAGCCCTACGTAGGGCCGCCGGTGCTTGACCGGCTGCTCGTGCAGGTCGCGCACGACGAGCGCATCGCGCAGATCGACGTAACCGAGACCGACTGGGCCCTGACGTATCAGAAAGCGATGTCAGAAGGCGCTGCGGTACATCTCGTGTGTCCCGCGCGCGAAGGCTCAGCGATGGCACAGGCTCTCGTACGCGTGCCCGCCCTGCCGGTAGACCGGGACGTCCTGCGGGTGTACGGCGAGGTCCGCGGCTTCGCCCGCCAAGGCGATCAACTTCAAGTTCGAGTGGAACTTCGGGAGGCAGCGCAGTGAGCGTCCTGGAACGGACGGTCCGCATCGGAGCGGGTACGGGTCTTCGGGTCGATGCGATGCTGTCGTCCGCTTTGATCGCCGAAGTGGTGAACCCAAGCAACGAGATCTGGCTGGTTTCGCCGTGGATCACTGATATCCGGGTTCTGGACAACAGCCAAGGCGCATACGACTCGTTCTTCGGCGATGTGCCTCCGTTGGACTGGCGGTTGTCCGAGGCCCTGATCCAGATCGCAAGCAGAGAGACGCGCGTCCACGTGGTGACGCGACCAAACCCCCACAATGCACTCTTCCTACGGCGGTTGGAGTCGTCAACGGAGCGCGACTTCATCCGCATCGTGCTGAACCCGGATGTGCATGAGAAGACACTCTGCGGTGACGAATGGATTCTGACCGGATCGATGAACTACACCGTGCGCGGCATGGCGGTGAACGATGAATCGGTCACGTACAAAGTCGGCGGTCCAGAGGCGAGCCAGGCCCGCCTGGACCTGAGGCAGAGGTGGGGTGCCGGCGCGTGAATCAGATCCAGCAGCGTACACGTGAGCAGTCCGAGCACTTCTTGCAGACGTTCTTTGGGACAGGAAACGGGGTCTGGCCGGACCTCGACCCGGACTACCGGCACGGCCACCGGACCCTACCCTTCGTGCAGGCGTTTCGGCGCGGCGACGATGCTCCCATCGTGCTGCCCCGCACGTACCCCAGCGGGGATCGTCGGTTCGTGATGTACGTCATCGCAAGAGACACAGTGGACGCGGCGAAGACGGCTGAGTTGATCCGTGCTTTCGCCGGCCCGACGTACATCGCCTACAACCCGTTGTGGGGCCTGCGTCCCGCTGAACTCGACCCCGGCGATCCCATCGAGAAGGCCATCCTGGACCACTTCGGGCCCGGGGTAACCTTCCGTCTCACCACCGGCAAGACCCCTCAGCACCGCACCAGCCTGGCTGAGGCACTCGAACTCATGCAGCGGACAGTCGCCAACCGGCCGCCCAGGTTGTGGCGACTCGCCAAGCCCATGGGACGGCTCTTGGCCGAGTTCGACGCCTCGCTGTCAGCAGGTGGCGAGTCGGCATCTCTTGATGTGCTGGAACAGTTGGCCGCAACCGGTGGCATTACTGCGACCAATCTGGCCAACTTGCATATCAAGAGGCTGGACCGGTTGGGGCGCAGTCCAGATGTACTTGCATTCCCCGGACTGCTTGACATAGTTCGCCAGAACCCTCCTGCTCCAGTCCGGGAAGCAATTCTTAATGCCATCTATTCGGTGGCGTTGGAGAAGTCGCTTACGGAGAACGATCTAGATGGTGCGAAGAGCAGCCTGATCGAAGCTGGCAGGGTGATCCCGGATCTACTTTCCGGCGACTTCAGTAGTTTCGGGCCCCAGGCCATGACGGTGCTGTTGCTTGCCGCCAGAGTCCGTGAGGACATGGCGGTCTTGCAACGCCTTGTAGCCGCCGTCCAGCACAGCGGCCATGACAGCGAAATCCCGTCGTCCGTGTGGCAGCACGTCGTGGAACTGCTGGAGCAGGAGAAGACGACGGAGGCGTCAGCAGACCTGCTCCCCGAACAGCAGCCAACTTTGGTCGAGTCAACAGTCGCGCTTGCGCTGAAGCCTCACGTACCGGTCGAGTCCTGGGGCGATCTCTTGAAGGCGATCGCAGAGGGAGGTCCTGAGGGCCAGTCCGTCCTGGAGGATCGCAGATGGGTGGACTGGCCCAGTCCGGCAACCGAAGATGCGGCGCTCGCTGAGTTCCTGGACGGCTTGCAGGACCATGAGGCAGACCGTGTGTGGAGCTCGGTAGGCGCCTTCATCGATGCCATTGGGTATGAAGCACCCGCAGGGCATACGGCCCACGCCTTCATTCGCAATGCGCTGACCTTCGACCGGTTCGGCCCAGGGGATCTCGTGGTCCTCCAAGCCCTGATGGAGATTTCTCTACGAGCGGCTCCCACTGAGGCCGAGTACAGGGACCTGCTGGAGGAGATTGGGTCGGAGCGGAGCAGGTGGGTGGCTGCCGAACGGGCAGCAATCGCCCTCGACTTCGTCGACCGGCTCTTCCTTGCGGCATGTCCCAGCGAGGATGCTCGCAGCAACCTGGCGTATGCGCTGCTGGAGCCACTGTGGCTGCATCAGCAACGGCTCGACGCAGCTGACTTGGCGTTCGCCAAGCGCCTCTCACAAGAACTCGGCATCGAGTTTGCGTGGGAGGCGCCTGTCGGTGATGAAGCCGATGACGAGCTGGCGACTGCCATCCCGCCGCTGACGCTCCTGCTGTACTCGCTGGATGAATCCGTCCTCGCCCGCTGCCAGGAAGAGGTCAAGCAGCTCGCGCCGGCGGTGAAGGTCGTGACGGCCGCGGATCACGTCGGTTCGCCGCAACTCCGACAGAAGGCCCGTTCAGCGGATGTGATCGTACTGGCGACGCGCTGTGCGAAGCACGCTGCAACCGGCTTCATCGATCAGAACGCGGAGACCGAGCACATCGGATACGCGAATGGCAGTGGGTCGGCTTCTCTTCTTCGTGCTGCCGTCGACGCTCTTCGCGCTGCTGCTGCAGCGTCGTGACCGGGGCGGCCGCCCCACAGAGGTGGGGCGGCCGCCATCGGGGAGTGCCGTCGGGCACTACTTCGTGACCAGAGCCTGAAGGTGGCTGCTGAGCAGACGTACATGGCTCATGGTGTTCTGGAGGCTGTTCCAGCCGTACTCCTGGCCATCCGAGAACTTCCAGGTGCCGGAGGTCCAGGCCACGTGGTCCTCCAGGGCTCGGAGAGTGCGCCGAACCTTGTCCCATTTGACCTTTTCAACCGGGGTGCCCGAAGTCAGCCGGTCCATGACGAAGCCCATGGCCTGGATGCCGACACCGTGGGTCAGCCTCGACTCCTTAGGAGGCTTCCCCCACGCGTCCTCGAAGATGTCTGCCACTGGCGTCCAGAAGGCCGTCAGGTGAGCCAGCATCCGCTCTTCGTCGCCCGTACCGTCGGTGGCGTTGCGGTACTGGTACAAGGCACCTTCGTAGATGCTGTACTCCAGCATCTTCAGGACGCTGTTGTCCTTGATGTTGCCATTCGGCGACGTAGGACTGCTGATCCTGCCGCCAAAGGGTCCGTCGCTCATGTTCAGGAGGACCATGAGCCGGGCGGCGAGTTGGCGTCGCGCGTACGAACGCGGCAACTGGCCGGTGGTCTCGGGCAGTAGTTCGTACACAAGCCCCTTGGGGAGCGGCTTCGTCGAGTTGACCAGGATGAACTGCGACCGCTGCTCCTCCTGTGACGCGATGAAGCCGACGGCTGCGACTGGGAACTCTGCGAGGTCGGCGTCCCTGATGGCGGCACTGCGCTGCTGCCCGTCCACCAGCCAGGCCGGCTTCTGGTCGTCAGCAAGTGACTCATCGACTGGGATGATCAGCTCGCCGGGGATGGAGTATTTCACGTCGCTGCTGCGGACGGCCGGTTCGAACGTCACCCGCTCGTCGAAGGCCAGCACCACAGCGTTGGGAAGCATCGCTCCCTCTGACTCGAGGTAGCGGCGGATCGAGCGGATGTGGCTGAGGACCTCGGGCCGCTGGTATCCCTGCAACTGCTTCTGGCCGTCACGGCGGATACGCGAGACGGAGGCGAAGTCGTGCAGTTTCTTGCCGTCGACAGCAAAGCAGTAGATCTCCTTGCTGCCTTGGAGCACCTTGAGCGCGGGAACCTTCAACACGTAGCGGTCGGCCACATCATCTCCTGTTTGAGTTACTTTGAGTACTATGCGCGGTCTGGGTGATTATGTGAGCGGCAGCTTGCGCATCTTGGCTTCGAGTACCGTCATGTTATGGAATCCGCGGCGCTTGTTTCGCTCCGTTCCACGGAAAATAACCATCTCGATCTTGTGCTGCCTGCACAGATCGCATGGGCAGTGCCGCCAGGGACGGTCCGTGAGCGTGGCCTCGTACTTCTCGACCTTCTTCAGCTTCTTCTCGTCGCCGAGAAGGGACTGGTACGCGCGCAGCGCATCCATGACTTCCTGAACTTCGACGCCGTCGTCAGCGTCGTACCGGCGAAGCAACTTGAGGCATTCTCGTTCAGCCTTCATGGCCTCGGATTGCGAAACCACCCCCGCCAGAATCAGCCGCTTGAGGGCGAGATTTCCATCGACCTGGGGAACCCTGATCGCCATGTATGCGCGGTCGGCTGTGTGATAGTTGTTCCGCTCGTCCATGAAGGCTTGACGGAACGCCGATGTGCTGTCGAAGCTCGTGACATGGAAGTCGACGAACCGTTCCATGCTGTCAACGCGAGTGATTCCTAGGAGATGAAATTCAACGCCATCCTTGCGAACGTCAGAGATTCGCTCGAGGCATGCAATGATTTCCGGTGTCTTCAGTGGGACCATGCCGCCCAGCGCGATCCTCTTGTATCCCATCTTCTGAAGCCTGGAGACACTGTCCGCGTAACTGTCCGGACTCCACCCCTGAGCCGCGCCCACTGGCTCAAGCCCCTTCTTCCCCTCCGGCATCATCCTGTTGCGGCTCTTGACAGCCTTGATGAACTTTTCCGCCAAATCAAGTGAAATCTCGCGACGCTTCACCCATGCCGGATCGGCGTCCTCCTCAGGAAGGTCGGGCTTGTAACCAAAGATCACATGGTCAATGCTGATTCCCGAGTCGAATCCGCATTTATAGTAGAAGTCGAGGACTTCATCAATACTGTACGGCGGGTACTCCTGATCAATGTAGTTGAATGCCCCGCAGTCGCCGAGGCTTCTCATCGTGTCGGGCAGCCCAAAGAAGTGACTCACTCCGTCTCGGTAGAGCCGGTCCCGCTGTCCAGTACTGTATTTTCCGGCGTATTTTCCGGCGCCGTTTACCGTTCCATCTACGATGGCCTTGCTGACCAGTATCCCGTCGTACGGCGCCGGGCTC
This sequence comes from Streptomyces sp. NPDC031418, assembly GCF_055581605.1. Taxonomy (NCBI): domain Bacteria; kingdom Bacillati; phylum Actinomycetota; class Actinomycetes; order Kitasatosporales; family Streptomycetaceae; genus Streptomyces; species Streptomyces sp. NPDC031418. Next base: position 195,172 of record NZ_JBVIJC010000007.1, read on the forward strand.
ACCGCTTGGTGGGCGTACAGATCGTCCCTCTGTCGGACTCGATGATACGGGTATTCGTCGTTGATGAAATCGTATCCGGGGCTGATTTGGTCCTGACTGTCTGGGAAATAGAACTTCACGACGCGCTCATCCTCGACTGAAGGTAGATCCGGATCAAGACGTTTGACAGAGTACTGATATGACGGGGCGTGTTTTGCAAATCGTTCCAAGGAATGTTGAGTTCTGGCCAGCGCCCCTTGGTCCAGTGGCAGTGAGGCTTAACCAGTTCCAGTTCCGCCATGGCCATGTCGTAGGCGTCTTTCGACCCGACTTCTGCACTCAACAGCACACGGTCCATTATCCGGTCCATGAGGCGCCCCATTGATCGAATTCCCACACCGTGCATGAGTCGACTCTTTGCCGGCGAGAGGCCCCACGCCTCCGGGAAAGTGTCCCTGACAGCCGTCCAGTAGACGACGAGGATGTCTCTCATCGCCGCGGTGTCAGTGGTTCCGTTAGAGAGGTTTTTGTACGGAAAGAGGACTCCGGAGGGAGAGAGCGACTCCTCGATCGCGGAGATGAGGCTGTTGTCTTTGACGACGGCCTCAGATTTTCTGTCCCCAGTCGTCGAGGCCTGTTTGATCAGCCCCTTGAACGGTGAGTCGCTGTCCTGGTTTAGAGCATTGACAAGCGCGGAGGGAAGTTTCCGAGCCGACAGCCTGGTGGGGAGCTTGGTGTTGACCTCCGGCAGAAGTTCTGACACCAGATTACTGGGAAGCGGCGACACGGTGTTGACTCGAAGGAACTGGTCGCGTTGCACTTCGAGGTCCTCAGCGACGAATCCTGCAACGGTGATAGGAAGCTTCGACCGCTTCGTGCGTGCGAGGGCGAGGCTTCGTTGTTGCCCGTCCACGATCAGGGCAGGGCGGGGTGCGTCATCGGAATCCGGTAGCGGAATTTCGATGGTTCCGATGGTCGCCAAGCCATCGGTGGTGTTGGGCCCTCGGCTGCCCTTGAAGCGGACCGAGGAGGGAAGGGCGAGGATGAGACCGTTCGGGAAGAGGACGTCTTCGCCGTCCAGGTAATCAAGAATCTGCTTGACGTGGTGTTTCTTCTCAGGACGTTGGTAGCCGAGCAGCTTCCCGGCCTCGTCACGGGAGATTCGGGCGACGTCAGCCACGCGATCAACCTCTCCGGCTTCGAGGGCGAAGAGGTAGAGGGGGATGCTGGGGTTCTGCTCGATGCGCAGGGCTCTGCGCCGGATAATGTTCTCTGTCACGGCTCACCCCATCGTCTTGATGTACAGGTTGGCAAAGCGGCTCTGTTCACAGGCCTGACCGCCGTCTCGAAGCAGGCGAAGAAGCCGCGTCCGCGAGATGCCGGGATGGGTCGAGGTCTCCGTTCGGATGAAGGCGATCACCTGCTCATCGGTCATCGGTCGGCGGTTGTGCTGCTCGGGCCTCGACTCACTGGTGGCCCATTTGTTCCAGGAGTCGATGGTTGCCGTTGAGGTGAGTTGACCGTCCTGGCAGTGCTGGAACCACGTCGTGGCCATGCGCACATTCAGGCTCGTCAGCGTTCCGCCCAAGGTGCGCCTCAACCCTGCGTCGGCGGGGACCCTTGGGATGCCGGCAACTTCCACTCCGCCGAAGAGAAGGGCCTCGCTGGCGACGTTCGCCAAGGCACGGAGTTCCGCTTCCATGGCCTTTGCGTAGGTTTCGGAAAGAACCAAGAGGACAGGGCTGGCCTTGCCGAGCTCCTGCAGCGTTGCTCGACCGGTTCCCTCCTGGAGTTGGCTCCACCACAGGGCGCCGTCTTCTGCGGTGGTGGCTACTGAGTCGGCATGTCGGGTGCTGAAGGTTGCCGCATAAGAGGGGGCGGAGGCAGAAACGGGCTGAAGGCCGAGGCCGGCGGAGGCCACCCAGAGGTCGGCCTTGAATCCGGCCTGAGCAGCTGCTTCGCTGAGACGGCGCGCCTGGGTCCAATGGTCGCCGCGGTAGAGCTCGGCGAGCGAGTGCGTGTGAGCGGCACTGTTGATGCGCTCGCTCCAGAGCGCGGCACGCTCCTTCACGGGTCCTGCGGGAAGCTGCCTCGCCTGCAGTTCGGTCTCTGGCACAGCAGCCTTGCGGTCCGTGCATGTGACGACCAGCGTTAGTTGCTTCACGCAGCCCCTACTCCCCGACGAGTATAACTAGAAGTTTGTTGCCGTTACTCTACCTGGCAGTTTTCACGCTAGTGTTCAGCCGTACACGTGAGATCTAACTAGGGAGCAGGCATGGCGGAGCGTCCCGCGATCGTTCTTCTGAGTGGCGGGCTGGACTCGACGACTGTTCTGGCGATCGCCAAGGACCAGGGCTACACGCCGTACGCGCTGAGCTTCCGCTACGGCCAGCGGCACAGTGTGGAGCTTGAGTCCGCAAAGCGCGTGGCCGCGGCGCAGGGGGTTGCGCGTCACGTGATCGCGGACATCGACCTGCGAGTTTTCGGTGGCTCGGCCCTCACGTCGGACATCGAGGTTCCGAAGCACGAGTCCCTGGATGCTGCTGACGACAAGGGCATCGACAGCAGCGTGCCGATCACCTACGTTCCGGCACGCAACACGATCTTCCTGTCCTTCGCGCTGGCCTTCGCGGAGACGGTCGGAGCGAGTGACGTCTTCACGGGCGTGACGGCGGTCGACTACAGCGGCTACCCGGACTGCCGGCCCGAGTACATGGAGGCGTACGAGCAGATGGCCAACCTGGCCACCCGCGCCGGAGTTGAGGGCACGCAGAAGCTCAAGCTGCACTCCCCGCTCATCTCTATGTCGAAGGCCGACATCGTCCGTGAAGGCCTGCGCCTTGGCGTGGACTACTCCCTGACGTCCTCGTGCTACGACCCGGACGAGCAGGGACGGGCCTGCGGGCACTGCGAGACCTGTCTGCTCCGTCTCAAGGGCTTCGCCGAGGCTGGCGTCACCGACCCTGTGCAGTACCAGGGCGCGTGAGAATGACCTACCTGGTCAAGGAGATCTTCTACACCCTGCAAGGCGAAGGGAGCCACGCAGGCCGTCCGGCCGTCTTCTGCCGCTTCTCCCGGTGCAACCTGTGGACGGGCCTGGAGAAGGATCGTCACCGTGCGATCTGCCAGTTTTGCGACACAGATTTCGTCGGAACTGACGGAGAAGGTGGCGGCAAGTTTCGGAGCCCGGACGACCTCGCTCAAGCAGTCGAAAATGCGTGGCCGTCGTCCTCCCGAGAGCACCGCTTCGTGGTGTGCACGGGCGGCGAGCCGCTCCTGCAACTCGACGAAGCAGCGATCGATGCGCTGCATGCCCACGGCTTCGAGGTGGCAGTCGAGACGAACGGCACCCGCGTACCGCCCAAGGGCATCGACTGGATCTGCGTCAGCCCCAAGATCGGCTCCGAGTTGGTCGTCACCCGCGGAGACGAACTGAAGTTGGTGTACCCCCAGTTGGGCGGAGACCCTCGCCAGTTCGAGCACCTGGATTTCCGGCACTTCAGGCTCCAGCCCATGGACGGCCCGGACGCCCAGGCCAACACCAGGGCGACCGTTGAGTACTGCAAGAAGAACCCGCGCTGGACCCTCTCTCTCCAGACGCACAAGTATCTGGGAATTCAGTAATGGAAATCTTTCGCGAGTTCACCTTCGAAGCTGCACATCGCCTGCCCAACGTGCCCGAGGGCCACAAGTGCTCGCGCCTGCACGGTCACTCCTACAAGGTCATCGTCCACGTCGAGGCTCCGGTCGACCCTGAGACCGGCTGGGTCATGGACTTCGGCGACCTCAAGAAGGCCTTCAAGCCTCTCGAAGCACGGCTCGACCACTACTACCTCAACGACATCGAGGGCCTGGAGAACCCGACGAGCGAGGTCCTCGCCCGCTGGATCTGGGAGCGGCTGCAGCCGACCCTGCCCGCACTCTCGGCCCTCACCGTTCGCGAGACGTGCACGTCTGGCTGCACCTATCGGGGCGAGTGAGCGATGCACGATATTCAGAACGAGACGGACCCTCGCGGCATCGAGATCGATGATGTCGGCATCAGCGGCCTGCGGTACCCGCTGTACTTCGAGGACGGTCACCTCCGCCAGGAGGGCATCGCCGAGATCGAAGTGACCGTGCGGCTCCAGCATGACCGCCGTGGCACTCACATGAGCCGAATGGTGGCTCTCGCCCACGAACATCTGCGCCGGTTCGATCCGCGGAAGCTGCCGTACGTCCTGAAAGTCGGTGCGGATCTTCTTGATGCGCCGGCGCTCGCGGTGTCGGTTGCCGTCCCATTGAGTACGACCGTGATCGCGCCTGCGAGCGGCGCCGAGTCGTGCCAGGTTCACGATGTCCGTTTCGACGGCCGCTGGGACGACGGCGACACGACGGTGATCACGTCGGTTACCACCGAGGTCACGAGCCTGTGCCCATGCTCGAAAGCGATCTCTGACTACGGTGCCCACAACCAGCGCAGCCGTGTCACCCTGTCCGTGACAGGACATGGAGACACGCCCTATCCGTTTGGGGTGCAGGAGGCTGTACGGCTGCTCGAGCGGTGTGCGTCCGCTCCTGTCGTGCCCTTGGTAAAGCGTCCGGATGAACGCGTGTTGACGATGCAGGCGTACGACCACCCTGTGTTTGTGGAAGATATGGCACGCGAGGTCAGCCACGTCTGCCGCCAGCGGGGTCTTCGTCACTCGGTGAGGGTCCGCAACCTAGAAAGCATCCATAGCCACGACGCCGTCGCATACGTCGCTGGGTGAGCCAGCATCTGATCGCGGCTTGATCTTTCCTCCGATTGGCCCAGTTCCAGCACATCGTGCTGCTGCTGGGCCAATCGCGCTCACTCCTCAAGATCCACGCTGTACGAACCGTTACTGACGCGATGGCTTCGGTGATCTTTGGCCTGCGGGCTGTCTTCGGCAGGTCAGCGCCAGCCAAGGGGTTACACGAAAGGGTGCTGAAGGTGGCATCTTCCTCCGCTGCCGCTTGTCCGGCTCTGCTATGCGGTTGGCCCCCGTAGTCCGCAAGCATCTCGGCCGGCCACGACGGCTCGGCGCCGTCGCCGGAAAAGGCGTAGATCATGCGGGAGTTCGCGGTTCTTGACTGCGACGGCGCCTCTGGGATCCGTATCGTGCTGGGCAACGCGTTGATGGAGACGAGTAGCCAGGGATGCAGATGGCGATCTCAGCCGGGTGCGACAGGTCTTCGAGATCGGACCCGTCTTCCGCGCCGAGCCGTCGTTCACCTCCCGGCACGCCACCGAGTTCACCGGCGTCGATGTCGAGCTCGCCTGGATCGAGGGCGTCGAGGACATCATGGCGTTCGAGGAGCAGATGCTGGCCCACGCGATCGCGAAGATCACCGACTCCCACGGCGAGGCCATCCGAGAGTACTTCGGCGTTGAGATCACCGTCCCCACGACTCCATTCCTCCGCATCGAGGATCTGGACCCGGAGGGCGAGCGGAGCGTCAGCGCCCACATCCCGGAGGCCACCGGCCACGAGTTCGTGTTCATCGCGCACTACCCGGTGAGCATCCGGCCCTTCCACCACATGCGGCCCGCCGACAATCCGAGTGTGACACTGAGCTTCGACTTGCTCTGGAAAGGGCTGGAGGTCACCACCGGCGCGCAGCGCGAGCACCGGTATGAAGTGCTGCTGAAGCAGGCCGCCGAGAAGGACATGGGCCTGGAGCCGATGCAGGACTACCTGAACGCGTTCCGGTACGGCTGCCCGTCGCACGGTGGCTTGGGCATGGGACTGGGACGGGTGCTGATGGTGATGCTCGGCCTAGAGTCGATCCGCGAGGCTACGTTCCTCTTCCGTGGACCGAACCGACTCACTCCGTAGCTGCACGCTGCATCTTGCGCTGCCCTACGTCGGGTTTCAGTTTCACGGTGTACCCGACGAGCCCGGCTTCCGATCGAACGGGTGAGGTGGAGGAGTACGACGGGTCTATCTCGCGCATTACAGTGCGGGATGTGGCGCGCCTACTGGTTCTTTTCGACCTGGACAACACCCTCGTGGACCGACGGGGAACGCTGGCCGACTGGTCCGCTGAGTTCACCGCCCGGCACGGTCTGGCTGACGAGGAGCGGGCGCACGTGCTGGGCATGGTGGCCGAGCGGGCCTATCCGTCCACATTCGAAGTGATCCGCGCCCGGTACCGGCTGCCCATGTCGCCCGAGGAGTTGTGGCGCACGTACTGCGCCGACATCGTAGCCTCGGTGTCGTGCCCGGACGAGATCCTCGATGGCTTGGACGAGCTGCGTGGAGCCGGCTGGCGGGTGGGTGTAGCGACCAACGGTGCGGTGGACATCCAGCGCGCCAAGTTGAGGACCACTGGTATCACCGAGCGTGTGGACGGCATCTTCGTCTCCGAGGAGGCTGACGCACGCAAACCGCAGCGCCGACACTTCGCTCTGGCTGCGGCCCGCTGCGACACCGTGCTGGGCGATGGCGGCTGGATGGTCGGCGACAACCCTGTCAACGACATCGGCGGCGGACGCTCCGCGGGGCTGAGCACCATGTGGATCGCCAACGGCCATTCTTGGCCGCTGGACGACCCTGGGCCCGACCACACGGTGCCGCACGCACGCGCCGCCATCGACCACCTGCTTCTGCACGGCGCCGACCACGCGAGGGCCACGGCATGACGTACACCGTCGGACTGCTGCACCCCGGCAGCATGGGATCCGCCTTCGGCTCCCAGCTGCGCGCCTGCGGCCACACCGTTTTGTGGTGTCCTGACGGACGCAGCGACGCTACCTGCCACAGGGCTGAGCACGCGGGTCTCGAACCCGAGGCACTGCCCGAGCTCGTCTCCCGCTCCGATGTGTTGCTCTCCCTATGCCCACCGGCCGCTGCGGAGGAGGTCGCCGCCCAAGTGGCCGAGCTCGACATGGTCGGCGCGGGCACGATCTATGTCGAAGCGAACGCCGTTGCTCCGCCGCGCGTGCGGCGCATCGCCGACCGCCTGGTCCCCGTGCCGGTCGTCGATGCCGCGGTGGTGGGATCGCCTCCGGTGGGCGGCAAGACCCCGACGCTCTATCTGTCTGGCCCCGGCAAGCAGAGCGGCCAGATCATTGAACTCTTCGCGGGAACCGATGTCCGGACCCACGTCCTCGGTGACAGCATCGGCCAAGCATCCGCACTCAAGCTCGCCTACTCCAGCTACCAGAAGGTCTCCCGCGTCCTTGCTGCCGTGGCGTACGGAGCCGCTGAATCGTACGGCGTCGCGGACGAGCTGCTGGTGATTGCGGCCAAGCGCACCGGTAGCTACCTGGTGGAGACCGACTACATCCCCAAGACCGCAGCTCGGGCCTGGCGTTGGGGCCCGGAACTCGAGGACGCGGCGGCTCTGCTAGCCGACGCCGGCCTGCCGGACTCCCTGATGCACGCGGCTGCTGCGACACTCGCCCGGTGGGACGGCAAGAGAGACGAGCGACTGGACATCGAGGAAGCACTCGAAGCCCTACGCGATGAGCGGGATCTGGACGACCCGCGTTGAGGATCGCACCAACGGGTTGCCGACGTCTTGGCTGTCAGGAGCGCGGCGATGTCGTGCGGACGATGGCATCGATCTTCTTCGCGGCTTCCTGAGGTGCCGTCGTGTCCGTGTCCACGCGCAGCTCCCACTGAGCCTGGGGATGAGCCGCAAGATCGGCCTGGGTGGCGTCCCACGCGGCCAACCGAGCTGATGTGTCGGTGTCGCCCCGCTGTGGCGAGCGTAGGGCGGTGGTCTCCCTGGAGCACCACAGCAGAACGCGCACCCAGTGCGCCGGGAAGAGGGCGGTCACCTGCTCGACCCCCGCCATCTGACCGAGGTGGACGATGGGCGTCCTGCCGCCCTGCATGGCCTGTTCGAGACCGGGCCGGTCGACGACATAGACGTTGCCATACCGTTCGTTGCGGTAGATGACGTCGCCGCGTGCTTCAAGGTCAGCCAGATTCTCCGGTGTGCCCATCCGGTAGCCCTTGGTGTTTCCCTCTCCGATCTTGAGCCGGGCGAACCGCACGTACCGGGCACCGAGTTCGGTGAGTACGTCGGTGACGGTGTCCTTGCCTGCCGTCGGCGGCCCGTACAGCAGGATGCCCCGCCTCACTGGAACACCGTTCCGAAAACCTGGCGTACCTGGTCCGTGAGCGATATCGCGGCGCCAAGGCGGTTGTCGACAACCAAGTGCGGCACAACAGGCCTCAACGCGGGATCGATCCCGGCTGCGTACGTGTCCCAGTTCTGGAGTTTCCAGCTGTCCCGGGCGGCGGACCGGAAGCTGATGTACTCGTGCATAGTGTCGAGGTCGCACTGGATCCAGACGACAGCGACGGTGACGCCACGTGCTTCGCAGCGGTTGATCAGGCGCCGCATCCACCGAGGATCGGTGGCCTCGGCGATGAACGGCGCGGTGAGTACAGTGCTGATCGCGCAGTCGATGTTCGCGTACGCGGTCTCCAGGAGGCACTGGTACTCCAGCGGGCGGACCTTCTCCCTGTAGAGGTCGGTGTGCCGGTCATTCGGGTCGCTGCCCATTTCGACGAGGAGACGTTCGACGAGGGGGCGCGTGATTGGGTCCTTATCGAGGACAGGCCAGCCAGTGAGCTGGGAGATGAACCGGGCAAACTCCGATTTGCCGCTGCCCGCATAGCCTCCGACCATCATCAGCGTCGGCTTGTTCGGGTCGCCGCCAGTGTGGCGGCGCTTCCAGGCGTCGAGGATGCGCTGCTGTACGCCCTTACCATCGGTGTCCTCTGTACCGGGCGCCAGTTGGAGCAGAGCCCGCTCTACCGCCAACACGTGGGCTCCGTTGTGAGGTTCGCTCGACGCGGTGAACTTAAGCTTCCTGGCCTCATCGGGTAGGGCGTTCCGGAAGCCGAGCTCGGGCTCGGTCGCGCGGTACAACAGGCAGTACGCGCGGCGATAGTGGGGCCCGGGATAGACCTCACCCTGCTCGTGCTGCCACAGGGTCTGGAAGTTAGCTGCTGGCACCGCGAGCCCCGCCGCTCGGGCCACCTCGCGCAGTTGCTCGCCTGCGCCTTCCAACGTAAGGCCGTGGGCTTCGCGTTGCTGTCTCAGCCTGTCCGGGCGCCATCCCGGGCGACTCTTCCCCACTGCGCTTACCGCCTGCCCATCCCTGGTCATGTTCCGGAGCCTAGGTCAGCCTCTCATGAACGCATGTGAAAGCGGATGTTGAAAAGTCAGGTCAGTTGGCCATGAGCTGTTGATGAGCAGTTTCGGCAACAGCTCGTGATACTCCGCACACCTCCGGACCGCTGTCATGGTCACACCGACGCGGTCATCGCTTACCCGCCTCGGTCTCCAGTATCCGTACGAGATTCGGAGGGCTTCCGCGGTGGCTGTTGATGTTGCTGTCCTGCTGATCCTCGGCATCGTGATCGTCTTCCTGTGCCGGGGAGGTGGGCTCAAGGCGGGGCACGCCGTGGTGTGTGCCGTCTTCGGCCTCTATCTCGCCGGGACCCAGAACATCGGCCCGTTCGCGAAGGACGTCACGACGTCGGTCGCAGACCTGCTGTCGGGGCTGAGGCTGTGAACCCGCCGACAGCGCCGCTGGGCTTGGCGGCCCAGCACGGACTCCTCGGCCTGGTGACAGCCATGCCGTTTTCCCACGCCTATCAGACGCCCGACAGGGGTGCGTCGAGTCGTAGGCATCCAGCCCGCTGACGAGTTCGGTTCTGAATGAGATCACCGATCTACTGATGGAGCCTCACCATGCGCTATCCGCTGACGTGCACCCCCTTGTCGGCGAGTATGCCCGCGATCGCCACACACCCAGTGGGCGACGTACTGCTTGGCACTTCACTCCAGCGGAGCTCCGCTGCTCCGGCTTCCCGCCCGATAGCGGTGGTACTCGATCTCTTCGGCACGCTCGTTGCAGCCCCGAGTGCGGCTGAACGGAGAGCTGCTGCCGCCCAGTTCGCCGCACTCCTGCGCGTATCCCCGACGGTCGCTGAGTCGGTGCTCTCCGACAGCTGGCAAGCGAGACACGACGGGCATCTGGCGTACACCGCCGAGGTCGCGGCTTACCTCGTCACCCGCTGCGACGTCTCTGCAGCCTGCGTTGATGAGCTGGAAGTGCTCCTGGCCCGGATCGCCCACGTCCGGCTTCAGGCCGATGCAAATCTCCTTCAGGCCCTGGAACAGCTTCAGCGCCGTGGTGTCAGGCTGGCCGTCCTCAGCGATGCCTCCCCGGACATCGCCGAAGCATGGAGCGGCGGCAATCTCGCGCCATACTTCGACGCTGCCGTCTTCAGCTGCCGGGAAGGTGCGGTGAAGCCCGCCCCCCAGCTTTTCCGCGCGGTCCTGCGAGAACTCGGAGTCGCCCCACATCAGGTCCTCTACTGCGGCGACGGCGGCGGTGACGAGCTGGCCGGCGCCGAGCGGGCCGGGATACGCGCCGTACGCGTGGAACGCCGGGGTGGGCCGACCGGCCTCGCGTTCGGCGAGACCTCTTGGTCCGGCAGCGCGATACCCGACGTGGAAGCACTCCCCTCCTTGCTGGACAGTTGGGGGAAGCGATGAGCAGCCCATACGCCTGGGCAGTCGAGAACGGCATCCTCCGCCGACTCCCCGCTCCCGTCGCCATGCCCCCCGCGGGGGACACGACGCTCGTCGAGATGCGCTTCACCGGATTGTGCGGAAGCGACGTCGCAAAGCTCAATCACCCGTGGCAAGGGCGATTGCCGGAACCGTGGTACCCCGGGCACGAGGTCGTCGGCGTCGACACGGAGACGGGCGGCTGGGTCGCAATCGATCCGCTGGTCCCGTGCCGCACGTGCCACTACTGCGACCGTGGCCATGTTCACCTCTGCCCACGACTCCGACGTATCGGCTGGGACCTGCCCGGCGGTCTCGCCAGCGCCGTGAGGGTGCCCCGCGACAGTGTCATCCCGCTTCCCCATCTGCACGATCCCGCGCACGGAGTTCTCGCCGATCCGATGGCAGTGGCCCTGCACGGAGTCCGCTGCGGGCTACGGGTGCCTCTGGGGCGGCTCGGCATCATCGGGGGCGGCGTCCTTGCGGTGTGCACGGCCATCTGCGCGGCAGACGCGGGGTGGGACGTCCACATGCTGGTCAGGGAACCCTCGCGGTCGTATCAACTGCGGTACGTCCTCGACCGGCACACCACTCTTCACTCTGCCGAGCTTTCGGCGTGCGACGCCGTCGTGGACGCCGCGTCCGGTCAGAGCGACGCCCCCATTCGGCAGGCACTGAAGGCTGTCCGTGACGGCGGAACGGTCCTCGTCCAGAACGCCTACGCGCCCCGCGTCGTTCTCTCGGTCCCCCTGCGAGATGTCTTCCGCCGCTCGATCACCCTGCGCGGCTCCTTCTCGTACTGCCGCACAGACGGCCACGACGACTTACGAGACGCCATCAACGTCATTGCCAAGGGCGGCGACTGGGCCGCCCTGATGACCCGAGACCGCTTCCCCCTCGGCGAACTGCCGCAGGGACTGGCGGCCTTGAACAACGAAGCGCGCCATCGCCCCTTCAAGGTCCTGCTCACCTCCGACACGTGACGGAAGGAGCCCACGCCATGGTGGTCACAACGCCATTGCTGGCCCACAAGATCAACTCACCGGCCGACATCCCACCCCAGGACGTCCACGACGGAATCACGCGCATCCTCGCCTTACCGGAGGGCCACACCCGCGACGTGATGCTGGGGAGCGTCCTGACGGGACTGCTCCTGCGGGGGCCGAGATTGGAGGAGGTTGAGGCCGCTGTCCAGGCCGCGACGGCCCTGGACCGAAGTGGCTGGGACTTCTATCAGCCGCCAGAGGGCATGCGGTTCGTCGGCTATACGGGCAGCGGGAAGAAGACCTTCAAGACGATCAACCTCAGTACCGTCGCCGCGCTGGTGGCGGCCACTGGGGGCGCACACATTGCGAAGCTCGGATCGCGCAGTGCGTCGTCCAAGACGGGGTCCCGCGACTTCATCGACCTCGTGGGGGCGACGAGCGACACGGTGCCGCACCAGGAGATGGTCGACATCACGGCGGAGACCGGATTCGGGTTCTTCTCCATCGAGAACCGCGTACCCGAGTTCGACCGCCGCTATGGAGGCAGGTTCCAGGCCGTGCACGCCCTCAGCCTGGCGTTCCCCGCCCTCCTCAGCCCCGTCCGATGCCCCGCCTACGTGTATGGCCTCTCGCACCCGGCAGTCGGTGCCTCCGCCCGGCTGCTCTCCCGGCTCGGCCTGCCGGACGTAGCGGTCATCAACTCCGGCGTTGGCCAGGCGGTCCAGGTCGACGAACTGCTCCCCGGAAGCACCGTGCGGGCCTGCCGCATCAACGCCGGCGACGAGGATCTGGCTTTCAACGGCGAGGTACGCAAGGGTGCGGCCTCGATGCCCCAGGACCTGTCGTCCGTCACCCAGTACGAGGACCCGCAGGAGAACGTCGCCGCCGCGATACGCGTACTGGCCGGCCGGGACACCAGCGAGGCGCGGAACGCGGTCGCCCTCAACGCCGCTCTCCTCATGGTGATGTCCGAGGTGGTCCCCACCATGCAGTCGGGCATCGACAAGGCCCTCACCATCATCGACGCAGGCACGGGTCTGGACACGCTCCAGCAATTCGTACGGCTTACGGGCGGTGCCCCGCACCAACTCAACTCGCTCCTGCGACCCGTATCCCCGACAGCCCTCCTGGTCAGCCGCGGCGTCAAGGAGGAGGCACCATGCTGACGCACGACGAGCTCGGAATCGTCCACCTGGTCCTCAACACCGACTGCAACGCCTGGGACTTGGCACCGACCAAGACCTCACCGGGCGTGTGCCGCTTCTGCTACCGCGAGCGCAACCGGGTCAGTACTGACGCGGACACGGTCCGCCGTGTCATCGACCGGGTCCGTTCCGAGTCCGAGGCCCACCGGTGCGTCTTCACCGGCGGCGACCCCGTGATGCCGTACGACAACCACCTGGAGATCGCCCTCCAGCACGCCACCAAAGTCGGCTTCGAGACCAACCTTCACACCAACGGGCTGCTCTTGAACGATCGTTACGCCGGTCTCCGCGACCACGTGACCATCTACTCCCTGGCAGTCGACGGCCCGGACGCCGAGACCGCCAACTGGTTCCGCGGACAGGGGTACTTCGAACGGTTCCTGTCCAACGTCGAGTTCCTCACCGCCGACCAGCGACGGCTCGCCTTCAACACCTTCACCACGGCCGGCTCCGTGAAAGATCTGCCCCGCCTCGCCCAGCTCATCGCCGGGGTAGCCCAGCAGACCGACGTCGAATACTGGCTGATCTCCCAGTACCGCCCCATCGGCCGCGCGAACACGCGCAAGGCGGAGATCTACGGCTTCGAGCGGGACGACTTCGTACGGGCCGTGGACGACGTGCGCGACATGGTCGAGGGGGTGGAGATCTACGCCCAGCCCACGCGTGCCCCGGAGGACCAGTACCCGTTCCGCGTCTGGGTCCTCGCCGACGGAACGGTCACCGCAGATCTCGGCAGCGTCGCTGCTCCTCGCAATGAGGTGCTGGGCGACCTCCTGGTTGACGGCTTCGAGCCGCTGGTCCGCCGGGCTTTCGCCCTCCGTGAGCAGACGCAGATGGAAGGAATCGCATGAAGTTCGACGCCGCGTACTACGAGAACGTCATCGACCAGCACAGCTACGAGCGCCTGAGGCTCGGTGCCATCGACTTCGCCCTTGCCGGGATGAGCCCCGACGACCTGCGCACCAAGTGGGTGTGCCACACGGGAGCGCGCGGGTTCGCGGAGGCGGTCGCGGACGGGCAGCCCGCCATCGTCACCACCGGGGTCGGGCTCGGGGGCCCGCCTCACGCCGGCACCCTCTTCCAGCTGCTGCGCGCGATCAAACTGCAGCAGTGCGGCCTCGACGTCCAGATCGTCCTGGGCGATCTCGACTCCTACAACGCCCGCCGCACGCCCCTGGACTCCGTTCGGAAACTCGCCGACCAGTACGAGGAGTTCGTCCTGGGCCTCGGGTTCGATGCCAAGCGTGGTGTGCTGCGCAGGCAGGAGGGCGAGACCGACGTCCTGGCCACTGCGTTCCTGCTGTCGCGCCACCTGGATGACGAGGACTTCCATTGGGCGGAGGAGGACCTCGCCGGCCTCTACCGAAACCACGGAGTCTTCGACCACCTCAACTACGGCATGAAGCAGGCCACGCTACTGATGGCCGCGGACTTCGTGCACCTCCTCCGCGAAGGGCGTCACGTCCTGGTCTCTCTCGGGGTCGACGAGCACAAGTACGTCGCCCTCGCACGGCGCGGAGCGGAACGCTGGGGGCTGCCCGCGGAACGCCTGTCCGGCATCTACACCAAGATGATTCCGGGCCTCGGAGGCCTCCCGAAGATGAGCAAGAGCATCCCCGGCTCCGGGATTGACGCCTCCATGTGCGCCGAGGACATCCGGGTCCTGCTCCAGGCGGACACCGACACCGCGCCCACCGACGACGGCTCGGCGCTGCTCCAGATGTACGCGTGTCTGCCCGAGGTCGACGGTCGGGAGTACGACCGGGCCTCGGCCGCGCGCCGCGCCGGAAGCCCGGAATGGCTCACCGTACGGGAGCAGCTGGTCGAGCGGCTGATCTCGCTGTTCTCCCACTGGCCGAAGTAACCAAGGAGCCTCTCGTGCACACGAACACCACGACCTCCCGCCAGCCCGTTGGCGGTCCCGAGTCCTACTTCATCAGGAGCGGCTACCGCAGCCGGGACCGCGTGGAGTACTTCCTCGACGAGACGGACGACACCGTCACCTGGCAACCCGACGTCTACCCGTACGCCGCGGCCCGGGCCAAGGAATTCGGCCGCGACGTCGTCATCGACATCGGCTGCGGACGGGCGGGCAAGCTGGCGTCGCTGGCCGGCGAGTACCCGGCCTGGACCTACATCGGCGTGGACTTCGGGGACAACCTCATCTGGTGCCGTGACAACCACCCCTTCGGGGAATGGATCGAGGTCGATCTTGAGTCGGCCGAGCGGCTGCCCATCGACCCCTCTCTCGTGCGCCGGTCCATCGTGGTCTGCTCCGACGTCATCGAGCACCTGGTAAATCCGATGCCGGCCCTGTCTCTTATCCGTGGCCTTCTTCTAGAAGGCAGCGCCGCCGCCGTGCTGTCCACGCCAGCGCGCGAGTGCCGCAGCGGTTACGACACTCCGGGCCCGCCCCGCAACCCCAGCCACGTCCGGGAATGGGCCAGCGACGAGTTCCAGGCACTGCTGCGGGCGTCCGGGTTCGAGATCCACTACGCCGGGCTCACTCGGAGCGACGACGCCTCCAACGGTCTGTCAACCCAGCTGCTCCTCGTCGGCGTGGGAGAGGCGGAGGGGGAACAGCGGTGACAGCGGTTCTGCGGTCCCAGGGCATGCGCGTCGTACACCTCCCCGCTCGTACTCCGTACGCGTGGAAGTTGCAGAGCCACGACTTCCGCATCCTGAACGGGACGGAGATCCCCACGGGCGAGAAGGTGCCCGCGGCGGTCACTGCTACCTGGCTCCTCGAACACGGCCCCCTCACGTGGCTCGACGTCCTTCACCTGCACCACATCGACTTCGAAGACATCGCCACCCTGGAGCGCCTGCTTGACGCGTGCCTGGGTGACGGAGTCAAGGTGGTCTTCACCGCCCACGACACCAGGCCCATGGTCGGCAATGCCGAGGAGTTCGTAGAGCGGCTGCGAATGCTCCACTTGGCAGAGGTCAACTGGGTCTGCCTCACACAAGGATCCGTCACGAAGCTGACCGAGATCCTCGGCGAGCGTCCCAATGCAAAAGTCATTCCTCACGGGTACGTCGCAGCCCCGGAGCCGCTGGCTGACCTGGAGCGTGAGTCAAGCGGCCCGGCGGCCCGGTATCTCATGTTCGGCGCCTCACGGGCCAGCCGCGACCAGCTGTCCACCATGGCCAACTGGAGCCTGGGAATCAGGGACCCCCGCAGCACGCTCCACGTCCTTCTGCGAGCGTTCAGCCCTGCCGACTTCGCCGACGGGGGCCGTGCTCCGCTGCTTCTGGAGATGGCCGGACGCGACCCTCGCATCCGTCTGACTATGCGCCCATACCCCACGGACGAGGAAGTGGTCAAAGCCGGGCTGGCCTCGGACGCCCTGCTGCTCCCGTACCTCTGGGGCAGTCACTCCGGACAACTGGAGCTGGCCTTCGACCTGAACCTGCTTCCGGTCTGCTCCCGCACAGGGCACCTGCCTGAGCAGTACGAACGGCACAAGGGACTCGTTGAGGAACCCGAATGGTTCGATTGGTCGCAGGGGCACCCCAACCTCTTCGGTGAGAAATTCCTCACCGCGCTGGAAAACGCGGCAGCGCGGCTCGATTCCAGGCCCCGCCGCCTGGACCATGAGTTCCTCGACTACAGGGCTCAGGAACACCGGACGATTCTGGAGCAATACGCCCGCGTGTACGGAGGCGGCCGGTGAGCACCCCTCCGCGTATTTCGTGCGTGATCCTGTGTCATAACTATGGCCGGTATCTCGACCGGGCCATAACCAGCTGCCTGGAACAGGAACTCGGAAACTTTATCCTTCACGAAGTCATCGTCATCGACGATGGTTCCAGCGACGAAACCGAGGAGGTGTGCCTGCGACACAAAGGCGAAGTCAAGATCATCAGGAGAGAGCAGCAGGGTTTCGGTCAAACCCTGACCGATGCCTTTCTCCTCAGCACCGGCGACTGGGTGGCTCCGCTCGACGCCGACGACTGGTTCCACCCGTCGAAGCTGCGTACATGTGCTGAAGCGATGACGGCCGAGACGCTGTTCATCGAGCACTGGGAAAACGTCGTCGACTCCCACGGAAGCCCCAAGCTCAAGGACCCGCACCCCGGCGGAAACACCAGCACGTTGGTAGTCCAACGCCGCGCTGCTCTCAGTCTTCTGCCAGTGAGCAACGAGATCTTCTTTCATGCGCTGCGCGAGGCTGGCCGGGGTGTCGTCCTCTCGGAACCGTTGACCTTCTATAGGGTCCACCCGCAGAGTATGACCGACCGCAGTACGCCCGGCCTATCGCAGGATTATCGCGCCGAGGTCTGTATGGCGCTCTCTGATCGGCTCGGCGCGATGTGCGGGAATCCGCCCGCCTGGGCGACCACTCGCCAGCTCAGGAAGATCTCTCGGCATTTCAGTTCGCTCGCTTACGGGCACAGAGTGGAATCCGCCTTGCAGCGAAAGAAGCGTCTCTCCGCCCTGGTCTTGATCCCGGGAATGCTCATCGCCGCGCTCCTGGCCCGAGACCCAATAGCCCCGTGGCTCCGGTCCGTCACCAGTGTGATCGTAGGCAGGCCGCTGGTGCGGCTCGCGTCGGACGAAGGGGCGCAGGCTGAAACATGATCATTCCGGCGATGCGACGAGGGTGGCGATGATAAAATCGCCGCTTCCAATCCCATACTGGTCAGGCCAGTTGTCCGACGCAGGAGCGTATAGGCGCCATGAGCCGTTTGAGTGAGTCCGTCACCCGTGTCATGCACATCCTCGATGGAGCGGACCTGGGCGCGGACTATACGGTCGCGCAGCTGCTCAGCGAGACGACAGCGCGGCGCACTCTGGATCTCTCCGACCTCTCCCCCCAGGAGCAGGCCGCCCTGGTTGAGGGGCGCGCAAATCACCTGATCCCCTCGGCCGCGGTGCTCGCCGAGAAGATCGAAGCCGCGCAGGCCGCCGGACGGCCGTTCGTCGTCAAGTACGGCATCGACCCGACCTCGCCCGACGTCCACCTCGGCCACGCGGTGCCGATCATCATCGCCAGCCGGTTCCAGCGGATGGGCCACCACGTCGTCTTCATCATCGGCGACGTCACGGCAAAGATCGGCGACCCGTCAGGACGCTCCTCGGAGCGACCGCCCCTCACCGACGAGGACATCGCCCGCAACCTGAGCGGCTACCAGCAGCAGGTCACGCCATTCATCGACTTCGAGCGCGCCGACCTTCGCTTCAACGGCGAGTGGTTGAACAAGGTCACGCTGCCGGAGCTCGTCGGGGTCCTCGCCCGGGTCCCGGTGTCCATGTCGCTCCAGCGCGAGGACTTCCGTACCCGGCTCGCCGAGGGCCACGGGCTGTCCGTCGCCGAGTTCGTCTACTCCGTCGTCATGGCCTGGGACTCGGTGGCCATCGATGCCGACGTCGAACTCGGCGGTGTGGACCAGCTGCTGAATCTCCAGATGTGCCGCAAGGTCATGGAGATCTCGGACCAGACCCCCGAGGTCGTCATCACCACCCCGCTCATCGAGGGCACCGACGGCACGGGCGCCAAGATGAGCAAGAGCAAGGGCAACTACGTGGGCCTGACCGCGTCTCCGGACGAGGTCTACGGCCGACTGATGTCCATCCCCGACCACCTGACCGAGCCGTACCTCCAGCTGCTCACGGAGTGGACGGACGACGAAATCCACGTGGTCACCAAGCGCCTGGAGGCCGGCACCGCGCACCCGATGGCGGTCAAGCGCATCCTGGCAGGCGAAGTGGTGGCGGCGCTCCATGGTCTGGACGCTGCTGCTGCCGCCCGCGCGGAGTTCACGGCGCGCTTCTCCAAGCGGTCCTTCGGGGACACGCAGAACCTCCCCGTCGTCTCACTGAAGGACCACGCCGAGGACTCGCTTGGGGCGCTGATCAGCCGCACGCTGGACTTCGCTCCCAGCATCTCTGCTGTGCGCCGTGTCGCTCAGCAGAACGGCCTCCGCCTGATCCGCGAGGCGGACGGAGAGCAGCAGACCACGCAGCTCGCGGAGGCTTCGGTTCAGCAGGCACTCGGCGCGGTCGTGAGCGAGGTCGGGACGCTCGAAGGTGCCGAGCTGTACCTCAAGGTGGGCCGTAAGGTGGCCCGTATCGACGCCTGAGTTGGAGACGCGGCGCCGACCCACTGTGTGGGTCGGCGCCGTTCTTCTTTAGGGAGCCATGGCCACCTCGGTAGGAGTGGTTCACCTCTCTCACGTCGCTGTCCGACACTCGTCTTAGCGTCGGCTGGATGGATCAGACGACCGACACAGACGGCCCCAGGCACGTTGAGATCACTGCGCAGGGTGGCCGAGCCGACATCGAGATTGACGGCACTCGGATGGACTCGAGTGCCGTCAAGGCGTACACCGTCAGCCACTTCGCAGGGGACCCAGCAGAGGTCTTGCTGCACGTTGCCGACCGAGGAGACATCCGCTGGTCCGGGATGGCTCGCATCGCGGTAGCCGACCTTCCGGACCCCGGTCCTGCGGCGGCCGTCTTCCTCGACGCGATCGACCCGGAGGCCCTGGAGCGGGCGGCTTTGACCCGCCCCGACCTCGGCACCGAGCCGTACTCCCTCACGAAGGCCATGCTCACCCAGCTCGGAGAGTGGGCTCGTGGCCTTTGATGTGGAGGGCGCGCGCCGGGTTGTCGACCGCATCCTCGACGACAAGTTGGAGGTGTGGAGGGACAGCGCCAGCCGTACAGACGACGTGCTGGACGAGACCACGGGCAGGCTGGTGCCGCCCGCGCCGGATGAGGAGTTGGTCTGGGACGGGCTGGGCGCGGTGATGCCGCTCGGTCGCCCCGCGCGCACTCAGCCGGTCTCCGGGGCGCTTGCCGTTGAACCGCCGACCACGGACTACCAAGCCGTGCTGCCCGTCGATGCGCCCGTGCTGCGGCGCGACGACGTGATCTGCGTGGCGGGCTCGGTCCGCCCCGAAGGCGCCCGCGACCCGCAGTTGGTCGGCCGCCGGTTCCGCGTCTCGGACGAAGCGGTGGGCACCTACAGCGTGGTGCGGATCGTACGGGTGCAGGTGATCGACTGATGGCTGCGGCGATTCCGCACCCACACGCTCACCCGGACGCCGCGGCTTTCCGGGACCCGATCGCGCTGGCCGCCGCGCTCGCCCGGATGGGTCCCGCTGCCCGCGCCCGCACGCGAACGATCACGCGGCATCACGCCATGCTGCTGCGGGTCCGTATCCAGCGGAACGCCAGCGGCAGGCCCGGCCCGAATGTGATCACCGGGCAGTACCGTGCCTCCTGGGACGTGCGGATGCGCACCAGCGGCGCCGAGGTCACGGCAGAGGTGTTCTCCGACGCCCCACAGGCGAGACGGCTGGAGTACGGCTTCGTCGGCGTGGATTCGATCGGACGGCACTACCGGCAGCCGCCGTTTCCGCACGTTGAGCCGGCGTTCCGGCAGACCGAACCAGCGTTCATCCAGGCCCTGGCCGAAGGGGTGCTGCCGTGACCGCCCGCCTTCCGGTAACCCGCGCGCTTGCCGCTCTCCTGGCGCAGGCCACCGGCCGCCCGTGCGGTATCGGGGAACTCCCGCGTGTGCAGGGGAAGTCCGGCTGGGAGCCCGCACCCGCCCCGTACACGATCCTAGATTCGCTGCCCGCCGAGTTCGGCGGCCCGCCCCTGTGGGACTGGCACGCGGACGCGGCTTGGACCTACCAGGTCACTTCGGTCGGTGTACGGACGGATCAGGTCGAATGGTTGGCCGACCGGGTACGCGCTGGCGTCGTCGGCCGGAGCGACGGTCGCTGGGCCCACGACCTGCACCTACCCGAAGCCCGCGTCATCGACCGCGAGTTGACTTATGACGCCGCAGGCGAACCCTCGGTGTCGGCGGCAGGCGTTATCGTGTCCTACGTGCAGCGTCTCACGATCACCGTGACACCTGCCTGAAGACTCGGTTCTTCACCCCTCACCGCGGAGGCCCGCGCGGACGCTAGGCCCCAGGCCAGGCGAACCCCCTTTGAACCTCAAGGGGCAGGGCCTCGGCACGGGACACTGCCCCAGAAGTGGGAGCGGACCTGTGTCCACGAGCACGAAGAAGACCCAGACCCGATTTCTGCGGCGCGGCATCTCCAAGATCCTCTGGTCGAAGGACCTCAACGACCCGAAGTACCCCAGTCGCCAGGAGATCAACAGCGCGTTCGGCCTGACCGACGCCGTCTCGGACATCGAGGGCTGGGCCCTGGAGAACGATCCGATCGAGACCCCCGACATGGGCTCGACGTTCAACTCCTCGATCCCGGGCAACGACAAGGCCGAGAACAGCTCGCTGACGTTCTACGAGGACCGCTTCTCCGACGCGATCGAGCAGCAGCTCCCCAAGGGCGCGAAGGGCTACGTCATCCTGCTCCGCAAGGGAGACCTGCCCGGCTCCCGCTCGGTCGACGTGTTCCCGGTCCAGGTCGCCACCCGCGCCGCGACCTACTCCACCGGCAACGAGGCCGCGAAGTTCAAGGTCGACTTCACTATCACCGACGAGCCGTCGCTCGACCGCCCGGTACCGCAGGCGCACCCCCACCCCCTGCCGGACCATGACTGCGACGACGACCGCGGGCACAGCCGCCACGACGACGACGGTGAGCGCGTCGACGTGACCGTGGTCAGCACGACCAAGACCAAGGCCGAGGCGACGGTCCGCGAGCACGACGCCGACGAGGGCTGATGATGTCGCGCCCCGCACAGGCCAAGCCCCTGTCCACTTCCGCCACGACGGCGGAGGGGGCCTGGTCCGCGAAGATGGAACGCCTCCGTCGACGGACCCGGCCGCAGAACCGGCTCCGCATCTGCGACGACGCTGAGCTGCGCCAGCGGTACGACGACGCCGAGCTGGCAGCCCGCCGTGCCCGGTTCGTCGCCGAGGCTAACCCTGGTGACGAGCTGGCCGAGCGCCAGGCCGCCGACGCCGACACAGCGCGGAACCAGGCCCTCAAGGCGCTCGATGCCGCCTCGGAGTTCCTGACGTTTCGCGCACTGCCGCGCCCGGTGCTGGAGGAGCTGATCGCCCAGCACCCGCCCACCGAACAGCAGGCGGAGGAGGGGGCGATCTTCAACGCCGACACCTTCCCCGCCGCGCTGGTGGCGGCGGCCTCCGTGGACGGCATGAGCCGCGAGGAGGCCGAGGAGCTGCTGGACGGCTGGTCGGCGCCGGACGCCAACGCGCTGTGGGACGCCGCCTGGCAGATCCAGCAGGAGAGCCGGGTCGAGCTGGGAAAAGGCTGAGCCGTGACGCCGGCCTGCGCGCCGAACTGGAGCTGTGCGAGCGGTACCGGATCCCGCACTCGCAGTTCCTCGGCGGCGACGGCCGCTGGTCCGACCTCGACCGGGCCAAGGCGTTGGCCTGGGCGGAGTGGCAGCGGTCGGTGTGTCCGGAGTGCCACACCCGGCTGGAGGAGTGGGACCGCGAACGCGGCGGCGACCCCCACGCCTACGTCACCGACACCCTGCGCTGCCCCGGCTGCGAGCTGATCGAGCAGGAACGCGATCACGTCCCCCAGGACCGGTCCGGCTACGGCGTGAAGATCCAGCTCCTCCCGCGCGAGCAGTACGAGCCGCGCCCCTGATCCACCCCGCACCACGTAAGTAAGGAGGCCGCCGCGGTGGCTGGGTTCACCCTCACGGTCGCGATGCGCGCCGAGGTGCGCGACCTGATCGCGGGAACCCGTGCTGCCTCCGGACAGATGCGGACCCTGGGGGAGCGGACCGATGCCGCGAACCGGTCCCTGGCACGACTGGACGCCAACGGGGCGCGGCTGGCCGCGCAGTTCGCCGCGCTGAATCGTTCCTCCCGCGCGGCCGTCGGGGAGCTGAACCGGATCAGCGCCCGCGCCGCCGCAGCCCGCACCGCCTTGCGCACGGCGGGCGAGGACGGGACGCGGTCGATGTCCCGGCTGCAGCGGGCCACCGCCAGCGCCGGTCGGCGCGGCCTGACCGGCGCCAACATGCTCGCCGGCGGAGCCCTCCTCCTGGGCACCGGGCAGATCATCGAGGAGGGCAATCGCTATCAGCGGCAGATGAACCTCTTCCGTGCGGTGACCGGTGCGACCGCCGCACAGATGAAGAGGGCGGCCGTGGTCGCCCAGGAACTCGGGAACGACCTGACGCTGCCGACCACGACGTCGGCTGATGCCGCTGAGGGCATGGTCGAGCTCAGCAAGGCTGGTTTCCGCGCGGATCAGTCGATCGACGCCGTGCGCGCCTCGCTCCAGCTCGCCGCGGCAGCCGACGTCAACGCCGCCACGTCGGCCAAGTATTTGGGCGACATCATGGATCAGTACGGTCTCGGTGCTGATCAGGCGGCCAAGGCGTCGGACACGCTCGCCGCCACGGCCAACAGCGCCTCCGGGTCCATCACCGACATCTACTACTCGATGCGGTACGCCGGCCCGGTCGCGCACGCGCTCGGCGTCAGCCTGCAGGACACCGCCGCGGCGGTCGGCATGCTCGGTAAGAGCGGCATCCTCGGCCAGACAGCCGGCACGAGCTTGCGCGGAATCTTCGCCAACCTCGCGGCGCCGACACCCCAGATGCGGGGTGCCCTGAAGGACTTGGGGATCGAGGCGTGGGACGCACAGGGGCGCTTCCGGGGCCTGCGTACGGTGATCGACGGGCTGTCGAAGGCCGAACACTCCATGTCCCAGAAGGACTTCGCGGCCGAGGTGACGCGCGCGTTCGGCAAGCCCGCGCTCAGCGGCGCGGTGGCGCTGGCCCACCAGGGAACCGAGACCTTCGACGCCCTGTCGATGGCCGTGCGACAGACCGGGGCCGCGGCGTCCATCACCGCCTCCCGCGGCCAAGGCCTGACCGGTGCGATGACGCAGCTGCGCACCCAGGCCCGGCAGACCGGCATCGCCCTGTACGAGGGGATGGCGCCCGGACTGGAGTGGGTGACCCGTCTGCTCACCCGCGGCATGGCCGGGGCCACGCCATACCTGACCACGGCCCTCGCCTACGGCCGCGACCTGGCCACGCTGTACGGCCCGGACCTGAAGGCGAGAACTGAGGCCGGACTGGGCGGGCTCATCGATGAGGCCCGGCAGCTAGTCGGTCCGCTCAAGGAGATCGGCGAGCACTCCCTGGCAACCGGTCTCAACCTGCTGATCAACGCGGGAACCACCCTCGGCGATGTCCTCGGCAATGCAGCCGACGGTGCCGAGCCGCTCCTGAAGGCCGTCGCGGGCCTGGGGAAGGAGGGCGGCGCGGCGGCCGGCACCCTCGACATCATCGCGACCGTCGCCAACGCCGCTATGGACGCGGTCTCCGGACTGTCCCTGGTTCTCGTGCCGATCGGTCACGTCGTCGGCGGCCTCGTCACGGCGTTCGGCGCCCTGCCCGGCCCGATCCAGTCCGCCGCCCTGGCCATGCTCCTGTTCCGCCGCGCCCAGCCGACTCTGACCAACCTGGCCACCATGGTGAGCGGGCCCGTCCGCTCGGGCATCCGGTCGTTCAACGACGAGATGCGGGTGCAGCAGTCCTTGGCCGCCGCATCCGGCGTCGCACTGTCCCGGTACGGCGCCGCCTGGGCCGCGGTCCAGGCACGAGTCGGGTTCCTCGGCAACATGACGGCCGCGTTCCGTAGCGCCAACGGCGCCGGAGTGACGTTCACCGGCACGCTGAACGGGATCGGCCGGGCAGCCGGATCAGGGCTGCGCTCTGCGCTCGGCGGCGTGACCAACGCCCTCGGCGGCCCCTTCGGTGTCGTCATGGCAGGGGTGTCGGTCGGCCTGGGGCTGCTCGCCGCACGCCAGCAGAAGGCCGCGCAGGCCGCCGCCGAACACCAGCAGCGGATCTCCTCACTGACCTCGGCTCTTCGTGAGTCCGGCGGGCAGATCGACAGCAACGTGCGCCAGCAGGCGGCCCAGGTCCTGCTGGACACCAAGACCGAGCAAGGTCAGCTCACGAAGGTCATGGAGCAGGCCGGCGTGCCGCTGGCGACCCTGACGGATGCCTACCTCGGGCAGGGCACCTCATTGGAGGCGCTGCAGAAGCAACTGCAAGCCGCCGCCGACAAGCACCGCTACTACAAGGATTTGGCAAACGACAAGGCCACAGTCCTCGCCTACACCGACGTCGGTCAGCAGTACAAGGACGCCGCTGACGCGCTCGGGTCCGTCAAGGGCGAGATGGCCGAGTCGATCAAGAACGCCCGCGAGTTGGCGAAGGCGACCAGGGGCGCCGGGGACGGCACCTCTGCCTACGACCGGCTCAAGGCGGCCGTAGGTGGCCTGGCCGACGAGACCGCCGACGCCGACACCCGCACCCGTTCGCTGAAGTCGGCCCTCGACCTGCTGTCCGGTGGACAGATCTCCCTTCAGGCCGCCAAGGCCAAGGTGAACAGCGCCGTCCTGGACCTGCAGGAGGGAAGCAGGAACGTCAACCGCGGGCAGGGCTACGGCGGCAAGCAGCTTGTCAACGAGGACAAGACCCTCAACACCACGACCAGGAACGGCCAGCAGCTCTATACCCAGCTCACCGCCCTGTCCGACGCGGCGGCCGACGCCTCGGTGGCGACGTTCGACCTGGCCAAGCGCAACGGCGAGACGCTGCCAGCGGCGCTCGCGAAGGCACGCGAGCAGATGAGCCGCGCCCGCGCGGAGGCGATCAAGGCCGCCCGCGGCTACGGCTTGACCAAGGCCCAGGCCGAAGGCGTCGCGGACAGCCTCGGTCTGCTGCCGTCGAAGGTGTCGCTGCTGCTTCAGACCAAGGGCATGGACTCCACCCTGGCGAACCTGATCGCCGTCCAGGCCGAGTTCCGCCGTCTGCCGAAGCAGCGGACGATCAAGGTCGACTCCCTCAGCGATGGCGCGCAGAAGAAGCTACGCGACCTCGGCTTCACCGTGAAGACCGTGCCGGGCACACGCCAGATCAAGATCACGGCGCCGACCGCGGTGGCGAAGAAGAACCTGGACACCTTGATCGACAAACTCGGCCGGACCCCCAGCAGCAAGAAGGTCACCGTCTCGGCGCCGACCGCCGCGGCGATCAAGAGCCTGGAGGCCGTCCAGGCCAAGATCCGCGCGACGCCGGGCGCGAAGTATGTCGTCGTGCAAGCGCCGACGGCCGAGGCGCGCAAGCAGCTGCAGGCGCTCGGCTTCCGGATCGAGAAGGTGCCCGGGTCGAAGAACGTCAAGGTCATTGTGCCGACCAGCGGCCCGCGCAAGGCCGCCGATGCCATCCAGCAGCGCATCGATGCCCTGCGTGGCAAGGAGGTTACGGTCACCACCCGGCACGTCTCCGTCTTCAGCCAGCTCGCCGAGCAGAACACCAACATCGCGGACGCTATCCGGCGCCAGGCCGACGCCCAGGCCCGCGCCGCCAAGAAGCATGCCGATGGCGCGGTCGTGGACTACTTCGCGGACGGCGGCGTCACCGGCGGTCCGCGCCGGGAGCGGCACGTCGCACAGATCGCACCGGCTGGCAGCTACCGCATCTGGGGTGAGCGGGAGACCGGCGGGGAGGCTTACGTGCCGATGGCCGCATCCAAGCGCGAGCGGAGCAAGGCGATCGTGGAGGAAGTGGTCGACCGCTTCGGTGGCCAGGTCGAGTGGTTCGCCAACGGCGGCCTCCGAGGAGCCCGCAGCCGTGACTACACACCGATGCTCACCAGCTCCTTCAAGCAGGCCCGAAGTGCCGCGGCCATCGCGGGCGTTGTGCGCTCCTTCGACCTGCGCACCGGCAGCGACCACGCCCGCACCCGAGTGGTCGATGCCCGTGTCGGCGGCCGGGTCCAAGTCGTGGTCGTGCGCGAGCAGCAGCCGCTGATCGGCTCGATGCCGGTCACCGTCACCTACAGCTCCGCCACCCCTGAGCAGATCGGCTCCGAGATGATGCGCACCCTGCGCAACGCGCAGCGGGGCGGGAGAGTGTGATGAGCACAGCACCGAACAAGAACCCCGAACTGGCCCCGTGGCAATACGAGATCGGCGGCGTCGTCCTCGGCAGCGGGAGCTACGTCCCGGTCGGGAACGTCGAAGGACTCGGATCACCAGCCACCCGGCCGCAGGACGCCGACAACGCCAACGGCGACGGCTCGTCGCCCGGCCGCGACTTCTACGGTCCGCGCCCCCTGCGCTTCGAGGCAGGCATCAAGACGCCCGGCGACCCGGTGAAGGCGGCCGAGATCCTCGCCCGGCTGGAGGGGGCCGTGGACAGCCCCGCCGCCCGGACCAGCCCTGACGGCCGCCACATCCTGCGCGGCCGGTGGCCCGGCCACACGACGCGCCGAATGTACGGGCGACTTCGCCGCATGGAGGCCACCAGCACCGCGACCGCCGTACACGGATGGATACCCCTGGACATCGAGTTCGTCGGCCTGGACAACCCTCGCTGGTACGACGACGAGCTGTCGAAGCTGACGCTCGGCCTAGACCAAGCCGCCCACGCGACCACCGCGGACCGCACCGTCGACGAGGCGATGGGCCGACCCGCCGCCTGCCGCCGCCCCGCTGACCGTGCGCACCGCCCGGGGGACGAGCGGCCTGGATGGGTCACCAACCACGGTGACGTGCCGACCTACCCGAGCCTGCGCGTGCACGGCCCGGTCGCTGGACCGCGGATCTGGAACACGGTCACCCGCCGTGTCCTCGAACTCGACATATCGCTGCGCGAGGGCGAGTGGGTGGAGCTGGAGACCCGGCCCGGCACCTGCTGGGCCCTGCGCAACAGCACCGTCAACGTTGCCAACGACCTGAGCCCCGCGTCCCGTCTCGACCTGTTCACCCTGCCGCCCGGCCGGTCCGAGATCGCGTGGACCGCGACCGACCCGTCCGGCACCGCGCGCCTCGAGGTGGCGTGGCGGTCCGCGTACACCACCCTGTGAACGGAGAGCACTCATGACGCTGCAACCCCCCATGATGGTGCGCGGGGCCGACCACTCCGCCCGCGCGATGCGCCTGATGATCCGCGACCTTGCCCGCGGCCGGCAGGGCGTTGCCGAGAGCGAGGACCTGAAGGTCCGCCCGCTGGAGACTCCCGGCCCCGGTGTTCGGGTCGGCGACGGCTCCGCGCTGATCCACGGCGCCCGGCCGTGGCAAGGGGCCTACACCCAGTCCAACATCGGCGACACCGTGGTCGACGTGCCGCCGACCGGGCCGGTTGTCCGCACCGACCTGCTGGTGCTGCGCATCGAGGACCCGGAATTCGAAGGCGACCGCGACCCGCGACGCCAGAACATCGGCTACTTCCACCTCATCCAGGGCATCGACTCCCAGGACACCACCGCGCTGCGGGAGATGACTGCGATCCCGTTGGCCCGCATCACCATCCCACGGAACACCGCCACGATCACCGCCGAGATGATCACCGATCTGCGGCGGCTGGCCAACCCGCGCACAGAGCGCACGCTGCGCACCGTGCACCCCGAGCACACCGGGAAGGTGCCCAGCAAGCACGGCCACTGGGCAGCCTGGCCCAGGGAGGCCGCCTGGGACCTTGACGTCCCCGCCTGGGCGACGACAGCCACCATCGTCGTCACCCTCTCCGGCCTGCGCGCCGAGGCAGGCCCCGTGTATGCCGAGCTGCGTACCCGGCTCGGAGAGCGCGCCGCGAAGCCGACCGTGGTGGACGACGACGGCACCACCACCCGCCGCTCCTCCGTGACCCTGGCCGACACGCTCGCTGTGCCTCCCGCCTACCGTGGCACCCGCCAGCACCTGGCCGTCGAGATCAACCAGAACGACAAGTACGGCGACGGTGACTTGAGCGTGGCCAAGGGCACGACGGTCACGCTCGACGTCGCGTTCACGGAAGGGCCTGCGTGACGATGGCCGACTACCGCTACATCGTCGCGCGGGCCGCGACCGGCGCTGTTCTGCACTGGAACCTGCCGCTGAGCGAGGTCGAGTACGGCCCGGAGATATCCGGGCCCGGCTCGTTGAAGGCCACCTTGCCGACCGCGTTCCGTCGCTCCCTTGGTGACGCGCTCGACGCCGGCGACACGGTGCTCCTTGTCGAGCGCAATGCCCGCCTCGACTGGGGCGGGCTGCTGTGGCGCGCCGAACCGGAGGGCAACACCCTGCCCATCGAAGCCTCCGGGTTCACGAGCTACGTCCACCGCCGCTTCGACCTGCACGGCAACCTCGACGGTCGCGGCCCGTACATCGAAGCGGACCCGTGTGACGTGATCCGCGATGTCTGGGCCTACGCGCAGGCCCAGCCGGACGGCGACCTGGGCGTGGTCGTGGACGACACGAAGTCGAAGGCGAAGACCGGCACGGCGAAGGACCCGTACACCACATCCAAGACCGATCCGCGCAACCTCGGCGAGATGGTGGATGAGATGGCGGAGATCGATGACGGCCTGGAGTGGTCGGAGACCGTGGCCTGGCGCGGGCGCCGCGCCGAGCGCCGCATCATCCTCGGTGCGCCACGCCTTGGCCGACGCCGAGAGGACCTGACATTCACGACCGGCGCGAACGTGGTCGGTACCCCGCATGTCATCAAGGACGCCGACTCCTACGCCCAGTGGGTCATCGGTCTGGGCGCGGGCGAGGGCAAGAAGCGCAAGGTCGTCGTGGATGGCGTGCGCAACGGGCGCCTGCGCCTGGAACACCGGCTGGAGACGAGCGAGAAGGACGAGGCGAAGCTGAAGCAGCGGGCCCGCCGTGAACGGCTGGCCCGCCAGGTCCTGCCCTCGCTGACCGAGTTGGAGATCATCGACCACCCGGCGGCCCCGATCCACGCCTTGCGCATCGGGGACGACGTACGGATCCGCCTGTTCAAGCCGCACACCGAATACGACGGCTGGTGCCGGGTCGTCGGCTGGACGGTGCGGCCCGGCGAGGGCGAGACGGCCGAGCGCGTGACGCTGAAGCTGGAGCGCACCAACAAGCCCGAGCACGAGGCGGGCGAAGGAGAGGAGCAGTAGGTGCCGGACACGATCGCCGACCTCGGCCGCCGACTGGCCAAGCTGGAGAAGCGCGTCGTCACCTTGGAACGCGCCCGCAGTGCCCCGTACCCCGAGTGGCGCGACCTGCCGCTGACCGGCGACACGAACGTTCCAGACGAGGAGCAGCCGCCGCAGTTCCGCGCCGATCCTTGGGACATGGTGGAATTCAGCGGTCGGATCGGGCTGCCTGGAGGCCGAGCCGTGGACAAGGCAATCGTCGCCGTGTTGCCCGAGGAGTACCAGTCAGCCGCGCCGCGAACCGTGCCGGTTGCCTCCAACGCGCGACGAGATCTCCACCTCGACATCACCCCGGAGGGCCAGGTGGCGTTGCGGGTCAAGGACGGCGGCAACGTGAGGGCATCGTGGATAAGTCTGGATGGGGCAAGGTTCCGAGCTGATGGTCCCGACTAGCGCGATCGCCTGGGCTTCGCCTACGTCAGTGTCAGTGTGTTGTGCGAGTCTCTACTCCCAACTCAGCGACAACATGGGCGGTTGAGGTCGTGCAGGTTCAGCGGACGCAACAGGTCGAGCGGGAGGGCGTGGCGTGGATCAGCCACCTCGTCACTAGCGAGCTGGGCTGGATCTTCAGGGAGCAGCCAACCGTAGACGTTGGCATCGACGCTCACTTGGAGGTCGTGGACAGCGCCGCTTCGACGGCGACGGGGCAGCTCCTAGGGGTACAGATCAAGTCGGGCCTGAGCTACTTCAGGTCAGCCACTCATGGTGGCTGGTGGTTCACGTGCAACGCAGCCCATGCCTCCTATTGGCTGGGACATTCGCTTCCAGTCCTTGTGATGCTCTACAACCCCAAGACCCGGAAGGTTTACTGGCAGCACGTCAGCAATCACACCGCCGTCTCGACGGGCAAGGCCTGGAAAGTCCTCGTACCCGAGGATCAGGAACTGAACGCGCAGTCGATGGCCGACCTTCGTCCGCTCGCGCGGACGGCTTCACAGGTCTCAGCTCTGGGGAGTCTCCTCACCTGGGGAGTCACGGGCAACGAGGAGGAGCATCTTTGGGAGCAGAACAGCGAGCTCTACCGACATCTCCTCAGCGCGCGCCTGCACATGCTCTTTCCCGAAGTTGTTGCGATCAGACAGATCCATGCTCACATCTGGTCTGCGGATATGGACGTATGGCTGAAGAGTGGCCTCATCATCGAGGTGGCCTTGGTTCGTCCATTCAGTCGGCTGGACGAGATCCTTGCCCAGGACAGGTATGTCCCCCTAGTGGTCGTCGTCTGTGGTGCTCGTGATCTCAGCGATTGCCCGCAGATGCAGGAGGCATCCATTGAGCCTCCGTTCTTCGTTGCCACGTGGAGCCCTGAGGCTGGCGACGATGACTCTCTGAGACAGGCCATGGAAGATGCCCTGCGGTGGATCGATCCGCTGCTGGATACCATGGATGAAGGGTGACCCCCCACTCAGCTGCGCAGCCTTCTCCGGGGGACCGTTCCGCATTAGCGAGTTCGGCCAAATTGCCGTATGGCGCAGGGGAGAAGAGCGAGACGAGTCATGGCGACTCCGTTGAGCGCGAACGAGTTCCGGTCCGTGCTGAAACAGGCGGGCCTGGGGGTCGTCGAGCATGGAAAATGGCGCACCCATAATCGCAACAGCCATGGCAACTGGGGGCCCGCCAACGGGGTCATGATCCACCACACCGGGCCGTACAGCTCCGAGAAGGACATGGTGGAGCTGTGCCGCGTCGGCTACCAGGACCTCCCAGGTCCCCTGTGCCATGGCGTCATCGACCGATCCGGGACGGTCCACTTGGTCGGCTACGGCCGGACCAACCACGCCGGCATGGGGGACACCGACGTCCTGCTCGCGGTCATCGCGGAGAAGACGGACCTCCCGCGCGACAACGAAGCGGATACCGACGGCAACAGGCACTTCTACGGCTTCGAATGCATCAACACCGGGAGCCAGCCGTGGCCGACGGCCCAGCTCGACGCGATGGCGCGGGCGGCGGCGGCCATCTGCCGCGCGCACGGATGGAACGAGCACTCCGTCATCGGTCACAAGGAGTGGCGGCCAGGGAAGCCGGACCCGGGCGGCATCGACATGGACGACTTCCGCGCCCGGGTCGCTCGACACCTCAAGGACGGCGGTAGGCCGAAGCCCGACCCCAAGCCGAAGCCAGACCCGGAGCCCAAGCCGAGGCCGACACCGAAGTACGCGGCGTACCCGGGCAAGCAGTTCTTCCGCGAGGGCCGCTCCTCCCCAGTGATCGCCGCGATGGCGAAGCGGCTGATCGCCGAGGGTTGCGACTCCTACGACACGCCGCCCGGCCCGGTGTGGAACGACGCGCACCGCCGTTCTTACGCGGCCTACCAGATCAAGCGCGGCCACCACGGCGCCGACGCCGACGGCATTCCCGGCCCGCAGACCTGGGCGGACCTCCGTGTCCCGCACCAGTCCGTTGCCGCCGCCCCGACCCCCGCCAGCCCGAACCAGGAGCACGACCCGATGCCGCAGGCCCTTGCCGATGTTGCCGAGCGCACCGTTGCGACCTACCTCCAGTCGCTGCTGGGCCTGATGGCAGCCTCCAGCACGACGGACATGGTGTCCCTGTCGGCATGGCAGGCCGCCGCGGTCTCCGCGATACCCGCGGCGCTCAGCGCGTTGAAGTCCACCCTCGGCACCGTCGTGGGCAGGCCCGGAACGGCGTCGTGGCTCCCGCTCAAGCGCGACCCGGCCACGCCCAAGTACTGACTCGCCGGGCAGCGAGAGAACAGGAGGACGGACCGTGCCCGAAGGACAGGTCGCGCTCGCCCTGGCGGAGCTGCGCCAGGCGCTGGAGGTCGGTTTCGCGCGCATCGACGGCCAGTTGGCGCTGCTCGTCCAGCGCAGCGACCAAACGGACAAGGCCCTGGAGGACCTGGAGGAAAGGGTGAGCGCGCTGGAGAAGACCAGGTGGCCGCTGCCGACCGTCGCCGTACTGGCCAGCATCACCGCGGTGGTGCTCACGGTCTTCAGCCTGGCCCGCAGCTGAGACGAACACCCCTGCCGTCAAACGGTGTTGTCCGACAGCGCGCATAGCGTGAGGACGCACTTGTTCTTGCGGCCTGGGGGTCATGATGCATACGACAAGCCTGCTCGTCAGCGACCTGGAGTTGGACACCGCGCTCGCGGACCCGGCGGTCCCGGCCGCCATCCGCGCAGTGTGGCAACTGCTCTGGGAGTCGGAGGTCCGGCTGGGCGAGCTCCTGGCGTTCGACGTGCCGGATGCGGAGCTGGATGACCGTCTGGTCGTCATCCGGCACGCGAAGGAGGGCGGCGTCTACGAGGCCGGGATCACCGTGTCGGCGGCCAACGCGCTGCGCGAGCTGATCGGGGCCCGTACGGACGGGCCGCTGTTCACGCTGGAAGGGCGGCGGCTGACCAAGGCAGAGGTGGCGACCGCCTTCCGCGAGGTGACCGGCGGGCGCACCGTCCACGCCCTGCGGTTCACGCGGCAGGCGAAGGAGCAGGGCTCGACCCGGCTCAGCTCCACCGCCGACCAGCCCGAGGGCAAGACCGCGTAGAGCGCGCGGCAACGCACACGGCCCCCGCCGAGGCGGGGGCCGTTTGGCCTCTTGGAGAAAAGACCGCCGCCACCATAGCAGCGGCCGCCGCGTACGCCGGCGTGCGCGTACGGCTACGCTGCCCTCTGCATTCAGGGCAGACACCGGAGGACGGGGATGAGTCGGGGCAAGCCGTATCTGGTCGGGCACCAGGAGTTCGCCGCGCTGTACCGCGTCGATCCGAAGCAGGTCGCGCAGTGGCTGTCGCCGAGCCGCGGCAGCGTGCTGGATCCGGAGACCGCCATCATCGTCAGCGGGGTGCGGTACTGGCCGCTCGGCTTCGCGGCCAGGTGGGGAGCGACCACCGCGCGCTTCCGCCAGGTCGACCTGGACGTGAAGGCGCGGATCATCGCGGAGCAGGGCGAGGGCTGGGAGCCGAACCTGGGGGATGAACTGCCGCCAGTCGTCGGCCAGCAGGAAATCATCGAGCTGTTCCACCTGCCCGCGCAGGGCAACTTGGCGACGACCATCGCGACAGGGCGGTTCCCGGAGCACGACTGGCTGCTGTCCGGGTCGATGCTCTGGATGCTGGACACCGTCCTCGATGCCGTCCCTAAGCTCCGCGAGAGCGCACGGAGCCTGTCCTGGGACGTGGACGAAGAGGTCGTCGCCGCCCTGCGCGGCGGCACCTACGACGGGCCCGGCAGCCGCGTACTGACCCGAGGCCGCCATGCCCGGAAGGCCCTCTGAACTGCGCGAACACTGTACTTAGCCTCGAATTGCAAATAAGATATAAGTAATCCCCGTTACGGGGGTCCGCAGTTCATCAAGGAGGCAGCAGTGCAGTTCATCGCCATACCGGGCGGCAGCGAGGTCGCGGTCATGAATGCCAGTGAGGCCCTGGTCGTCGAAGGAGCCCTCTCGCTCTACGTCCTCAAGCATCCCGAGTCCAACGTCGCCATCGACGCCCTGCGGGCCGCATCGGCGGCCAACGAGGCTCGCGAGGCGCGCATGGAGGAGGCGGCCGAGCGGACCCCTGCCTGATCTCGGGTTGAGTGCGTGAAGTCGCGCCTGTAGCCGGTGGGGTTGATCATCTGTACGCCGACCCGCAAGATAGGTGACATTCTTGAAAGAAGTCATCAGGGAGTGGGTATGGCAGCCGTCCAGGACGAGATACCGGGCCTGGTCATCCACACCGTGAGGCAGCCGGACGGCCAGCCGGCTTCGATCCAGGCCCAGTTCGAGACATTCCACGAGCTCAACCCCTGGGTGCTGCGCGCGTTGGAGGCCCTGACTGCCGACTACCTGAAGCGCGGCGCGAGCCGTGTCGGCATCGGGATGCTCTTCGAGGTCCTGCGCTGGCGCTACGTCACGGCGACCGAGGGCGACGAGTTCCGCCTCAACAACAACTTCCGCAGCCGGTACGTCCGGCTTCTCATCGAGCGCCACCCCGAGTGGGCGGGCGCGTTCGAGGTCCGCGCCTTGCGGACCGACTGAACCAGTTCTCTTGGAGACGAACGACCCATGAATCAACCGACCGAGCAGCAGGGCGACGACGCTCCGTCCAGCGCCCCGCCCCCGACCGCCACCGAGGTGCTGCCCGAACGCAGCGTGTCCCAGAGCGCCGTTGTGCTGCGCGCCGACCAAGTGGAGTTCGACGCACGGCAGGTGGCCGCCCTGTCGCTGATCAGCCCAGGACTCGCCCAGGCGCCGCGTGCCCAGTTGGCCTTGTTCTTCCACTTCTGCGTGCGGTCCGGCCTCGACCCATTCGCGCGGCAGATCTACATGATCGGCCGCACCAACTGGAAGGCCGCCGACAACCCCGACGAGCCGGAGAAGACCTGGACCATCCAGACCGGCATCGACGGCTTCCGCACGGTCGCCCACCGCGCGGCTATCAAGGCCGGGGAGTCCATCTCGTACGAGGACACCGTCTACTACGACTCCGAGGGCAACGCCCACGAGGTCTGGCTGTCGAAGGCGTACCCGGCCGCGGTCAAGGTCACCGTCCTGCGCGGCAACGCCAGGTTCCCGTTCATCGCCCGCTGGGACGAGTTCGCCCCGACGTACTATGACCGCAAGCAGGGCGCGTACGTCGTGGCGAAGATGTGGCAGCAGATGCCCGCCCACATGCTCCGCAAGTGCGCCGAGGCCGGCGCGCTGCGCATGGCCGCACCGCAGGACCTGTCCGGCGTTTACGTGGACGAGGAGATGGCGCGGGCCGACGCCGAAGCCGTCGTCCGCGAGGCGGAAGAGGCGACCCGACGCCTACGCGAGGCCGCCGGGCTCGAAGCGGCGACCGACAAGGGCGGCGACGCGAAGGACGAGTCCGCCGAAGACTCCCAGGCCGTGGGCCAGGACGAGAGCACGGACAAGCCCGCGCCGAAGAAGCGGGCGCGTGCCGCGAAGAAGGCCACCCCGGAGACCACGCCGGACACCGCTGCGGAGTCCGACGAGGCCCCGGCCCCGGCGAAGCGCACCCCGCGTAAGCGCCTCGCCGCGCCCCGCCGCGCCTCCTGACCCCTGACGACACCGGGTGCCGCCCGCTGTCGGCGGGCGGCACCCCATCCTCTTGGAGAACACCGTGACCACTATGGCCATCGCGCCCAAGCGGCCCGTCAGCCTGTGGCCCGCCGCTCACGCGGCGGACGCACGCCGCCCCCGCTCCCAACAGACCAAGCTCGGTGCCAGCGACACCGTGTGCGCCCGCCGGGCTGGATACCTCCTGCACGGCCGCACCCCGACCGATGTCGGTGAGAAGCGCAAAGCGATCCTTGGGACCTGGCTGCACGCCGGGATACTCGAGGCCGCCTGCGAGGAGTACGGCTGGCTCGTCGAGCGCCGCGTCGAGGACGACACCCTTCGGGGCCACATCGACGCCGTCCAGCTCGACAGCGCCACTGCCGCACGGCTCCCGAAGCGGCTGCGTCCCACGCTCCCGGCCGAGGAGACGACCGTCGAGGACGTGAAGACCAAGAGCACGTACCAGTGGGACAGCGTCCTGCGGTACGGCGCGAGCGAGGCAGAGCTGCGGCAGGTGTACCTGTACGCCGACCTGCTCGGCACGGAAGGCTTCGCCAGCGTCCGGGGCCAGCGGCAGCTTGCCCACCTCGGGCCGGTGCCTGTCGCTCGCATCCGATTCCGGTTCATCAACCGCGACTCGGGTGACGACCACGTTCAGGAGATCGCCTACGAGGCCGACCGCGCCCGCCGTGCCCGCTGGTGGGTTCGGCAGGTGCGGGCCGCCGCCTCCCCGGAGGAGTTGCCGCGCACTTTCCAGGGGCCGGGCATCTCCGCGATCTGCGACCACTGCCCGTTCCGCACCGCGTGCTGGGGCCCGCTCGTCTCCGGGCGCTCCCCGCAGAGCCAGCTCATCCACGACGACGAGGAACGCGCGAAGGCGCTTGCCGAGTACGCCGAGGTCTCCGAGCAGATCAAGCCGCTCAAGGACCGGCAGAAGTTCCTGCGCGCCCAGCTCGAAGGCTCTGAACCCGGCGTCTACGGCGACAACGTCCTGAAGTGGAGCGGCGGAAACCCGACCAAGGTCGATGACATCGAGGCGATGGTCGCGCTGTACCGCCGCGCAGGGCTGGAAGTGCCGATGGTGCCCGACGCGGCGTTGATGAAGGCGACGCTGAAGGAGGTGGGCATCCCCGTGCCCACGCGCCTCGACCACGACCGGCGGACCGCGGTGAGCATCAACGTCACCGCGCGCAAGAAGCCCTGATCGCGCCAGTCTGCGGGGGCGGAGCCGGCGTGCTCCGTCCCCGCCCCGGCGCGGCGGGGACGGGACGGAACACGGAGAGGTGCCGGTGAGCATCCAACTGATGGTGGTGGCCGCCTACCTGCCGAAGGAGGTGATCAACACCACGCAGAAGCTGGTCCTCATGAAGATCGCGGACTCGGCCGATGACCAGACCAGGCTGGCCCGGCCGGGCCTGGAGCGGATGATGGCCTGGGCCGGCGTAGGGGAGAAGCAGGTCATCACGGTGGTGACGCAACTCGTCGGCCTTGGCCTGGTCGAGCGGGTCACGGTCGGACGGGTCGGTCGCCGCGCCGAGTACCGGGTGTTCCCGCACGGCGTGCCGCCCATCCCGTCGACGGAGGAGCTGATCGAGCGGCGCCGGGCGGCGCAGCGTGCCCCGACCAACCCCCGCCTCGCTCGCAAGACCGCGCGCCGCAAGCCGTCGTCGGCGGCCCGGACACAGCAGGACGTCGCCGCGCGGGAAGAGGCACGGGCCGCCGCCGAGGCCGCCTCGGAGCCAGGGTTGCCCCAGGGGAACCCTGATGACGCTCCGGGCAGGGTTGCCCTGGGGGAACCCAGTGGGTTGTCCTCGGGAAACCGAGCGGGTTCCCCTGGGGAAACCCCTTCTCTTCCTCCTTCTTCCTCTTCTCTTCCTAACCCCCCTACCCCCACGGCTGACGCCGCAGGGGAGCCGGAGGCGGAGCGTGGAGAGCCGCAGCGGGCGGGCTGCCCGAAGCACGCCGAGCCGGTGAGCAACTGCCGGGGGTGTGGGACGAACCCGCGTGCCGGGAGGGAGCAGGCGCGACGAGAAGCGGCCGACCGCGAGCACCGCCAGCAGCAGGACTGGCTACGGCAGTTCTTCGCCGAGCAGGAGCAGCGCGTCGCGGCAACGGACCAGCAAGCCCTGGAGATGGCCCGCCAGCGAGTGAGGGACCTGGCTCGAATGGGGCGCGAGATGGGTGCTAACTCCCGCCGGAGACAGGGGCGTTCCCAAGATCGGCAACATTGACGCCCCGATGTACGCCATTAAGATATAAGTATGAGTTCGGGATCCACCGAACTCACCGACCTCTTGGAGACCACCTTGACCGACACACTTACCCCGGCCCCCGACG
The DNA here is from genome assembly GCF_055581605.1 of Streptomyces sp. NPDC031418. Lineage (NCBI taxonomy): Bacteria > Bacillati > Actinomycetota > Actinomycetes > Kitasatosporales > Streptomycetaceae > Streptomyces > Streptomyces sp. NPDC031418. The sequence continues at coordinate 233,126 of NZ_JBVIJC010000007.1, forward strand.
TCTACGTCGTCGTCGCCGAAGTCATCCACGGCTCACCGGTCGCACCGCGCCTCGGCAGCCACCTCTACTGCTCGGCCGAGTGCGCCGAACACGGCGTCCGTGAGCTCGTCAGCGACCTGAGCCAGGAGGAGGGCGGCAGCGGCTTCGTCCTGCCCCACGACGGGCGCGCGATCGGCTGCGTCGTCACGCGCGGCGGCCGGATGTGGTCGGTGCAGATCCTCGCTCGCAGTGAACTGCCCACCGTCTGACGTCCGCTTCACCTGAGATAGGTGACATTTTTCAACGGCGGGCGTGCTTTCTGTGCGCCCGCCGTGCACACTCTCTTGGAGACCAGCACATGACCACCACCATCGCGGCCCTGCCCGACCACAACCGCACCACTGACCCGCTGTGGCAGCGGCTCTTCCACCGCTACAGCCACGTCATCACCCCGCTGCGCTACGCGGGCTGGGTCACCGACATCGAGACCGCCGGAGGAGGAGAGTTCTTCGTCCGCGCCGACCTGCGGGACGGCACGGAGCTGATCATCGCCTCCGAGCACAGCCTGCCCGCCGATCCCGACGAGGTGAACGGCTGGACGGCCGTCCGCCAGGACGTGGAGAACGCGGACAGGCACACCGTCCTGTACGACTCCACCCCCAACGGCCCCCAGCGCCACCACCGCAACAGCCTCATCCCGCTGCTGGCCCGCATCGACGGCCTCGACGTTCCCCGCCGCGCACCCAGGCTGATCGTCTCGGCCACGCACACCGCGCCGTACGGCGCGAGCCACAACCAGATCGCCGGGATCGAGGGCGCGGCCACCGCCATCGCCCGCTTCTCGGAGTGGTCCCAGCGACTCACCGACCACGAGGGCTACCGCCGTGTCTGGCAGCGGCCCCAGACGGACGGCTACCCGCTGGCGCTGTTCGAGTGCGCCGGACACATCACGACCGTCCGCGTCACCCGCAGCGATGACTGACCGGCCGCGCCGCGCACCGCGCCCCACCGGGGGCGCGGACCGGTGATCTGGCTGCTGATCGTGTGCGCCCTCGGCCTGCTGGGGTTCACCGCCCTCGGCATCGAGGACAGCCGCCACCACCGCGCGTTACGCGCCTCCGACGAGTCCTGACCACGGCCGCCCGGCCCACCATCCGGGCCGGGCGGCCCCGCCTCCTGGAGACCCAAGACCGTGCCCCGATCCATCCACCTGCTCTGCGGAGCGGGCGGAGATGCCACCGGCCTGTTGGAAGCCGGATTCGACCCCATCCTCGGCATAAACCACTGGCAGACCGCCGTCGACACGTTCGAGCTCAACCACCCGAATGCGGCGGCTCGCTGCGCTGACATCCAGAACTACCCCATGCGCTGGCTCCCGAAGGCCCTCGTGCTGTGGGCCAGCGTCATCTGCACCGAGGTCAGCCCCGCCGGCGGGAAGAAGCGGCCCGACCCGGCGCAGGACGCGCTGTTCGAGGAAGAGGAGCAGTGGCGCGAACTGCCCCCGGAAGCCTTCGAGATGACCCGGGTGACCGCCTGGTGCGTGCTGCGCGCCGCCGAGGCGAAGCGGTTCCCGTGCGTCGTCGTGGAGAACGTCGTCGAATACATCACCGACTGGCTGCTGTTCCCCGAGTGGATCCGCGCCATGAAGAAGCTCGGCTACCGCGTCCAGATCGTCTCCGTGTCCTCCGCGCACATCGGGTCGGAGACAAATCCCTACGCCCCGCAGTGGCGCGACCGCGTGTACCTGGTCTTCACCCTCACCGGGATCCGCCGCCCCGACCTCGCCCCCCGTCCACTGGCGTACTGCTTCGAGTGCGGGCGGGACGTCAAGGCGCGCCAGAGCTGGCGCGACCCGCGGGTGAAGGTCGGCAAGTACCAGCAGCAGTACGACTACCGCTGCCCGAACAGCCGCTGTGGCCACGCGCTGGTGGAGCCGTACGTCCGGCCCGCCTCCGACGTGATCATGTGGGACGACATCGGCCAGCGCATCGGAGACCGCGTCCGCCCGCTGGTGCCGAACACCATGCGCCGCATCGCGGCCGGACTGGCGAAGTTCCCCTACGAGCCGTCCGTCGTCACCCTCACACACGGCAAGGACGGCACCGACCGCGCGTTCGCCCCGCACACCCGGCCGCTGCCCACCCGCACGGCCAAGCTCGGTGAGGCCCTGCTGGTGCCGGTGGGCGGCTCATGGAACGACACGGCTTCGCCCATCGAGGAGCCCATGCGCACCCGCACCACCCGCGAGAGCGAAGCCCTCGTCACGGTGGACCCGTTCATCGTGGAGTTCCGCAACAACTGCGACGCCGCGCTGATCGACGCCCCGCTGAGCACCATCGCCACGGCCCGCCATCACGGCCTGGTCGTGCCCGACGGCAACGTCCGCACCCGGGCCCGCAACACGTTGGTGATCCCGTACCGCAAGGCCGCGCCGAAGACCGCGGGCGAGCCGCTGCACACCCTGTCGACCCGCGACTCGGCGGCCATTGTGCGGACCGCGCCCGCCATCGAGGACTGCTACTTCCGCATGTTGCAGCCCCGCGAGCAGTTGCGTGGCCAGCGGTTCCCCGACACCTACGAGGTTGTCGGCTCCAAGGCCGCCCAGACCCAGCAGGCCGGCAACGCGGTGAGCGTCAACGTCGCCCGGTGGATCGGCGAACGCCTCAAGCCCGTCCTCGCCTGACCCCATCCCCAAGAAGAAGGGACACCCCTGCCATGACAACGTCAGCACACGACCAGGTGGCCATCCTGGCTCAACAGCGGGAGGAGCTGTCGCTCGCGCTCCGCCGAGCCGAGCAAGCGCACTGCCTGGCCATCATCGATCACCTCGCGGCCAAGATCCGTGCCCGCTGCCCCGAAGCCGTTTACGTGGCCTTCGACCGCAGCGGCGAAGACCGCGCTGTCACGGTCCACGGCGTGCTCGGCGAGCAGCCGAGTCCGCTGGGAGCGTGCCCTTGGCTGTGGGACGGCACCGAGACCGGCCATCCGCTCAATGAGATCGACTCGGACATCACCCTGGACGTCGAGTACGCGCTCCTGCCGCCGTCCTCACCCGCGTGGGCGCTCGTGCACCGCAACACGGGCATGGACGGCAGTTGGCTCCTGGAGCTGCCCCCGGTCGACCGCGCGGCCCGCGTGGCCGAGCTGATACACGGGCACCACCCTGCGGCGACGGCGGTCGTCGTGGACGGCCGCGCGGGCGGGGGCCGTGTCATCGGGGTCATCGAGGACCAGGCTGATGGCGACGCCCCCGTCCCCGTGGCCCGGCCACGCCTCAGCCGCGCATGCGACGACGCTCTCACGCGCCTCGTCGCGCAGGTCTTCCTTCTCCCGCCGCTGGCCGACCGTCACCTGATGCCGGTACCGCGCGGCTTCGCCCATCCCCATGGCTCCAGCGTCAGCGATCAGGTCCGCCTGATGCCGCTGCCGCCTGCTGCCTAGCCGACGGGAGGAGGAGCAGATGAGCGGCAACGGGTGGGTCGTTGAGGCCCCCTGCGCCGGGGACGCCCGCTTCACGTCCGAGGAGACGGCGGCCGAAGCCCCGACGGAGCCGCTGGTCCTCGCCCTCCTCGCGGCCTGCCAGGGCTGCCCGTTCCGTTCACAGTGCATCGACCTCGTCATGCCGAGCACGAGCCTGTTCGACGGCGTGTGCGGCGGGCGGCTCTGGTGCAACGGGCAGGTCCTCGCGACCTGCGAGGGTGCTCAGCCCGTCGAACTACGCGAGCGCGGCCGACGCCCGATCACCCACGGCACCGAAGCCGGTGCCCGTGCCCACAACCGGCGCGGGGAGCGCGCCTGCTCCCTGTGCCTGGAGGCCGGACGGCTCGCCCAGCAAGCCCGCCGGGCCCGCAAGCGCGCCTCCGGCGCCTGATCATCACCTCTACAACTCCTGCGGAGACACGACATGTTCACCATCAAGGCCCGCGACCTGACGGCCATCCTCGACCAGGCCGCCCCGCACCGCTTCCGGGCGGACGAGGACGCCAATGACCTCGACGCCCTGATCCTTGATTGCACTTCCGGCCACCTCCACGTCGTCGCGTGCAGCTACCGGACGCTCGCCGTCGCCCGCACTCCCGTCGCGGGCGACGTGTGGACGGCCCCCGTTGGCTACGACGACGCCACCGCGCTGCGCGGCTGGCTGGAGTCGTCTGACACAGTCACCGTCGAGCACGTCACCAGCGGCGGCCACCAGCTGCTCCGCTTCACCGAGGGCGTCGCGCAGCTCACCATCCCCGCCGCACCCCACGTCGGCCGCCTGCCCTGGCACGCCCTGCTGCGCCTGGTACTCGACGCCCGCGACCACGGCGCGCTGCACGGTCGGCACGTGCAGCTGAGCGCCGACGACCTGTCCCGGTGGCTGAACGCCGGCGGCAAAGGCGAGGCGATCGAGTTCCGCTCCCTGGGGTCTGCGGGCACCCTGGTGACCGCCGGTCCCGACTTCCTCGGCCTCCAGACCCCGCACGGGGACGGCCCGGTGCCGGGCGAAGGATGGTCCTCGTCGCTGCGCGCCCGCCTGTTCCTTTTCGCCGGGCAGTTCCTCGAGGTCGGGGCGCGCTACGCGGACTGGACGGGTAGGGCCTGGGTCGTGCCCGCCCGGCCCCGCCCCGGTGAGGAGCCGCGGCTGATCTCGGCCGACTACGCGGCCGTCGCCCTGCCCATCTCCCAGGTGCTCGCGGTCGGCAAGTTTCTCGTCCGCCTGCCCGACTAACGCGAAATAGATGACATTCATGAATCAAAGTGTGTGCTCTCGCGCTTCGGTGTGCGACCACGTCGCGGACCCCGGCTACGGACTGAACCCGTGGCCCGCCGCGTGGCGCGCCCGTCCCTCGACTCCTGTGGCCCAGCCGAATCGAAAGGAAAGCCCCGTGAACAAGGCTCAGCTCATCCAGGCCGTGGCGAAGGTGACTGGCAACCGCGCTCAGGCGGCTGACGCCGTGGAGGCCGCGCTCGACGCGATGGTCCGCGCCGTCGCCGCCGGTGAGGTCGTCTCAGTCACCGGCTTCGGCAGCCTCACCCCCGAGGTGCGCCCGGCCCGTACCGCCCGCAATCCGCAGACCGGTGAGCCGGTGGAGGTCGCCGAACGCCGGGTCGTGAAGTTCCGTCCCGGCGCCCGGTTCCAGGACCTCGTCGCGGGCCGCCGGGCGATGCCCGAGTCCGGCAACTGCATCCAGAAGGACCCCAAGACCCCCAAGGTCGCCCGCCCGTAACCCGCTGCACACCAGGGGCCGTCCCGGCACGCGCCGGGACGGCCCTGCCGAAGGAGTTCAAGATGAACGACCGTTCCGTGGGCGTCGAGATCGACGCCACCGCGAAGTGGCTGGAGGAGCGGGGCACAGTCGGCGCGGCCGGTCTGCTACGGCGCGTCGCGCGCCAGAGGGACGACGCCGTACGACAGCTCGGCCTTCGCCTCGCCTCGCCCTCGCACCAGGCGGGCGGCGGCGAGCGCCCCGCCCCGCGCGACTTGAACGCCGCCGCCGAAGCGGCAATGCTGCGCACCGACGTGGCACGGCTCCAGACCCTGGCCGAGCGGGCTGGCTGGGTGCCCCACCCGGCCGCGAAGCGCCTGTGGCGCTGGCGCGACGGCTGGTGGGAGCTGAGCCACCGCCGCAGGAACCCGAAGGACGGCTACCACGACACCGGCTGGTACCTGTGGGGGCCGGTCGGCAGCTACGACGGCGAGTGGGTCGACCGCCACAAGGGACCGGCCATGGCCGAAGCGGAGCGCCTGATCACCAAGCACCGTGCCGCGACTGGGGAAGGCCAGCGGTGAGCGGCCAGACAGAACTGGTCAGCGCCCGCGCCGTGCACGGTCTCGAGCCGGTGCCCGACCTCGCTGCCGCCGACCGCATCGTCATCAGCAACAGCGGCGGCGGCAAGGACAGCGTTGCCGCCATGGACGAGGCCGTACGCCTGGCCGACGAGGCCGGGGTCCGCGACCGCATGGTGGTCCTGCATATCGACCTCGGCCGTACCCCGCGCGGCCACACCGTGGAGTGGCCCGAAACCGAAGACCTGACGCGCCGCCAGGCCGCCCATTACGGGCTGCCCTTCGAGGTCCGCCGCTCGGCGAAGTGGCCGTCCCTGGTACACCGCATCCGGGCGCGCGGCCAGTTTCCTCACTTCCTGAGCCGCTTCTGTACCTCGGACATGAAGCGGAGCGTGGCGCACCGGTTCGTGACCGAGCAGGTGGACGCCCTGGGCATCACCGGCCGCCCGGCGCGGATCGTGCACGTCATGGGCTTCCGCGCGGAGGAGTCCCGCGCCCGCGCCCGGCGGCCCGCCGTCGAGACCGACCGCCGGGGCAGCAGCGGGCGGCGCACCGTGAGCCAGTGGTACCCGGTGCTGCGCTGGAGCACCGCCGAGGTCTGGCAGCGCATCCGGGACCGCGGCCTGCCCTACCACTGGGCGTACGACGCCGGCATGTCCCGACATGTTGACCGGAATACTGGCACCGACACCGTGTGTTGTGGACGCTCGGCCGTGCTGCATCGGTAGGAGGTTACGCAACCCGAATAGACGGAGTTGTGTAGCACTACCGAACGATGTGGAGCGCGATGTCGACGCAATCCGGCTCTCGCGCTGGGGCCGCGTGGTTGAGACCGACGGGTCCTCAACCGTCTCGCCCGGAAGCGCAACCGCACCCCGGTTACGCTCGGAATTCCGCTCATTCGATAGGAATCAGGCTGGCGTCAGAAGTTTCCTATCTACTGCCCCGGTGCGGTGGTGAGCAGCGTAAGGCCTGCCCAATACCATGGGGCCGAGTCCAGCTCTGCTCTTTCGTCGGGTAGCGCGCCACTTGATGTGTCGGCGATATATCGGCGCTGGCTGTTGCGCAATGCATAGGTGGCGGGAATGTTGGTAGACAACTGCTGGTAGTAGGAAGCGAGTATTTCTCCTGTGGCTTTATCAGGAACCGGATATAGCGCGGTTGTGAGCGTGACAGCTCCACGGGTAAGGGCTACTGTCGGCAGTCCAATCGGCTCCTCACCCGGATTAGGCGATAGACGCCCGGACCAGCAGGACCCAAGGACCAGGTGCGCGGGCAGACGTAGGCCGAGAAGCTGGGCAGCCGACATTCGACGGTGAGGCCTGTCCCTCAGCAGCAGACTCTGTTCTAGACCCAGCTTGTCATCCCCATGCACTGCGAGGACCGCGAGCCTATAACGATCGCCGGAGCGCAGCTTCTCCACCAGCTCTTCGGGGTCCGTTACCTCGTCCAAGCGATCGGCGTAGGCGTATAGCAGTTGCTTGCGCTCGGGCTGTGCGGCCACTCCGGCCATATAGGTCAAGGCTCGATCCGGATGATGTGCTCTGTGGGAGCTAGTGGTCTGGGGTAGCAGGCGCAAGGATGGCAGCAGCGTGATGGCCGCACGGTCAAGAAGATAGCGGTCAGCTATGTCCAGGGCTGCAAATGGGACGCCCCACAACTCTCCGCTCGGTGCGATCAGTAGGGTGGGTACTGGACCATCGTCCTCAGGATCGACGTCGCTTAGGAGTGCATAAAGCTCATCGGGTAGCAGCTTCATCGACAGTTCCCGGCGCCACGGGTGTGTGGTATCCCTCAAAAGTCGCCGGCCTGCGGCATGCCTTCCTCCTGGCCCAGAAGCTGTAAGTTCAGTCAACCAGTGATCTTCTTCATCGGAGAGGAACCGCTGCTGAATGACCGGAGGTTGGTTAGGATCTGGCGGCACCCATACCGAATACAGCAGCCGGGCCCCCAATCCGTCGCCAGGTAGCAGCCTCAACAAGAGGGCATGTACGTCGGAGGGTATGCGATTTCGCAGCTCTTGTGGCGTGGTCTGGAATCCGGTGAACACTTGCTGGAATGCGTTGCCTACCGAGGCTGCGAGCTTCGTGTGGAGCTTCGCAATCTGCGCTTCCACCGACTGGCGGTCTACATGTGGATGCTCAGCCTCTCGGCCACCCAAGTGTGAGTCGAGGGCGGTCTCAGCCATCGCTTGTTGCGTCTCAAGTTCGGCCAGAAGACGCTTCACTCCCTCTGGCAGTTCCTGCTCGCCGCCGGCGTAGCGATGAAGAAGATTGGCCAATGCCTCGCTTCGGCCAAGCTCCATGAGTTCAAAGCCTGCCCAGCCGTCACCGATATCTGAGGCCAACTGCAGTGGCAACCGATCCCACTCCCAGGTGGCGGCGAGATAGCGAGCGCGCTGCGCAGCCGCGCTACCAAGCTCTGTGCGGAGCCGCTCGCGGACGCGTACCGCATCCAGAGCGTGCTTCAGTGCCTCCGGCCAACCTTGTGGTCCCGAATTGGCCAGCACGTGGCCGAGCATCATTTGTGCTGATGCAGTTCCCTCGACGTCTCCTGCTGCTAGCTTCAAGGCAATCGCCTGCTTGACGTGGGTCCGTGCTTTGGCCCAGTCTTCGTCTTCGATGGCCGAACGAGCCATCAATGTCTTGGCATTGGCTTGCCCCACTCGATCCCCGGCGGCCTGGGCAAGGGAGTATGCCTTCTGGGCATGCCGCATCATCTGCTTGAGGTCTTTCCTCAGGTACGCGAGATCTCCGAGCGTCCGGTTGGCGTTCGCCTGCCTTTGTTTATCTCCGGATGCTTCGGCGAGGGCGAGCGAACGCAAGACATGCTGCTGAGCCACTTGCATCTCACCCCGTCTCCGTGCAAGGTCACCAAGCAGTTCGTGGGCACTTGCTTGTGCTTCATTGTCGCCGGACACCTCAGAAAACCACATTGCCTGTTGGGCGTACTTATTGGCTAGTTGAAGGTCCCTGCGTTGACGGGCTAGATCGCCCAGCAGTTGATAGGAATGCGCCCGTGCCTGCGGATCGCGCGACATTATGGCATACTTGAGCGATTGCTCTGCATTCTCTCGAGACTCGTCGAGATTTCCCCGCCAGAAGGCCAGATCTCCAAGCAATTTATGAGCCTCGGCCTGAGCCCACGGAACTTGCGCCGCCGCACCCAACTCAAGGGCTTCTTCGGCGTATCGTTGAGCGACCTCGAGTTCATCCTCCGCATAAGCGACCATCGCCCGCAAATAAAAGGCGTTGGCAAGCACTTCCGGATCACCCAAGGCGGTTGCAGATTCGACCGCACGCTCGGCGTGATCCTTTGAATTTTGCCGATCACCCCTATTGAACGCTCGTTTTCCCAGCAGTTGGTGTGCGTGGTACTGCAAATAGGGATCCTGGATCTTTACAGCGAGATCAAGCCCCTTTTCGGCACGCCGCTGTCCAGATTTGTCGCACCCTCCCCGGAAGGCCAATTCCGAGAGTTGCAAGTGTGCCTTAATTTGACCCTTTGTGTCTTTGGATATTCGAGCCAATATGAGAGCTCGTTTGGTACTCTTTCTCGCCATCCTTATCTTATTTTGCTTGCTGGCTATCTCGCCGCGGAGGAGGTGTAGCGAACTCTGCACCTCGGGAATGTTGCGGACGATAACAGCGCAAGCGGTCAGGGCTTTAGAAGCGGTCTCCAGGCTCCGGTTATGCCTCGTCAGGTCGATCGCTAGGGTGAGCAGCTCGCGACCGCGATCTGCGGGGGACAAGGAGCCGTCTTTGAGAAGGTAATCCAGCCGGGCAAGATCCTCCGGCTCCTCCGCAGTGAAGCTGCGATCCACAAAGTCTTCCTCGGTCATCCCTGGTCCTCCCCATGTCCGATGGACCTAGGGCACTGGGCCTATTGCGTTACGGAAGGTTCACGAATGCACCCGTCTTACTCAGGCCGCCAGCAGTGCTCATTTCGATCGTATCGAAGCGGCCCACTTGAGAAGTGTCGAAGATCTAGGGCACGCAGCTGCTGGTAGGCGTCCTCGGGGAGATCCGACTCTAGGATTACCTGAATGCCTGATAGGTCATCCTCCAATATGGCCGAATCCCCAGGATCACCTGTTGACTTGAAGAGATCCCGTACCGCCTTCTTGAAGGTTTGGTAGGCATCTTCACCCAGACTGCTCAGAAATGACTGCATCGGCAAACCGATCAGGACTAGCCAAGGGATTGTCTCGGCTAGGCCGCCACGCGTTCGGATGATGTCAAGGCCAGCGGACCGTAGCTTGTCCTCGAATGCCGATGCTTGGTCCCCGGCTACTCCTTCACTGAATCGAACTTCCGCGTCCATGAGGCGGGGTCCCATTGGATCCTCCAATGCGATGTCAGATTCAGCTGCTAAGAAGGCGGGAGAGAGGCTATATCTGCGTTTCTAGGAGTTCCATGCGTTTGCTCATCCGCTCGGCCTCTTTGGGGTAGCCCTGGCTACGGGCATCGTCGATACCTTTTCTGAGCCATTTGTAAGCCAGCTCACTGTGAAGCTCTGGATGCTGACGTAGAACCTCCCGGGCAGCTTGGTCGCTTGGCGCCCGCATGAAACTATTAAGTGTCTCCGCCAGTTGCTCCATCATTGCTGGCACGCTGTCGAACCAGTCGTCGCCCGCAGGTGGTTGAATCGGCACGACACTTCACCTCGCTGTTGACCTGAACTCGGCGCTCTTTTTGTCTGAAATGTAGCTGAGGGTGAAGTTGTCCCCCTCTTCAGGCCAGCACACTCCTGCGTCACCCGCATCCTGGGAGCGGTACAGCCCCGCCATAGCGTCGGTGCCGCTGGGGCCAACTCGCCGCCGCGGCACTTCGACGGGCGGCGCAGTGGAGGCCGGCGCGTTGTTTCCCGACAGGCATCTCGCCACTCACAGAAGGGCCGGGAGTAACTGACCGTTCCGCAGCGTCGACTGCCCGGAACACATCACTAGTCCGAAAAAGCCTCTCGTGCAGCCTGTGCGTTCTCGCCTCCGTCCCGGACCTGACCTGCGCGGCCGGGCTCCGCCCCGAGCCGGCGCGCGAGTACGCCGACTTGGAGGAGGAGATGGGCGTCCCGTTCCAGCAGGAGCTGCCGATGGCCGAGGTGATCCGGCGGGCGGGAGGTGTCGCGTGACGGCCGAACTCCAAAGCGCCCCGGTGACGGTGCCGAGCGTGCAGGAGAAAGGGGAGTGGCAGCCGCGGGTCGTCGGCCTCGACCTGTCGCTGACCTCGACCGGCATCGCGGGAACGGACTGGGCGCGCGCCTACCGGCCCGGCCGCCGCTGCAGCCACGAGCGGCTGGACTGGCTGGTCGCGGCCGTCTCGCTGAGCGTGAAGGACGGCCGGGCACCACGAGCTGGCCGGGCTGTGGTGGCTGGTCACGCAGTACCTGTGGCGTCACCGCATCCCCTACGCCGTGGTGACCCCGCACGGGCGCACGATCTACGCGACCGGCCGGGCCAACCCGGCCCAGGACTTCCCGCGCAAGGACCGGGCCCGGATCGCGAAGGGCATGGTGCGCTCGGTGGCCGTCGAGCGGTACGGCGTCCCGTGCGAAGGGCCGGGCCGCTACGACCAGGCGGACGCCACGATCCTCGCCGCGATGGGACTCGACTGGCTCGGCTACCCGACCGTGCCGGTACCCGACTCGCACCGCCGTGCGCTGGAGGCCGTCCGCTGGCCCGATCTCATTCCGGCAGCCGCGAATTAGGAAATTGAATTGCGGAAATTAAATGCGCATTCAGTCGGCCATACCTTGCTTCTGGGGTATTTGCCATTAAGATATAAGTGAGGAATTCGGGAAACGCCCGAATGGAAAGGGGAATTGGAATGGAAACCCAGAACCACGGATGCGGCTGCGAGTGCAACAGCGGCGGCTTCTGCGGCGGCTGCGGCCACGCCGGATGCGGCGGACGCCGCTAACCATCCCCGAACCCCAGCAGCACCCCGCGCCCCCGGCCGACAGCCGGGGCCGCACCCATACGCGCAAGCGCCTCTTGGAGACCCAATGACCGACTACTCGCCCGGAGTCCGCGAACTCGCCCACCAGATAGGGCTCGACCCCGAGCACGTCGCATACGCCGTCCGCTTCGCCTCGCACACCTTCGCCCGCGTGCAAGTGACGACCGGCATGACCCTCGACCAGTTCCGCCGCCTGTTCACCCAGGACCGGCACTCCATCGCCATCGTCGCGAACCTTGCGATGCGCCACGCCGGCCGCCGCGAGGACGCCCAACTCCTCATGACCATCTACAAGGCCGCCGTCGGCCGCCTCCCGTACGAGCGCCCCCTTCACACCGGCGTCGGCACCCTGCCCGAATGCCACGGCCACCCGCACGTCCAGGCCGCCGTACGCATCCTGACCGCCGCCGGAATGCCGCCCATCCACACCGACGGCGTCCACGAACTGCGCCCCGGCTTCCAGGTCATGCCGGACGACACCGGAGACCTGCCCGGCTGGGTGTTCATCAAGCCCGACCCCGACGCCAAGGGCCGCACCGGCTTCGCGGGCGGAGACCTCGGCTACCTCGCCGTCATGCGCTGGGCCGGATGGGGCGTCATCACCGAACGCCTCCCCGGCGGCCTGTACGCCGCCTGCCACCCCGACTACCGGGACAACCCCTTCCCCACCGCCCCCACCTCCTGACCCCGCCCGTGCCCGGCCGCCCCGCGCGGCCGGGCACGGCCCACCAGAAAGGCATCAGCCCGTGAAGCTCCCCGTTGACGACGCCACCCTGGCGGCCTGGGCCGCCCTGCTCGGCCTCACCGACAAGCAGACCGCCGCGACCCTCGCCGAGATCGAGAAGACCCTGCGCATCGGCTACGAGCACCGCCCCGACGAGCTGCGCGACACCAGCTTCGACCAGCTCATCAGCGACATGGACACCGACGAGGCGGCCCTGATGTTCCTCATCAACGGCCTGCGCCAGGCCGGGTACCCCGCCGCTGCCTACGACGTCGAGATCCGCGGCATCTTCGCCACCCTCCGGGACCTCCAGCAGACCAGCTGACCCCGCTCCCCAACCCATCCACACGCCGCCCCGGCCGCGCACCGCGCACCGGGGCGGCCCCATGCGCGCCCGCAGAAAGGAATCCGCCGTCATGTCCGACGACTTCTTGCCCCGCGCGGCAGCCCCGGCCACCGCCGCGCGTCCCGCGCCGTCGTGGGCGAAGAAGCCCCCGCCCCAGTCCAAGGCCCGCCCCACCGGCAAGATCACCGCCCGCCGCTACGCCGCCCCGCGCGACCCGCACGAGCACGCCCGCAAGATCGCGGAGAACGTCCTCGACGCCTGGTACCAGTCCTTCGGCGGCAGCAGCATCGACGTCCCCCTCGGCACCGTCGCCGGACTCTCCCTGCTGCGCAACGTGCCCGGCCTGGCGGACTGGGTGCTCAACCTCCAGCCCGAACAACTTCCGCAGCTCCTCACGGAGATCTACCTCGGACACTGGATCAAGCGCCCCGACCTGATCAACCGCGCGATACGCCTTCACGATTGGGCCTGGAACCCCAACCCCGACAAGCAGCAGCTCCGCGCCGTCCACGCCGTCACCCGCGCCGCCATCAACACCGGCCTGATGGACCTCACCGGCCACGACGACCCCGGGCAACGCTCCGAAGCCGACGTCCTCAGCCCCCTGCTCACCGGCCTCCGCCACAAGAGCGACAAGAAGTGGCGCGGCGAGTACCACACGCCGGCGTGCGTCACCGACCTGCTCGCCAACATGACCGTGGACAAGGACTTCGCCAAGCCAGGCATGTCTTTCCGCGAACCCGCCGTCGGCTCCGGCACGATGTTCCGCTCCGTCGCCCAACGCCTGCGCGATCTCGGCCTCAACCCGCACGACTTCCACTGGTACGGCAACGACATCGACTCGCTGTCCGCCGGGTGCGCCGCCGTCAACGCGATCATCTGGGACCTCGGCCCGCGCTGCCTCATCGGCTGCGCCGACTCCCTCGCACCGGAAGACGACTACGCCAAGACCCGCGCCGAAGCCAAAGAAGCCTTCGAGCAGCGCGACCGGTACATGGAGACCGCCAGCACGATCGTCGCCTGGCGCCGCGCCTTCGACCTGGTCGACCAGCTCATGCCCAGCGAAGAGAACGCCGCGTGACCGAACCCGACCCCTTCGACCGACCCGGCACCACCCCCACGCCGCGCCGTCGACGCCCGGCCTTCGCCGGACCCCGCGACGAGATCGACCTGCCGCCCCTCGACCAGCTCGCCCCCACCCTCGACCCGCCGTGGAGCAAGGAGGACACCGACACCCCTGACCGCACCGTCGCCTACCAGCACCCCGACGGCCACCGCATCGGCCTGCGAGTCCAGTCCCGCGGCCTCGCCATTCAGACCTGGATCACCGCAGGCCCGGACCTGCCGCCGATCCCCGACGGCACCGACATCGAGCAAGCCGAAGCACAAGCCGCCAACGACGCCCGGCTCCAGCCCGGCCGGACCTGGCACGCCGTCCTCACCACACGCACCAGCGAAGCCCTGGCCGCCGACCTCGCCGCGCTCGTCCGCGAACGGCTGCTCCCAGCCCTCACGGACAAGCCACGCGGCATGCCCGCCCCCGCTCCGCCCGCCCGTATCGGGCAGCCCGACACCGCATCGCAGAAGGAAGGAACCCAGAAGTGAGCACGCCCGACAACACCGTGCAGGTCACCAGCCTGCCCAACCTCGCCCAGATCCTGCCGTACCTCCTCGGCCACTACCCGGACGACAGCATCGCCCTCCACGCGCCCGGCCCGAACTTCCATGACGGGCCGACCATGACGTGCCCCCTCCCCGACGACAGCGCCGAGTGGCAGGCCACCGCCGAGCACGCTGCCCGCCAGTTCGTGGCCTACGCCCACGACCGCGGCCATGACCTCGCTGAGGGCGTCATCATCTATCTCTGCCGCGAACCGCGCCCCGGCCAGAGCCCCGAGGACACCGCCGCGCTCCTCGCCCCCGTCGGCACCTGGCTCACGAACGAGTTCATGGAGCACCGCGCCAACGTCCTCCAGACGATCGGCCTCGTCGCGGACCGGTGGTGGGCTTACGAGTGCGACATCGACGGGTGCTGCGAGGGCGACCCGCTCCCGTCGCCCGACGACCCCACCAGCGTCGCCGCACAGATGACCAGCCTCGGCCGCACTCCCGGCCCCCGCACCCGCGACATCATCAAGGAGTTCCGGGCGGCCACGGCAGACCCCGCGTTCCTCCAGGACCTGCACACCGCCGCCGACCACTTCAACTCGCGGTGCGCGACCAACGCCGGACGCGACGCCACGCTCGCGTTGACGCTGGAACAAATCGACGCCGCCATGGCCCGGTTCCGTGACGGGGCGACCGCCCTCAGCCGCGCCCTGACCACGCAGCTCATCGTCGGCCTGCAAGACGACGCCGCCGTGGAGGCCGGCGTGGCCCACGCGGAGGACGGCGACCTTCCCCACGCCCGACGCTTGTGGGCCTACCTCGCGCGGCACTGCGCTGAACCGTTCACACAGGAGGCCGTGCCCATCCTGACGCTGTTCGCGTTCGTCGCCTGGCGGCAAGGCGACCTCATCGCCGCGCGGCTGGCCCTACGCGACGCCATCACCACCGACCCCGACTACGAGCTGGCCACTGGCATACACCTCGGCACGATCGACGGCGAAGACCCCCGAAACTGGCTCGCCTCCGCCCGCGAGGGCCGTGCCCACCGCCTGACGCACCTTCAGCACGCCGTCGAGGTCGCCAGCGAATACCGCCCTGCCACCGACACCACCGCGGTGCGCTACCGCGAAGCCCTCGACGCAGCAGCCACCCACTACTACGACCAGGTCCAGACCGAGGACGGCCGACTCCTCGCCCGCTTCGGCACCATCGACATCGTCAACGGAGCCTTGGCCGACTTCCGCAACGGCCGTCCCCAGCTCATGGACGAGATCTCCGCCCGCATCATCCTCGGCCTGCAAGATCTGCACACGAGGGACGCCGCGCTGTCCACCGGCGAGGAGAGCGACCTTCCCTACGAGCGGCAACTGTGGGGCTACCTCGCCCGGCGCTGCGTGCCGCCGCACACCAAAAAGGCTCCGCCGCTCCTCACCCTCCTCGGCTGGGTCGCCTGGCGGCAGGGCGACACCGTCACCGCCAGCCACGCCTTCGCCGAAGCCCTCGACAGCAACCCCGGCTACACGATGGCCAAGCTGCTGCTCGACGGCATCCGCACCGAGTGCGACCCGGCCCGGCTCCTGGCGACGTACCGCGAGGCTGCGGCGGAGTTCGCCGCAAGCCGACCCGACCTCGACACCCTCTGACCAACACGGTGGCCCCGGCAACCGCCGGGGCCCCTGGAGACGCACCTCATGACCACGCCTGACGAACGCTGTGGCGCCGTCACACGCCACACCGACTACCTGCCCCACTACCGCGACAAGAACAGCAACAGCCGCGACCGCTGGCGCATCGCCTGGGGACACCCCGGCTTCACCCATCACACACCGCCCGAACCCACCGCCGATCACCAGCCCACCGTCCTCGTCCGCAACTGGGGCCGCCTCGCCCCGGACGGATCCGGCGACCTCTGGACCTACCTCCACCGAGGTGCATGCCTCGGCTGCACCTGGGAAGGCCCCGACCGCCGACGAACTGACCAAGCCGTCGAAGACGCCCACGACCACACCCACGAGGGATGGCGCGACCTCCCGCCACTCCCCGAACGCCGAGGCCGGCACTGGACCACCCACGCCACGCACCTGTACCCGAAGGGTTGGTTCGACACAGGCGGGCCCGTGCGCACCATCCGCACAGGAATCGAGAAACGGCACCTGCCCGGCAAAGCGCCCGGAGGCGGCTACGACCTCGCCGTACAACCGCCAAGGACGGAGCATCGGACAGCGATCATCGAAACGCTGCTCCCGGAGTACCACGAGAGCGAGGCGGCGTGAGCGACCCCAAGTCCGTCACGTGGCTCCGACCCGAGTACAAGGGACGCGAAGACGAACTGATCAACCTCGCCGCCGGAGCAGCCCTCGTCGGCGTCACTCGCTCCACCGTCAGCGACTGGGCCAAGCGCCACGCAACCTTCCCGAAGATCGTTTTGCTGACGGGTATCGGCGACAGGCGCGTGAAGTACATCCCCCGCGACGAGTTCCTGTCCTTCGCCCACGCACAGATGAACAAGGAACGCACGCCAGCCCGTAAACCGGCCGCCCGCCGGCCCACGACCCTTCTGCGATCAGACGAGATTGCTCACTCCGAACGGCAGATAGCCAGGCTCACTGAGCTGGAGGCACGTCAAGCAAGGGCCCTCGCGCGCACCCAACAGGCACTGAGGAAGCACCGCGAACGCCTCAGGCAGGCTCGGCAGGCGCTCGCCGCAGAGATCGCCGCAGTGCACCACCTCGAACAAACGGAAGGCGCATCAGGCGTGGACTCCGCAACACCAGGAGGAGGAAGCATCCCGGAGTGACCTCGCAACGAGGCTGCTCACCGCAGACAGGGCCGCGCTCTTGGGTGCAGATGGTGCGGCCCTGTCGCATCGGTCAGGAGTGCGGCTAGCGATGCTCGCACTACACGAAGGCGAGGCACGCCTCCCCTCAGAAAGTGCTCCAAGCCGATGCGTGCGCCTCCGGACCGTAGGGACTCCACCCGTTGAGGTGCGGCTTGAGATCTTCCGGCTCGAACGTCAGCCCGGACGGCATGGTCGGTAGTTGTGTCAGCGGGTCGAGGGTCTCTGCGTAGTCGCGCGCCCACCGCAACCAGACACGAGCCGATTCGACGTCGACGTCCTCGTCCACCGCTACATTGATCCTGCGCTCCAGAGCGTCGCAGTACTGTCGGAGCGCATCCGCATCCTGCCACTGCCTTGCCTGCTCACGGAGAATCGTTGCGAAGCGAGCCTGAGCAGCCTTCTCTTTGGCGGTAGCCATGGCCGCTTCCCAGCTGATGCGGCGCTCTTCCTTCGCGCGTTCCTCATCCAGCTTCCTCTGCTGCTCCTCGACCGCGCGAGTCTCCAGTTCCCGGAGCACGATCCCGAGGACGTCCTCGAGTTTCGACCGCTTGCGGTCGCCCCAGTGGTGCTGCCTCTTGGACCGGCTGTACCCGATGTCCAGAGCGAGCTGCTGAGAGCGGTCTGGATCGGCAGACTGGGGAAACTCCTGCTTGATAGTGACGCAGCTGGTGAAGCCGTCGATAACGATCTCCAGCACCCCTTCCCGACAACTCGCGGGGAAGTACCGGCCGTTGTAATAGTGCGCTGAACGGTGGTCACGCTCAGGGACCCGCTGCTCGCGTACGTTGTATCCCCGGCGTTCCGCCTCTGCTGCGAGCCCTTGCAACAGCAGCAAAGCACGGCGACGCAGAGAGGGCGGCATAAGAAGCCGGCGCTCGCTGTCTCGCAAGGCCGCCACGACGCGGTGCGGCGAGCGCAACTGCCCGGGGACTGAAACCCGCGGGTTCTCCTCTGGGGACCTCCGCCCAGAGTTGGCATGTGGGCCGTCTACCAACGAGATTTGCAGATCACGGCCCGCGTTCCACAGTCGCTGCTTCTCGATGCGCTTGCCCGCCGGCGCGAGTTTGTGCCGCTTGGCGAAGTCGATGACACGTCGCCACTCGGTGATCTCATCCTCGTCAGGCTCTGATATGACCACATGGCGCTCGGCGACCAATCGTTCCACGAGCTTGGTCGCTTTTGCGCGGCGTGCGACGGGGATGGGCCTTTCGCTGTACGGCGTTGGCTGCTTCTTATGGGTGGTCGCCGGCTTGCTCCCATGAGCTGTCGCCGTTGTCGTGGAGCCGCGGACCCTGCCCTTCGCCACGGTAACCGGTGCCTTCGACTCACCAGCAGCCGTGCGCCCGTGTGCCGGATGCTCCGGATGATGACCGTGCTGCAGGTAGAACCGCCCTGCCTCAGTAACTTCCGCCCGCCAGCCGCCACCCCGGCGGCTCACCGTCACGAGACCCCGATCGCGCAGCGCATAGGTTGACCGCCGCATGCCCGGATCCTGAGCGCCGGGATCCTCGTCGGCAGCAAGTTTCCTGAGGAGCGTGAGTTGTCGATCGTTCAACGCTTTCCAGCGGTGCATGCGACAAGTTCACAAGGAAACAAGGCGGGTCACAAGTGGCCGTCGATGCCCTCGACCAGTGTGTCAGCACGCAGCCGGGCGGACATGCTCGCCCTGCTCGGGGCCGACTTCGGTACTCTTGTCCGCAGGCGGCTGACCAGTAGAAACGCCGTATGGCTCCACCCCCGGGCGAAGGGGGCGGAGTCCCTTCCGTCTGTAAGGCACTCCGCTGCGTGAGAGTTCGAGACCTCGTCTTCCCCCACGCTCAACCTGCATTGATCCAGCTGACGTCCCCAAGCGCCTCCTCCCGGAAGGCTCTCGGGAGACCGCCAGTGGACACGCAGTGGACGGAAGGACCCGGAAGGATCAGGAAGGCCGGCGCAGAGCCAGAACGGCGAGGTGCGTCTGACCTGCGGTTATAGGAAGATCGAGGCAAGAATGGGGCTGGATCGGAAGATCAGAAAAGGACTCATAATCCGTCGGCCGTGGGTTCGAGTCCCACCCGCCCCACCGCGCACCGGACACGCAGAAGCGTTTCTAGCTGCGGACACGTGACAAAGGAGGGCCGCCACGCCAGCGTGGCGGCCCTCCTTCACTCCCTCAGACCAAGATCCAGGGGACGCGCAGGGGAC
The DNA here is from genome assembly GCF_055581605.1 of Streptomyces sp. NPDC031418. Taxonomy (NCBI): domain Bacteria; kingdom Bacillati; phylum Actinomycetota; class Actinomycetes; order Kitasatosporales; family Streptomycetaceae; genus Streptomyces; species Streptomyces sp. NPDC031418. Next base: position 252,533 of record NZ_JBVIJC010000007.1, read on the forward strand.
ACGGTCAGGCGACATGCGAGTCATAGCCGGAATCGGTCGTATCGCCTGATTGGCGCCGTGGGTGGAAGGCGTCGAGCGAGCCTCGGCTCTGGGCTGCCTCTTCCGTACGCCGGGGCGCCGCAGTTCCGGGGCGGGCATATCGGCGGTCGGCGTGTTTGCACTGGAGCGCCCGCAATCCGCTGCCAGCTCGGCCCACCGCTACGAACGGGACGAGCAGTTGGGTGCTCTCTGTTGGCGGCGTCCCCACGTTTTGGGGCCGGTGCTGATTCTTCGGACCGAGTCAGTAGTGGTATCGAGCCTGGACGATGATCAACTCATCGTCGGTCGGCTTGTACACGAGTCGGTGCGTGTCGTCGATTCTCCGAGACCAGTAGCCCGACAGGTCACCCTTCAGGGGCTCCGGCTTGCCGATGCCCTTGAAGGGATCGCGCATGGTGTCGTCGATCAGCTTGTTGATGCGCTTGACCATCTTGCGGTCACTCTCGGCCCAGTAGGTGTAGTCCTCCCAGGCGTGGGACGTGAACGAGATCTTCACGCACGCTCCGCGTCGGGGTCGATCAGCGCGCGGTTCTGGGCCTTGCCGGCCTCTGCCTCGGCGATTGAGTCGAGCAGGCGGCGGGCGTTCTTGGGGGAGCGCAGGAGGTGCACTGTCTCGGTCCAGGAGCTGAAGTCCTCTTCGGACATGAGCACGGCGTTCCCCTTGCGGGAAGTGATGTGAACCGGAGCGTGATCCTCGTTGACCTGCTCGATCAGCGGGAACAGGTTCTGACGCGCCTCGCTGGCGGTGATGGACATGCTTGCTGCCTCCTTTCTCGACTTGTACAAGATATAGTACGAGTCTTGATCGTGTCCACAGATCCCGGCGCGTCCGCTGAAGTGGTGTAGCGAAGCCACTCGGTGGTCTCGTTTGCGGCTATGCAGTGGGCTCGGTGGGCAGGGCGGCCTGTCTCGCCGTTTTCTGTCCCGATCGGGTAGAGGCGGCCGTTGGCCGGCGAAGTCAAGTCCCATGTGGCGGGGGCCTCCACCCACTCGTCGTTCAGCTCGGTCGGCACCGCGCCTTCCGCGGTTGAATACCGGTGTGGCGCGGAAAGTGGTGGGATTCGACGAGGACGATCTGAGGGCGCTGGCCGGGGCTCGGTCCTTCGAGCGGGGGCTGGGGTATCTGGACGCGGTGAGCGGACTGGAGGTGGGGGAGGGCTCGGTCACCGCCGTGGTGCACGGTACGGATGTCTACGCGGTGGAGCTCACTCTCGGTGGCGGCGAGGGCATCTCGGGGTGGTGCGACTGCCCGTACGGGCAGGAGGGCAACTTCTGCAAGCACTGTGTGGCGGTCGGGATGACCGTGCTGCGGCGGGCGAAGACGATCCCGCATCAGCGGGCCGCGGCACGGGCGCGGTCTTCCGCCTTGGAGGCGTGGCTTTCGGCGCTGTCACGCCAGGAACTCCTGGTGCTGGTTCGGGAGCGGATCGCCGAGGACCGGGAACTGCGTCGGCGTCTGGAGCTGCGGGCAGCCGCTGCTCGTTCCGACCTCGGTACGGTCCGGGATCGGATCATCGCCCTGATCGATCCGCGGCCGTTCGCCCGGTACGGGTACATCGAGTACGCGGATGCCTCCGGGTATGCGCGGCAAGTCGCCGAGGCGGCGGGCGCCCTGCGCGCCTTGACCGCCGACGGGCAGGCGGCACAGGCGGTCGGCCTGGCCGAGGAGGCGATCCGGGTGCTGGGGGAGGCATACGGGGAGATCGACGACTCCGACGGTGTGGTCGGGGAGGCCGCCGCCGCGTTGGTCGAAGCCCATGTGGAGGCCTGCGGGGTCGCCCGCCCTGATCCGGATCGGCAGGCCGAGTGGCTGGTCGGCACGGTGCTCGACGACAGCAACGACATGACGGCCCTGGATCCGCTCGACTATGCCGACGTGCTGGGGCCGAGCGGACTGGCCCGCGTGCGGCAGCTGGCGGCCGAGGCACTCAGGCGCAGGCCGTCCGGCTGGGCGGAGCGGTACCTGATGGAGCGTCTGGTCAAGGCGGAGGGCGATGTCGACGCGCTGGTCGCGTTGCACGCGCAGGACCTCGACCCGTCCGGTGCCGCCCATCTGCTCATCGCCGAGGAGCTGGAATCGGCGGGCCGCGCGGACGAGGCACTTGCCTGGGTGGAGCGGGGGCTGCGGGACTGCGCCGCCGAGACACATATCGACGGTCGTCTGGCCGACCATGTGTGCGCCCGGTACGCGAAGGCGGGGCGGGCGGACGACGTGGTTGCGGTGCGGCGGGACCGGTTCCGTGTCGAGCGGTCTCTGGCCGCCTACCGGCAGCTGCGGGCTGCCGCTCAGACAGCGCAGTGCTGGGAGGCCGAGCGCGCGGCGGCGCTGGCCACCCTGGAGGAGGACGCCCGTCGTGAGCGCGGCGGAAGGTACGGCGGGCCCGTGCTGATCGACGCGTTGCTCGACGACGGCGACCTGGACGCCGCCTGGCGGGAGGCCCCCGGCCGCGCCGACGACCGGCAGTGGGAGCAGCTCGCCGACCTGTCGCGCCAGACACGTCCGGCCGAGGCGCTCGGCGTGTACCTGCGGCTGGTCGATCGATGGAAGGAGCCGACCGGGGACCGCGCCTACGAGCGCCTGGCACGGCTGCTGCTGGGTGCACGTGAGTGCCATCGTGCCCTGGGGACCGAGGACGCGTTCGCCGCACATCTCGCCGGTCTGCGGGCGGAACTGAAACGCAGGCGCAAGCTGATGAGCATTCTCGACCGGCATGGGCTGTGAAGGCGGGCGGGCCCGGTGGGCATGAGCGAGAGGGGCACGAACGAGCAGGAGGACACCGGGGGGTGCTCGAGCAGCCCGCGGCAGCCCGCCGCACCCGTCGACCGCGACCGCCTGACTCGGCTGCTCGGCGGGCCCGACCTCGCCTGGCTGATCGACCGCGTACGCCGCCGTATGGCGCGGGGCGAACGCCTCACCGGCCCGGTCACGCTGACCGCCCCCACCTCCGCGCAGCGAGCCGCCGCCGAACGGCTGCTGGGCCGCGCCCCCGGCGCAGGACGTGGGCTGAGCGTTCGCCTTGAGGCCGTGGACGCCGTCCTGCGCCGCTCGGGCGTCAGCCCCGACGGCCTGGGTGCCGCCGTCACCGCCCTCACCGGACCCGTCACCCGACTGGCCGACGTGCGCGAGCGGGAGGAGCGCGCCTGGCGGGAGGCGTACACGCCGCTCGATGAACTCGTCCGTACCCACCCCCAGCTGGGCGACTGGGCGGAGAGGATCGTCTCGGACGGCCTCGTACGCCGGCTCGCCCGCACCCCGCAGGCGGCGAAGAACCTGCTGGGCGACACCGCCCAGGCCCTGCGCGGGCTGCCGGCCGTTCCCGCCGTGTCCCTGCCCGTCTTCGCAGGCGCCACATTCGGTGACGCCCACGCCCTCGACGAAGGCACCCCGCTCGCCACCCTCGTCCTGTCGGGCGTCCGCGTTCTGACGGGCTTCCCGGCCGGCAGTGGAGCCGAGTGGCGCCGCGAGGCATGGGCGTCGGCCGGGCTCCTCAAGGATGCCCTTTCCTCCACGGTCCTCACGCTGGGCCTGCGCGGCACCCCCGCCCTGGACCGGTTGGCGGACGAGGGCGAACCGGCGGTCCTGACGCTGCGGCAGCTCACCCGGCAACCACCGCACACGGCGTCGGCCGTCGTCCGCGTCTGCGAGAACCCGGCCGTCCTGGCCTCCGCGGCCGACGCCCTGGGCACCGCCTGCCCGCCGCTGGTCTGCCTCCAGGGCCAGCCCTCGGCCGCCGCCCTGACTCTGCTGCGTCACCTGCGCACCCACGGAAGCACGTTGCGCTACCACGGTGACTTCGACTGGGGCGGCCTGCGTATCGCCTCAGCCCTGCTGCGCCGCATCCCGTGGCACCCCTGGCGTTACACGGCCGCCGAGTATCGCAACGCGGTCGCCGCCGCCCCACTGGCTTCGCCCCTGACCGGCACGCCGACCACTGCCGCGTGGGACCCGGACCTGCCCGCGGCCCTCACCGAACTCGGCGTGCGTATCGAGGAGGAGACCGTGGTCGACGACCTGCTGGCCGACCTCGGCCGCTGAGCGGGGGCGCGCCAGGGGACACGCAGGGGACGGAAGGATCCGGAAGAATCAGGAAGGCCGAGGCAGAGCCAGAGCAGCCAAACGTCTCTGACCTGCGGCTACAGGAAGATCGAGGCAATACGGGGGACTAATCGGAAGATCATGAAAGGACTCATAATCCGTCGGCCGTGGGTTCGAGTCCCACCCGCCCCACCGCGCACCGGACACGCAGAAGCGTTTCTAGCTGCGGACACGTGACAAAGGAGGGCCGCCACGCCAGCGTGGCGGCCCTCCTTCACTCCCTCGGACGTGCCGGGGTCACCAGGCCGGGTCGTGGGTCACCGGGTCGATGTGGAGAAGTGGTTCGTCCGGCGGCGTGGGCGTGTCCCGGCTCGTGGCGTCCCGCCGGACGTCCCGGATCGCGCGCGCGAGCTTGCGCACATGGGGGTCGTCGCTCCGCAGCAGATGGTCGACCGCCTCCTGGGGTGTGCTGCGCACCACCGCCAGCAGCTCCTGGAAGGCCGGATCGGTCGGGGACATAGGGCCTCCGGTGGCTGCTCGCTCGTCGACCTTGAGCCATTGATGGGTCCCATCGGGTCATCACTATTAGTCACTAGTTTACTACTGGTTGCAAGTGCCCAGGGTTCGAGTCATGACCTATGAGCCGGATCTGACGCACCGTCGGCCCGCGGATGCGGGGGAGTCGGTCCTGGTGGTGGGGGCGTACTCCGTCGATCTGGTCTTCCGGGAACTGACCGGGCCGGTCGCCTCCGGCTCCGAGGTGTGGGCCGGCGGACTGGGCATGGTGCCCGGTGGTGCGTTCACCCCGGCCATGGGCATGCGGCGGCTGGGGCGCGAGGTGGTGTGGGCCGCCGACTTCGGCACCGATGTCTTCAGCCGGGAGGTGCTCGCCGCCGCCCGTGCCGAGGGCATCGACGAGCGCGGCTTCCGGCACCATGCGGGACCGGTCCGGAACGTGACCGTGGCGCTGTCGCAGCCGCAGGACAGAGCGATGATCGCCTACGAGGACCCGGTGGCCCGGCGGTCACTGGCCGAGCTGGTGGACACCTTCCGCCCGGCCCTGCTGGTGCTGCCGTTCCTCCAGTACGGACCCGAGGTCGGCGCGGCCCTCGACGCGGCCTCCCGCCATGGCACCCGGGTCTTCATGGACTGTCAGGACTACGCCGGGCACGTGGGGATGCCGGCGGTACGCGAGGTGCTGGAGAAGGTGGACGTCTTCGCGCCCAACGAGCCGGAGGCGCTGCGGATCACCGGGGCGGCCGGGGTGCGGGAGGCGCTCGACGTGCTGGCCGGCCTGGTGCCCACGGTGGTCGTCAAGCGCGGCGGAGCCGGCGCCGTCGCCGCGTCCGGAGGTCTCCGGGTGGCGCGCGGGGCACCGGACGTGCACGTCGTCGACACCACCGGGGCCGGGGACTGCTTCAACGCCGGCTTCCTGCACCGGTGGCTGGACGACGCCCCGCTCGCCGACTGCCTGGCCGCGGGCATCGCCTGCGGGACGGCCTCGGTCACCGCGCCCGGATCCAGCGCCGCGCTCGACGCGAACGGGCTGCGCGAATGGCTCGAAGGCCGGGGGCCGGCGGCGGACGGCCGTGCGTACGAGGGCGACGTACCGCATCTGACGGCGCCTTAGCCCGGAAGCGGCGCAGACCTCGGGCACGTCCAGGCACCAGGGGTGTGTTCCCCGGCGTCCTGCGCTCCGCCCTGCGAGCCGCCCGCCGGCGATCCCCTTCTGTTGTACGGAGAGGAACACCCATGGCCGACACGCCACCCACCGCCGCACGCCCCCGGCCGGCCGTTGCCGAGCCCCCGGCCCCCCGCGTGCTGATCACCGACCTCGACGGCACGCTGCTGGGCGGGGACGACCGCGCCCGCCGGCGACTGCACCGCGTCCTGGCGCAGCACCCCGATATCACCGTGGTGTTCGCCACCGGCCGTTCGGTGCCGTCGGTCCGTGCCGTCCTGGAACGCGACCCCTGGGTGCCCACGCCCCGCTGGATCGTCGCCGACGTGGGAGCGAGCGTCGCCGACGCCGCCGGCATGCGTCATCTCGAAGACCTCGAGGACCGGCTGCGCAAGGGCTGGCCCGGCGCCGACCTGGTGCGTGCGGCGCTCCGCCGGTTCCCCGCGCTGGTCTACCAGGAGGGCGTCGTCCAGGACGGCCGGTGCTCGTTCTTTCTGCCGCCCGAGCATCTGACAGCCGAACTCCGGGCCGCCGTGGCGGAACTGGGGTGCACCTGGACGTACTCGGCGGACCGCTACTTCGACGTCCTGCCCGAAGGGGCGGGCAAGGGGCCGGCGGTACGGGCGCTCGCCCGCATGCTCCGCTGGCCCACCTCGTCCCTGCTCGTGGCCGGCGACACGCTGAACGACCTCTCCTTGTTCACGCTGGGGGCGCACGGGGTGATCATGGGCAACGCGGAGCCCGCGCTGTCCGCCGCCGTGCCGGTCAGCGACCGGGTGCACCGCCCCGCGCTCGAGGGCGCGGCGGCGATCCTCTCCGCCCTGGAACGCCTCGGCTGGATCCCGGGGCCCGCGCCCGTGGTGGTCGGCTACCACCGCCCGCCCTTCCACTGGTCCAACGGGCGTTGGCGCCCGCCGGCCAGCCCGAACGGCATCCTGCCCACCCTCACCTCCGCCCTGGGACCCGGCGCGGAAGGACCACGGCACGCCCTGTGGACGGCCGCCATCGTCACGTCCCCGGAGCCCTCCGCACCCGCCGGTCCGGACGTCGCGGTCGGCGCCCCTCCCGAACCGCCCGGGACGCTGCCGCTCGCCCTGCTGCCCGTGTCGAGGGAGACCTGGAGCGGCTACTTCCACGGCGCCTGCAAGGAGACGCTGTGGCCCGTCCTGATGTCCATGCCGTGGCTCGTCCGCCACGACCCGGACCAGTGGGCCGACTTCGAGGCGGTCAACGCCGCCTTCGCCGACCACATCGACGACCACGCCGCTCCCGGGGCGACGGTCTGGCTGCACGACTACAACCTCTGGCTGGTGCCCGGCCTGCTCCGAGCGCGCCGCCCCGACCTGCGGATCGGCCTCTTCCATCACACACCGTTCCCCGCGCCCGAGACCTTCCGCGCGCTGCCTGCCTGGGAACAGCTCCGCACGTCCCTCGCCCAGCTCGACTGGGCCGGATTCCACACCGACGCCCATGCCGGCAACTTCCGGCGGCTGCTGGCCGGAGCCGCGCGGACGCCCCGCACGGGGGTGCACCCCCTGGGCATCGACCGCCAGGCCGTCGAGAGGTGCGCGCGCCGCGCCCAACCCCGCCCGGACGGCGACGGCATCAACGTGCTCTCGGTCGAGCGCCTCGACTACGCGAAGGCACCCGTCCACAAGATCCGCGCCCTGGCCGCCCTCCTGGACCGCGAGCCTGCGCTGCGCGGACGGCTCCGCTTCCGGCTGGTCTGCCCTCCGCCGGAGCCCGGCATCCGCGCCTACGACGGCACCCGCACCGAACTGGAAAGAGCCGTCACGGCACTCAACTCCCGCTGGTCGACCGCCGGCTGGCAGCCGGTCGACTACATCCCGCGATCCCTGCCGTTCGCCCGGATCGTCGAGGAGTACCTGGCGGCGGACGTGTTCTGGGTGACCTCCTTCGCCGACGGCATGAACCTCACCGCCCAGGAGTACGTCACCGCGCTCGCCGCGACCGGCCGCAGCGGGGTCCTCGTGCTGTCCCGGCACGCCGGAGTCGCCGACCAGCTCCGCGACGCCGCCCTTCTCACCGACCCCGCCTCGCCCCAGGACCTGGTCGACACCCTGCACCGCGCGGTGACGATGACACGCCCGGAACGCCGCAGCCACACCGCCCGCCTGGCCGCCCGGCTGGACAACCCCGCCCCCGCCGACTGGGCCCGCGCCATCCTCACGGAGATCCGCCAGCGATGATCTGACCATGAAAGACCACATGAACATCGTCTCGGTCGTGACTCCGGTGCACGGCGGCGCCGTGGGGTTCCTGCCCGAGGCGTACGAGTCCCTGCGCGCGCAGGAGCTTCCCGACAGCTGGTCATGGGAGTGGTGCGTGCAGGAGGACGGCGGCGGCGTCCGGGCGCGGGAGCATCTTCCGGCGGACGATCCCCGGATCCGGATCTCGGCCTCCCGGGCCGGCGGTCCCCATGTGGCGCGCACCATGGCGTTCGCCCGCTCCACCGGGCGCTACGTCAAGACCCTGGACTCCGACGACCGGCTCGCCCCCGGCGCGCTCGCCCGCGACCTCGCCGTGCTGGAGCGGCATCCCGAGGTGGGCTGGACCACGTCCCGGGTCGTCGATCTCCTCGAGGACGGCAGCACCGTGTCGTTCGAGCTGAGCGATCCGGAGCCGGGCCGGCTCCCGCGGGGCAGCGCCTTCGGCTTCTGGGCCGAGCACCGCCGCCCCCGGGTCCACCCCGCCACGCTGTGCGTGCGGCGCTCCCTGCTGGCGCTGCTGGGCGGCTGGATGGCGCTGCCCGCCTCCGGCGACACCGGTCTGCTGCTCGGTCTGGACGCGCTGGCGGACGGGTGGTTCATCGGCGAGACCGGGCTCACCTACCGCAAGCACGCGGGGCAGATCACCGCCCACCCCGACCACCGGAGCGGGTCGGAATGGGAGGCCCGGATGTCCCTGATCCGGGAACACGCGGAGGCGCTGCGGGCCTGGGCGTCGGATGCGGAGCACCGGAATGCGTGAGATCACGGGCGTGCGCGCCACGCCGGGCGGCCGGGTCGCCGTCCGCTTCCACGAGCACGGTTACGTCGTCGGCGCGGACCGGCGCGGCAGCCGGATCGCCGAGCGGCTGTTCGGCGACGAGGCCGGGTGTGTGACGGTCCTGGTGCTGGTGGCCTCGGTCGTGCTCTTCGGCCTGCTGCGCAAGGCCGGTGCGCCGCCCGCCGCCGTCACGGCCTGCCTGTGGGTCTTCGTCGCCGCCCTCTGCTACGCCCTCCTCCTCGCGCTGCTGCGCTGGGCGGCCGACGCGGTCGCCGGCCTGCTGCTCGTCCTGTTCGTCGTGGTGACGCTGCCGGGGCTGCTGTTCCCGGGCTACCGGCGCAGGGTGCTGCGCGGCCGGCGCGGCGGGCCGGAGACCGAGCCCGGCTGGGTGCCCGGTGCGGCCCTCGCCGGGGTGTGGCACCAGGCCGACCCGCGTACCGGCGAGGTGGTGACGGTCCAGCGCACCGACGGGTTCGTCACCGCCTTCGTGCCGCCGCCCGGCAGGGCCCGCGACCTGTACGACGGCTTCGACGGGCTGATCCGGCGTCACCGTCCGGCCGCCGCGCCGTACGGTCCCGGCCGGAGCTGACTTGACCCGTCCATGCTTGAACGGCCCGTGTCCTGGGCACGCACCCCCTAACCGGCGTCCACCCGCCGGGCCGTACGGCAGGAGGAGGGCGTCATGGACCGTCGGATCCGGGTGCGTGTCAGCCGGCGGCCCGCCGCCCCGCGCGGGCAGGAGATCGACCGCAGGACGCCCTCGGGGCGCATCCTGCCGTACTGAACCGTTCAGTGGGTGAGCCGGGCCGCCGCCGAGCGCAGCTGGGTGCGCAGCGGTTCGGGCGGGGCCGGGCCGTCGGGGCTCGCGCTCGCCGTGACCGCCGCCGCGACCCGGCGCAGCTTGGTGTTGGACCGCTGAGAGGCCTCCCGCAGGATCGTCCAGGCCTGCTCCGGGGTGCAGGAGTGCGCGGCCATCAGGATGCCGCGGGCCTGGTCGATCACCGGGCGGGAGTCGAGGGCGTGGCGCAGCTGTTCGATCTCCAGGCGCAGCACGTCCAGTTGCTCGTCGCGTTCCCGGGCCACCGCGGAGGCGGGGCGGGCGGGGGTCTCGGCGTGCAGCGGCCCGGCGGGGTCGCCGCTGACCAGTTCCAGGACGCGGTGCGGCTGGCCCCGCCAGCCGGTGGCGGTCACCGCGACGCCGTACCGGCGGCCGTACGCGCTCAGCGTGTCCAGGAACGCGAGCCCGGCCGTGTCCATGAAGGACACCCCGGCGAGGTCCGCCTCGACCCGGGTGACGCCGGCGGGCAGCGTGGCCAGGGCCGTGGCCAGGGCTTCCGTGCAGCCGTGCACCAGCTCGCCGCGCACGGTCAGGACCGTCCGGTCGCCCTCCGTGTGCTCGTCGACGGTCAGGGGGACCGGCCGTCCACCGTGCGGTACGCGTGCCGCTGAGGTCATGTCCTCGCCTCGCTCGCTGCTCGGAGTCCCTCGGCGCTCGCCTGCCCGGGGGACCGGCGGCTACACCCGGCGTGCTCGGGGGCGTGCTGTGCGGCGCGCCGGGTCTCGAGCAGGGTCAGCAGGCCGTTGACCACCATCAGGGTCGCGGTCAGGCCGTGGACTCCGAGCGCGGTGGCCACGGAACCGTGGTGGGCCAGCACGGTGGCCATGTCGCCGTACGCGGCGAGGGCCTCCACCGTCAGCACCCAGCCGAGTGCCCGGCGCTGGCCCGTCACCAGCAGGACGGCCAGGACCAGGGCCAGGACGACGTCGCGGATTCCCTTGACGATCAGGAAGCCGCCGCCGTCGCCGGACGGCCAGCTCGGCAGGCCGAAGCCGGGCGCCTGGGTCTCGGGGATCAGGATGAACTCCGTCCCGAACCAGAGGATGAAGAGGATGAAGGCGGCGGTCAGGACGGTGTTGGTCTTCTTCAGTGACATGGCTCTTCTCCCGGGGCGGCGGCTGGGTCAGACGAGGGCGGTGACGAGCAGGGTGAAGGCGGCGATGATGACGGCGACGCGGACGTAGTGGTAGCGCTCCCAGCGGTCCAGCTGCTGTTTCCAGTCGGCGGGCCGGGTCTCCGGGGTCCAGGTCCGGTTCCGGTTGTTGATCGGGACCAGCAGCAGCACCGACATCACCACGCTGACGATCAGCAGAGCGGCGGCGGTGACGACGAGTCCGGCGCCGTGGTGGTGCCATCCGGCGACGGCCCAGAGCGCGCTGAGGACGAGCGAGCCTATGTACCAGAACGGCATCAGGGTGCCGAGCATGCGGCCGCCGTGGGCGTGGCCGAGCTGGCCGCTGTCCTCGGGCAGCGCGTTCAGGATGCGGTTCATGACGAAGGCGACGGAGAACTCCACCCCCACCATCAGGCCGACGAGGACGGTGGTGACGACTTCGAGAGTGCCGAGCATGACGATCCCTCCGATGAACTAGCGTTGCTAGCTGTCGAGTCAACGCTAGTACTGCTGCCGCTCGATTGTCTAGCAGTGCTAGGATCGGGGCATGTCGGTAAAGGAACGCAAGGAGCGCGAACGGGCCGCCCGGGAGCACCTCATCGTGGCGGCGGCCCGCGAACTCGCCGAGCAGCAGGGCTGGGACGCGGTCACCACCCGCCGGCTCGCCGAGCGCATCGAGTACAGCCAGCCGGTCCTGTACAGCCACTTCCGCGGCAAGCGCGAGATCATCGGCGCCGTCGCCCTCCAGGGCGCCACCGAGCTGGCCGTGGCGGTGCGGGCCGCGACCGCCGGCGTGGCCGGGCCGCGCGAGCGGGTCGCCGCCCTGGCCCGCGCCTACCTCGACTTCGCCGAGCGCAACCCCGCGGTGTACGACGCCATCTTCCAGCTCGACGGCGGCCTGCCGTACGCGCAGGAGGACACCCCGGAGCCGCTGAAGGACGCCTTCGCCGCGCTGCTGGAGACCCTGGCCGAGGTCGCCGGGGACGGGGTCGACCCGGGGCTGTACACCGAGGTGTTCTGGGCGTCCCTGCACGGGCTCGCCACCCTCACCCGCGCGGGCCGCCTGCTGCCCGAGGACGCCGAGCCGAGGCTGGAGCTGCTGGTGGACCGGCTCGCCAAGGTCTGACCGGCCACGGACGTCCGCAAAGCCGGCTCGGCGATACGTTGGCCCCCGCGTGGCCTGCCATCCCGGGATCGGCGGGCCGACGCCCAGGGGGGCGCCGTCGCGGGGTATGCGGAATCTACGCCTCCGGGGGCTGGGTGGGAAGACCCCTTCTCGGCCGTACCGCTCAGGCGGCCAGCGGGTTCAGCACCAGCGGCTCGATCCGGCCCTCCAGCATCGCGCCCAGGCCCTGCGCCGCGCAGATGTCGGGCCGCTCGGCGATGTGCACCGGCATACCGGTGGCCTGCCGCAGCATCTGGTCGAAGCCGGGCAGCAGCGCCGAACCGCCGACCATCGTGATCCCGCGGTCGGCGAGATCGGCGACCAGGTCGGGCGGGCAGTGCCGCAGCACCTTGCCGATGCCGTCCAGCACGGCGGTCAGCGGGGTCTGGATCGCGTCGCGTACCGCGGCGGTGTCCACCTGCACGCTGCGCGCGAGACCGGTGGCCACGTCGCGGCCGTGGATCTCGGTGCGGGCCGGGCCGTGCGGGGTGAGACCGTTGCCGGACAGGGCCAGTTGCAGCGGCCGTACCGACTGGCTGGGCAGCATCAGCTCGTGCTCGTGCCGCAGATGCTGCACGATCGCGTGGTCCACCGCGTCCCCGCCCACCGGGATCCGCTCGGCGGTGACGATGGAGCTGAGCGAGAGGACCGCCACCTGGGTGGCGGCCGCACCGCACACCATGATCATGGTGGCCTCGGGGCGTTCCACCGGCAGCCCGCAGCCCACCGCCGCCGCGATCAGCGTGTCCACCAGCTCGACCCGGCGCGCCCCCAGCCCGACCAGCGTCTCGATCACCGCGCGCTGGGCCAGCGGATCGGCGTCGTGCGGGGTGCAGGCCGCCGCCCGCAGCCGGAGGTTGCGGCGCAGCGTGCGGCGCATCTTGTCGCCGAGGAGGTGCCGCAGCATCCGCTGGGCCATCTCGATGTCGACCACCGTGCCGCCGGAGATCGGCCGGACCACCCTGATGTAGCTCGGCGTCCGTCCCGTCATCTTCTCCGCGAACTCGCCCACCGCGATGAGCGCGCCGGTCTTCGTGTTCACGGCCGCGACGGACGGCTGGTCGACCACGAGACCGGCGCCCTTCACATACACCCGGGTGCGGGCCGCCCCCAGGTCGACGGCGAAGTGGCAGCGGCGCAACTGCTCCAGACTGACGGTCACGGCAAAACCTCCCGAGTGCGCGGGCGTGGGTGCGCCCGTCCGGTCCGGCGGGCCGCTTCCTCTTCCTGCATCCTCCGTGGCGCCGCGGGCCGGGCGCCTTCTGGAGAGGGCCGGGCGGGGCGCCGCTGAATGGGGGGTTTGCGGGAGGCGTACCGGTGTGTCGGCCCGTCAGAGGTGACCGGCGGCCTCCAGCAGCGGTTCGAGGGAGGAGACGGCGGCGTCGCCGCCCGCCTCCCGCAGCTGCGCGCGCCCGGTGGCGGTGGGGGAGTAGCCGATGAAGCGCAGCCCGAGCTGCTGGGCGGCGGTGAGTTCGCAGACCGAGGAGCCGATCAGGACGGCCGTCTCCGCCTCGGCCCCCAGGGCGGTCAGGGCGCGCCGCAGACAGTCCGGGTCGGGGGTGAGCAGACCGGGGTCGTGGCGGCGCCCGTGGATGCCCGCGAACGGCGGCTGATGGATGTTCAGGGCGCGGTGGACGGCCTGGCTGCTCACGTCCGTCGCCACGCTGACCGGGCGGCCGGACCGGTGCAGGGCCCGGACGAGCGGCAGCGCGAGGTGGGTCATCGGCGCGTCGCGGACGGCGCGCAGTTCCAGCTCGTCCAGGGTGTTCAGCAGCCTCGGGCCGAGCCGGTCCTGGGCGAAGGCCCGTACGACGTCGAGCGGGTGCGTCAGCCCGTCCCGGCCGGCGGTGTCCGCGACCGGCAGCGGACGGCCCGCCAGCGCGTCCCGCGGATCGCGGTCCTCGGCCACCAGGGACAGCAGGTACAGCGCGTTCTCGCGGGCCGTCCGTGCCGTGTACAGCCGCACGAGTGGCCCGTCGAAGCCGATCAGCACGGCCCGGGCGGCGGACAGCAGGCCCGACAGCCGGCGGCGCGCCGGAACCGGCCGCACCGGCTCCGGCAGCGGCTTTCCCTCCGTCGTCAGCCGCACGGTGCACGACACCGTCAGCCCCGGCACCGGCCAGCCGGCCCGCAGCGCCTGGTTGACCTGCTGCTCGGCCGCGTCCACCCGGCGCAGCGGATGCCGGCGCGTGAAGCGCGCGGCGGAATCCCGGGCATGGGCCAGCAGGGTCCCCGGGACGTCGGTGGTCTCCCCGCGGACGAAGGCGACCGGGTCGACGACGTACCAGGACAGCTGCACCGAGGCGGTGAACGAGCCCGGGCCGGAACTCGGCAGGGACACGGTGTGCCGGTCCCGGTGCACGCTGAGGTCGACCCAGTAGTAGGTCTCCGGGCGGGGCGGGCGGTCGCCGTACGGGCGGATCGGGTCGAGCAGGGTGAGCGGGCCGTCGGGCCGCGTGTGCACGACGGCGGTACGGCCCGGCGTGGGGATGCCCAGCCGGCGCAGGTCGTCGGTGATGAACGGGCCCTGCACCAGGTCGTCCTCGGCGGGCTCGGGCGCCCTCGGCGAGCCGGGCGGCCCGAGCGGGCAGTACCAGGCGGCCGGCGGGGCGTCCGGGGCGTTGTTGCGGTACAGCGGCCAGAAGCGCCGCGAGCCCTGGGCGGCGGAGCTGGCGGCGAAGTCGTCGTACAGCGCGGGTTCCACGACGACCAGCACGTCCGCGGCCGCCTGCGGCGGCTGGACGGGGGGTGCGCCGAAGGTCACGCGCAGCCGCGGCGGGTTCTTCAGCCGGTCGAGGGAGTGCGGCAGTTCGCGGAGTACGGCGACCAGCACGGGCAGCAGGAAGGCGCCCGGTTCGACGCGCACCAGGTAGCCGTCGGGGCGGACCTCCACCCGGTACTGGCGGGGGCCGAGGGAGCCGCGCGCGAGGATCTCGTGCACGGTGGCCTCCAGGGTGATCCGCGCTTCCGGCCGCCCCTTCAGCTCACCGGCCGTGAAGTGGATCTCGGGGCCGTCGGCGGGGGGCTGCGGGGGCGGTGTGGCGAGCGCGGGACGCCGGAGCAGCCGACGGACACCGCGCTGCTGGGCTTCGGAGTCGTCGTCGAGCAACTCGTCGGCCGCCGCGAGGAGTTCGGCCGTCTCGTGGGCGAGGCTGCTGCGGGACAGGGCCTTGACCATGTTCCCCAGGGCCCAGAGCGACTTCGCGCGGCCTCCGCTCACCAGGGGCGCGGAGTCCAGACACGTCAGGACCGGCCCGCCCGGGGTGAGGGCGACGGAGCGCGGGTTCAGCACGCCGCGCGGCCCGTCCTCGGCGTGCAAGGCGAGGACCGCGTCGGCGAGCGGCGGGAGCAGGGCGCCGATCTCGGCGGGGGACAGCTCGTCCGGGACGCCGTCGAGGCGTTCGCGCAGCGTGGGCCCGGGGGTGACGTCGCGTACCAGATAGGGCGTGGGGCCCGCGAAACCGTAGGAGCGGACCCGGGCGATCCCGGGGTGGTGCACCCTGCGCAGCCGCGCGCACAGGTCCGTGAAGTCGGTGCGCAGATCCCGCGGGTACACGCACACCACCACGGGCGTGTCCCCGTCCCGGGTGTCCTCGGCGAGCCAGCCGACCCCCGAGGCGCCCGTCTCCCGCACCAGCCGGTACCGCCCCGCGAACAGCTCCCCGGCCGCCGGCTGCGACAGCCGGCGCACGCTCTCCTCGCTGACCGTGGCGAACGGATCGCCCTCCACGGCCGTCCCGGTCCCCTCCTCGGACGGCACCGACGCGCGGAACTCGCCGGGTGCCCGTCCGGCCCGGCGGTCGATGAACTCGCCGACGCGCGCGAGCAGTTCGGTCGTGCTGTTGCGGGCCGTGCGCGGCAGCCCGAGCAGCAGCAGCTCGCGTACGCCGTCCCGGAACGCGTAGGCGCCGGGCGGGCCTTCGGTCACGGCGGTGAGCATGCCGCTGAGCACGACCTCGGCCAGGTGCTGCGGACGCGGGTCCGGTTCCACGGCGGCCTGCACCAGCCGCATCACCGGCAGGTCGGCCCGCCCCACCGCGAGATGCCCGGCCAGCCGGAACGCCTCGGGCGAGGCCGTCGCCCGGAACCGCAGCACCAGCTCCTCGGCGGACAGCAGCCCCACGTCCGTACGGTCCTCGGAGTCCGCCGGCAGCGGACGGTCCAGCGCGGCCACGGCGCCGGGGAACTCCGCCCCGCCCGGGCCGGCGAGCAGGGCCGCCCAGTTCCCGAGCCAGCCCGGCTCCGGCTCCAGCACGGGCAGCGGCACGGCACCCCGGGACAGCGGGGACTCGTGCTGCTCGTACGGCGTGAACGTGAGCTGTGCCGGGGCCGCCGCGGGGTGCGGGGCGGACAGCCGGCCCGCGGTGGTGGGCAGTGCCGTGTCCCGCCACAGGTGCTCCGGCAGCGGCTGTACGACGGCCAGCGGCATCCGGCGTGCCCAGCGGTGCAGGGTGGCGTACCACCTGGTGCCGGCGGGGCCCTCCCGCCACTGCGGGCCCATGCAGTCGCTGATGAGCAGGGTGGCGCTGCGGCCGTCGGCGGGCGGCTGCGGGTCGGGGCCGCGCACGGTGCCGTCGGCGGCGGCGCGGTACAGGGCGACCGTGCGGAAGGCGCCGGACTGGGCCAGGGCGGTGTGCAGTTCGCGGATCAGGGGGCGCCAGACCGGCATGGTGGGCCCGGCGTCGTACACCAGGTTCAGCCGCAGCCAGCGCTCCCGGGCGGGGCGGAGCACCGGCAGCCACCACTCGGGGGCGGCGCCCAGGCGGGCGATGCGGTCGGCGGTGGCCCGCTCGTCCAGTTCCCGGCCGACGGGCGCGTCGACCCGCCGCCCCAGCGGGCGCAGCGCGCGTTGCAGCGCGAGCGGGTGGCGCAGCATCGGGGGCGCCGGGGCGAGCAGGGTGGTGTGCCGCCGGTGCTCCGCCGCGGCCGCGGGGCCGCGGGTGGGCAGGTGGAGGGGGATTCGGGGGGTGCGGGCGGGGGCGGGATCCGCTGCGGGGTGCGGGGACGGCGTGGGTGCGTCGGCCGGTGGCGGCCGGTGCGGGGGTGCGGGGGTCTCCCGCTCGGGTGCGGTGGGTGGGGTGGGCGTGGTGGCGGGGTCCGGGCTCATGTGCCGGGCCAGCCAGAGCAGTTCGGCCAGTTCGCGCGGGGTCGGGCGGACCCCGCGCGAGGCCGCGGCCAGCACGTCGGCCAGCCGGATGAGGGGGTCGGCGGGGCCGTCCGGGCCGTCCGGGCCGGCCGGGGCGGCGGGTTCAGAAGACATCGGACTGCGTGGTCTGCCCCAGGTACGGCATCAGCTGTTCGGCCAGCCGGTCGAGGGAGGTGGCGTCCAGGTCGGTGGAGCGGGCCAGGTAGATCGCGTTGAGCAGCTGGTCGGTGGCCAGGTCGCCGGCGCCGGACCGGGCCAGGAAGCGGTCGATCAGGGCCTGCGCGGGGCCGTCGGGCTCGCCCAGGTGGGCGCGGACGATCTCGGCGAGGTGCCGGTCGTCGGGCTGCCGCAGATGCAGGGTGACACAGCGGCGCAGAAAGGCGGGCGGGAACTCGCGCTCGCCGTTGCTGGTGAGCACGACGAAGGGGAAGGCGCGGCAGCGGACCCGGCCGCGCGCCACCGGGACCCGGTCGTCGGTGCCGTCGACCAGCACCTCGGCGACGCCGTCCGGGGTGAGCCGGGCGGCACGCACCAGCTCGGGGATCTCGTACTGGCCCTCCTCCAGCACGTTCAGCAGGTCGTTGGGCAGATCGAGGTCGCTCTTGTCGATCTCGTCGATGAGCAGCGCGCGGGGCCGGCCGTACGGCAGCAGGGCGGTGCCGAGGGGGCCCAGGCGCAGATGGTGCTCGACGCCCGCCCCGGTGCCGGCCGCGTCCCCCTGCTGCTCCGCGGCCGCCTGCTGCCGGGCCGCGTACAGCCGGGACAGCGGGTCGTACTGGTAGAGGCCGTCGTGGAGGGTGCTGCGGCTGGTGATGTTCCAGCGCAGTACCGGGCCGAGCCGCAGCTCGCGGGCGACCGCGTACACCAGCGAGGACTTGCCGGTGCCGGGCGGGCCGGTGACCAGCAGCGGCCGGCGCAGATACAGGGCCGCGTTGACCAGCTGGACCGTCTCCTCGGTGGCCTGGTAGGTGGCCGCGCGGTGCATCCGGTCCGGGGAGACGGCCGAGGCGTCGGCGGACGCGTCCGGCGCCGGGAGCACGGGGCCGCCGTCGAAGGCGCGCCAGGGCGGCGGCGGGGGCAGCCGGGTGATGCCGTCGTGCGGCTCGTTCGTACCGGTGTAGACGGGCCACAGGGGCATGGGCTCTTCTTCTCCGTGGGGGCGGGGCGGGCGGTCGTACGGTCGGTCAGGCGACGGGCGAGTGCAGGCTGGCGGTGGTCTCCGGGAAGCAGCGCGGATCGTCCCAGAGCAGTTGCAGGTCTCTCGCCCAGTGCGCGTCCGGCTCGTCGGCGGCGGCCGCGGTCATCCGTAACGACAGCACATGGCGCGGGAGTTCGGCCGGCGGGACGTCCGCGACGGAGTCGGTGAGCGCGTCCAGGAACGCGGTGCCGGGGCAGGGCGGGTCCGCGGGGCCGGGCGCGTCCGGGGCGCACGTCGGCTGCGCCGGCGGGGTGTGGGCGTCGGGCGGGCAGCCGGTGCGGGGCCACAGCAGGACCGGGACGGGCACGGTGAGGCCGACCTCGAAGTGCTCCTGGGCCGCCGCGGGCGGGGCCGCGAACCCGGCGAGCCCGGCGTCGCCGTCCCACAGCCGTTTGCGCAGGCCCGCGGGGCGCTCCTGGGTGTCGCACGCGACGCGGTACAGCCCGACGGAGCGCCGGGAGTCCAGCTTCTGCCACTTCCGGCTCAGCTGGCGGCGCAGCCGGTTGCTGTGGTGGCGGGCGCGGTCGGTGACCACGAGGGGGTAGGCGCAGCCGAGCGGGGTGCTGTCGTCCGCGCCGCACTCCCAGTGCGCCACCGCCTCGTTGAGCCACTCGCGCGGCAGCACGAACGTCACCAGCTCCTCCGCGTCCGGGGCGAGATGCGCGAGGGCCTCGTCGATGCGGTGCTGCACGAAGGCCCGCACCCCGGAGCGCGGCAGCCGGCGCGCGCCCACCGGGCGGCGCTGTCCGTCGCGGTACGCGGACACCTCCACGGTCACCTGGTCGGGACCGGCACCGCTGTGGTCGATCTCCACGACGACCGGCGACCAGGAGGGAGCGGCCGGGGCGGCGGCAGCGGGGGCGGCCGCCGGGGGCTGCGGCTGCCCCGGGTCCAGCAGTTCCTGGAGCCGGTCGGCGAGCCGGTGCACCGCGTCCGGGTCCGGCACCTCCCACTGCACATAGGCGGCGGCCGCCCACAGGGAGGTGAAGCCGCCGGGCGGCAGGGGCGGCCCGAAGGGGCCCACCACGTCCACGTACAGCCGGTGCGGGTCGCACACCGCCCGGCCGCCGTCCGCCGCCCGCCGCAGCAGGGCGTACAGCCGCCGGCGGGCGTCGTCCCGGTGGCCGGGGGTGGGCACCAGCTCGCCCAGCTCGGGCCAGTACCGGGCCATGACGTCCAGCGGCAGCATCCGGCCCTTGCGCACCTCCGGCAGCTCCGAGGCGGCGGTGATCATGCCGGCCACCCTGCCGTCCGGCAGCGTCGCGGCCGCCCCGCTGAACCCGGCCACGAGCGGCTGCCCGTGCCCGTGCCAGGCGACCAGCTCCAGCCACTCGTCCGCGATCAACTGCCCGGAGACCGCCTGGTACTCGGCGAGCGTGCCCTCGTCGTAGCCCTCGGGGAAGCCGTAGGCGATCAGCCGGGGGTACGGCTCCCGGTAGGCGGCGTCGGGCGGCGCGAAACCGGCCGGGGCGAGGGGGACGTCACGGTCCAGTTCGAGTACGGCGACATCGCCGGGGTCGGTGGCCGCGCCCGCCCAGCCGCCCTGGAACACCACGGACGCGGGCAGCTCGCCCAGCTCCCGGGCGTGCGGGAAGCTGACCGTCACCGGCGCGCTGTCGCTCCAGCGGACGACATGGGCGCAGGTGAGCACGCGGCGGCCGGTGACGAGGAAGCCGGCGCCCACCTCGTGACCGCAGACGATCCGGGCGTGCCAGGCGGCGCTGTGTCTCACCGCTCGGCGGGCTCCGGGTCCGCCGCGGTCTGCCCCGGCAGGGCCGCGGCGGGGGTGCCGTGCGCCGGCGACTGACCGGGGGACCAGCTGAGCTTGACCACCAGATGGCCCTCGGTCGAGCCCTTGGCGATGACGGCACCGGCCTCCGCGGACAGCCGTACGCCGAACTCGATCTCCACCGCGTCGGGGCGCAGGCTGCCGTCCCGGAAGACCCGCAGCGCCGCCGCGGCCGCCCCGCGTACGCCGTCCAGCGCGCCCTCGAAGGTGCGCGCCGCCTGCACCGGTCCGTCGCCGCGCGAGACGAGGCGCGCGCCGGGCAGGACGCTGACGCCCTCCACCACGACCTGTGCGCCGTCCTCGGTCTCGAACTGCACCAGTTTGTCCATGACGACGCCCGCTCCCCGTTCCCCGGGTCTCCCCGGCACACCCACTCGTCGGCCGACTCCCATGCTACGGACGGTGTCCCGGGTGTCACATCCCGGGCACCATCCGGTCGGAATCGTTCAACATGCGGGCAGACAGCGGCACATGGCGCTCGTCTCAGGACCCGTGGTGGTCCACGATGCCCCGGACCACGCCCAGCGCCACCAGGTCCTGAGGCCGGATGCACAGCTGACCGGCGGTCGCCTCCACCTCCTCGGGCGGGCGCTTGAGGATCGCCGCGGCCAGCTCCGGCGCGATCACCGAGAAGTAGCCGTCCGGCGTGACCCAGGTGTTGCCGGGCGCGGCCAGCGCCAGCGCGCCGCCCGAACCGCCCTCCCCGACCACCAGCGTGGTGATGGGGACCCGGGCGGCCGCCACCGCCCCGAACACCTCGGCGATGGCCGCCCCGGCGCCCTGCCGCTCCGCCTCCGCGTCATTGGCGGCACCCGGGGTGTCCACCAGCGTCAGCACCGGGATGCCGAGCCGGTCCGCCAGCCGGATCAGCCGGGCCGCGGTGCGGTAGCCGGCCGGCCGGGTCGCCGTGCCGGTCTGCGCCGCGTACGCCACCGTACGGCCGTCCCGCGCGCCGAACCCGCACAGCATCCCCTCGGGATCGGTGCCCCCGCACCGGTCGCCGCCGATGGCGAGCCGGTGGCCGAAGTAGGCGTCCAGGTAGGCCCGGGCGTGGGGGCGTTCGGCGGCGCGGGCGCGCCGGACCGCGTCCGCGCCGGTGCGCGGGAGTGAGGTGCCGCCCAGTGCGGCGGGCGGCGGGGCCTCGGCGGCCGGGCTCGTCAGCAGCCGCAGCCAGGCCCCGAGCACCTCCCTCAGCTCGGCCGGCGGCACCACCGCGTCCGCCACGCCCGCCGCCAGCTGCGCCTCGGCGGTGTACGCGGCCGGGTCGGCGTCGGGCGGCCGGACCCGGGAACCGGCGAAGCCCACCTGGGCGCCGGGCAGCGCCAGCACGATGTCCGCCCCGGCGCCCAGCGTGGCCCAGCCGCCGCCGGTGGTGGGGTCGCGCAGCACGGCGATCTGCGCCAGCCCGGCCTCCCGGGTGAGCACCGACTCGCGCGCCACCCGCTGGAGCTGGGTGAGGGCGATCATGCCCTCCTGCATCCGGCTGCCGCCGGTCGCGATCAACGGCACCACCGGCAGCCGGTGTTCCCGGGCATGGGCGTAGGCGGCCACCAGCCGGTCCCCGGTGCGCTCGCCCAGCGAGCCGCCCAGGAAGCCGAACTCGAAGGCGATCAGCACGGCCCGGGTGCCCGCCACGCGGGCGGTGCCGCAGACGACCGACTCCTGCTCGCCGGTGCGCTCGGCGGCCCGGGCGCGCGAGGCGTCGTAACCCTGCCAGCCGAGCGGGCCGTCCGGAGCGGACTGCCGTGGCGGGGCGGGGAGTTCGGTGAAGGTGCCGGGATCGGCGACGCACCCCAGCACCTCCCGGGCGGAGAGCCGCTCAGGCATCGGTGAGCGCCCGCTTCATGAGCTTGCCCAGGTCGTTGCGGGGCAGCGAGTCCCGGTACCGCACCACCCGCGGACGCTTGTGCGGGGCGAGCCGCCGGGCCACGTGATCGGCCAGCTCCTCGGCCGCGGGCGGCGCCTGCGGGTCGGCGGGCACGACCCAGGCCACGATCCGCTCGCCCAGGTCCGCGTCCGGCTCCCCGGTGACCGCCGCCTCCCGCACCCCCGGATGCTCCAGCAGCGCGTTCTCGATCTCCCCGGCCCCGATCTTGTACCCGCCGCTCTTGATCAGATCGGTGGCCTTCCGGCCGACGATCCGCACATACCCGTCCGGCTCCCGTACGGCCATGTCGCCGGTCCGGAACCAGCCGTCGGCGGTGAACGCGGCCGCGGTGGCGTCGGGCCGGTTCAGATACTCGGTGAACAGGTTCGGGCCGCGCACCTGGATCTCGCCGACGGTCTCCCCGTCGTACCCGGCGATCTCGCTGCCGTCCTCCTCCACCAGCCGCAGCTCGACGCCCGGCAGCGGCACCCCGACCGTCCCGGCCCGGGGCTCGCCGTCGGCCCGCACACTGGTGTTCATCAGGGTCTCGGTCATGCCGTACCGCTCGATCACCCGGCGGCCGGTCGCCGCCGCGATCCGCTCGTGGTCGTGCACCGGCAGCGCGGCCGAGCCCGACACCAGCAGCCGGGCGCCGGCCAGCGCCTTGGCCAGCGAGGGGTCGCCGGGCAGCGCCTCCGCGATCCGGTGGTACATCGTCGGCACCCCGAACAGCATGGTCGCGCCGGAGCCCAGCTCGCGGGCCACGCCCTCCGGGGAGAAGCGCCCCAGGTGCTGCACCGAGCCGCCGCGCCGCAGCGGGCCGAGGATGCCCAGCACCAGCCCGTGCACATGGAACAGCGGCAGCCCGTGCACCAGCACGTCGTCCCCGGTCCACTGCCAGGCGTCGGCGAGGGCGTCCAGGGTGGTGGCGAGGGCCCGCCGGGGCAGCACCGCGCCCTTCGGCGGCCCGGTCGTACCGGAGGTGTAGACGACCAGCGCCGGGTCCTCCTCCGCGCCCCGCTCCTCGAACCGGGCTCCGGACGCCGAGGCGTCGACGTCCACCCGCGTCACGTGATGCAGCGCGGCGGGGAGTTCGGCGCCGGGGGCGGCCAGCAGCAGGGAGGGCGCGCTGTCGGCCAGGATGTGCGCCAGTTCCTTCTCGCCCGACTTCGGGTTCAGCGGCACCGCGGCCGCCCCGGCGAGCAGCGTGCCCGTCACGGCGACGGCGGTCTCCAGCTCCGGGGTGGCCCACACGGCGACCCGGCCCGCCTCCCGGACCCGCGCGGCGACCGCGCCGGCGGCCTGTGCGAGCTCTCCGAAGGTCAGCGACCGATCGCCGAACCGCAGGGCGACCCTCCCCCGGACTTCGTCCGGGGGGACCCCCGTCTCGCTGTGCTCGGCCGGTCCGTCCGCCAGGGCGGGGAAGAGGGAGGACACGCGGCGCACTCCTTACTGCCGGCCCGTGACCGGCTGTCGGGGACACCCTCCTTCCTACACCGCCACCCGGGACGATCAGTCCGTGAGGCAGGTCACAGCCGTCGGTGTCACAGAGCGCGGGGCTGTCTCGTCCAAAGAGCGTAGGCAACGAACCGATCGGCAGACGATCGACAAGAGTCACAGGAGCCCGCCATGGAAGCCCGGTTGAACGTGATGGCCAGCCCGGTCATGTCGAAGGTCTTCAAGCACTTCATCGCCGCCCACCACATCCTGGCGGACTCGACGCTGCCCGCCGGCACCCGGGCGCTGGTCACGCTCCGCGCCAGCCAGATCAACGGCTGCTCCGGCTGCGTCGACATGCACACCAAGGAGGCCCTGCACGCCGGTGAGGACCCGACCCGCCTCTACCTGGTCGCCGCCTGGCGCGAGGCCACCGTCTTCACCGAGGCGGAGCGGGCCGCGCTGGAGCTGGCCGAGGAGGGCACCCGGATCGCCGACGCGGCCGGCGGGGTCAGCGACGAGGTGTGGGCCAACGCCGCCAAGCACTACGACGAGGAGCAGCTCGCCGCCCTGGTGGCCCAGATCGCCCTCATCAACGCCTTCAACCGCGGCAACGTCATCACCCGCCAGCCCGGCGGCCACTACGAGGTGGGCATGGTGCACTGACGCCCGCACCGGCCCGCCCCTCCCGGAGAACCTGGCCGGGAGGGGCGGGCGGATGCGGCGGTCAGCCCGCGAAGGCCGGCTGGGGCAGCCCCTCGCCCGCGTCCGGGATCACCAGCAGGGAGCCCGACAGCGGGTGCGGCGCCGTGAGGCCGGTGCGGGCCGTGGTGACGTACAGGTCGGTCAGCCCCGGGCCGCCGAACGCACAGGCCGTCGTCCGGGGCGTGGGCAGGGTGATCACCCGGTCCAGCTCCCCGTCCGGGGTGTAGCGCCGTACCGCGCCCCCGTCCCACAGCGCCACCCACACACAGCCCGCCGCGTCGACGGTCAGGCCGTCCGGGAAGCCCGCGCCCTCCTCGATCTCCACCAGCGGGCGGCGGTCGTGGACGCGTTCGCCGTCGTAGCCGAAGACGTCGATCCGGCGGGTCGGGCTGTCGATGTAGTACATCAGCCGGCCGTCCGGGCTCCAGCCGGTGCCGTTGCTGACGGCGACGTCCGGAAGGACCGTCCGCACCTCGCCCGCGCCGGTCACCCGGCTCAGCGTGCCGCCGCCGGCGGTCTCGTCGTAGCGCATGGTGCCCGCCCACAGGGAGCCGTCGGGCGCCACGGCGGCGTCGTTCGCCCGCCGGCCCGGCACCGGCTCGTGGTGCAGCCAGCGGAAGGTGTCGTCGGGGTCGAGGAGTCCCACGCCGTCCCGCAGGTTCAGCACCAGCCCGCCGCCCGCCCGGGGCTTGGCCGCGCCGACGTGCTGTTCCGTCGTACGGCTGGTGCGCCGGCCGGTGACCGGGTCGTACGTGTGGATGCGCATGCCCAGGATGTCCAGCCAGAGCAGCCGGCCGGCCGCCGCGTCCCAGGTCGGGCCCTCGCCGAGCCGGGCCTCGGCCCGCACCGCGACCTCGTACGCCGCCGTCATGCCACGCTCCGGTGGCCCAGCCGCTCCGACAGCTCGGCGGCGCCCTTGACGGCCAGCTCCGTCAGCTCGTCCCGGCGCTCCTCGCTCCAGCGGATCATCGGCACGGAGATGGACAGGGCGGCGACCACCTGGCCGGTGCGGTCGCGCACCGGCGCGGCCACGCAGGACACGTCCGGGTTGGACTCGCGGTTCTCCACCGCGACGCCCCGCTCCCGGATCCGGGCCAGGGCCTCGCGCAGCGCGGCCGGTTCCGTGATGCTGTTGGGGGTCATCGCGGCCAGCTCGGCGTCGTCCGGGAGCCGTGCGGCCAGTTCCTGCTCAGGCAGCGCGGCCAGCAGCATCTTGCCGACGGAGGTGCAGTGGGCGGGCAGCCGGCGGCCGGCGGCCGAGACCATGCGCACCGCGTGCGTGGAGTCGACCTTGGCGATGTAGATGACGTCGGTGCCCTCGAGGATGGCCACGTGGACCGTCTCGTCACAGGTCTCGGCGACCGAGCGGGCCACCTGCTGGCCCTCGGCGGCGAGGTCGAGCTGCTCGGCGTAGCGGCTGCCGAGCTGGTACGGGCGCACCCCGAGCCGGTACCGTCCGGGCTGTCCGGGTACGGGCACGATGTACGACCGCGCCGCCAGGGTGGTCACCAGCTCGTGCACGGTGGTGCGCGGCAGCTGGAGCCTGCGCACGATGTCGGGGGCGGAGAGCGTCCCGTCCCCGTCGAGGAAGAGCTCAAGAATGTCGAGAGCCCGGGTCACGGCAGGCACGAGGCGTCCCACGTCCGGCCCCCTCCTTTGGTTCAGCCTGTTCGAGATACCGGAGTTGGAGCGGCATCACGTTCGATATATCAACAGGCGATCGGCATGACGAACACAGGCTAAACAGGGAGTGCTGGCCCCGGCAATGGGTCGGCGGCGACGGCCGTGATCACGGGCACCATGGGGGCATGGATCTCGACTTCCAGCTGGTGCTGCTGCGCCGCATGGCCGACCACAACCCGGGGCTGGTGGAGGACGCCCGCCGCTCGCTCGGCGCCTCGGCGGCGGACATGCGGGAGGCCAACAAGCGGTGGCAGGCGATGGTCCACTCCCGGCGGGCCCGGTCCGCCGCGGCCTCCTACCGCGCGGTCCTCGGCGCGCCCGAGTCCGTGGTCCCGCGCCGCCTGGGCGACCTCGACTGCGAGGCCCGCCGCTGGGCCCTGCCCCTCTGGCCCTCCCTGCGCTTCGAGGTGCTGGCCGGGCCCGACGGCGCGGTGTGGAACGAGTGGCTGGTGCGCGCGCCCGGCGCCCCCGCCCCCAGGCTGGAGACCCTGGAGGACCTCACCCCCTGGTCCTGCACGGTGGACGAGGCCGCCCGCGCCTTCCCCCCGGCCCGCCCGCTCCAGGGCACGGCCCCCACCCGCTGGGCCCTGGCCCTCACCGCCCCGGACCGCACCGGCACCCATCACGACCTGGTCGCCGAGTTCACCTGGGGCCTCCTCCAGCGCACGGCACTCACCGGCCGCGAGGGCTGAGCCGCCCGGGGCGCCGGCCGCCGCAGCCGGGCCTCACGCGTCGAACGCGGTGGCCCTCGTCTGCTTCTCCCAGGCGATGACCTCGTCGCGGACCTGGTCCAGGTGGCCCAGGACCGCGCTCACCCCGTCGTCGCCGAGCGGCAGCCGCAGCGGGGTGTGCTCCGCCTCCAGGGCGGCCAGGATGACGGCGGCCGCCTTGGCCGGGTCGCCGGGCTGGGTGCCGTCGCCGCCGGACACGAAGCCGCGCGTCTCGCTCACCTTGGCGTACACCCCGCTGTCCGCGCTGACCCCGGCCCCCGAGCCGAAGAGCGAGGTCCGGAAGGCGCCCGGCTCCACGATCAGCACCTTGATCCCGAACTCGGCCACCTCGTCCGCCAGCGCCTCCGAGATGCCCTCCAGGGCGAACTTGGTCCCGCTGTACGCCCCGAAGCCCGCGAAGGACATCTGCCCGCCCATGCTGCTCATCTGCACGATCGCGCCCGAGCGCCGCTCGCGCATGTGCGGCAGCACCGCCCGGACCAGCGCCGTCGGCCCGAAGACATGCAGGTCGAACAGTTCCCGCAGCTCGGCGTCGGTGGTCTCCTCGACGGCCCCGACATGGGTCCGGCCCGCGTTGTTGACCAGTACGTCGATCCGGCCGTGCCGGGCCACCACATCCGCGACCACCGCCTCGACCGCGGCCGCGTCGGTCACGTCCAGCCGCACCGCCTCCACCTGGTCCGGATGGGCGGCCACCAGGCCGTCCAGGGCCTCGGGGCGCCGGGCCGCGCCGACCACCACGTCACCGGCGGCGACGGCCGCCTCGGTGATCGCCCGTCCGAAACCGCTGCTCGCCCCGGTCACCAGCCACACCTTGTTCACGGCAACTCCCTGTGCCTCGTGCTCTCTTCGACAGGATCAAGCCTGCGGCACGTGATCGTTGCCCGTCCAAGATCTCTGGTGATAACCATCGGCTATGACCACCGATGTGCATGTCCGGGACCTGCGCTACTTCGTCACCGTCGCCGAGGAACTCCACTTCACCCGGGCCGCCGAGCGGCTGTACGTCTCCCAGCCCGCGCTGAGCAAGCAGATCCGGGCGCTGGAGCGGCAGCTGGGCGCGGAGCTGTTCCGGCGCGACCGGCACGGGGTGGGCCTCACGGCGGCCGGCGAGGCGCTGCTGCCGCACGCCCGGGAGGTGCTGGCCGGGTGGACGGCGGGCGCGGCGGCGGTGGAGGCGGCCAAGGCGGCGCAGCGCAGCACGCTCGTGGTGGGCATGAGCACCAGCCCCGGCCGGGGCGGGCTGCTGCCGGCCGTCCGCTCCCGCTTCACCGCCGCGCATCCCCGGGTCACCGTCCGGCTGCGCCAGATGAGCTGGGACGATCCCACGGCCGGCCTGGCGGACGGCGGGGCGGACGTCGCCTTCGTCTGGCTGCCGCTGCCGGAGGAGGAGCGCTACGACTGGACGGTGGTCGCCGAGGAGCCCCGGCTGCTCGCCCTGCCCGAGACCCATCCGCTCGCCGCCCGCACCGAGATCGACTTCGCCGACCTGCTGGACGAGCCGTTCCTGGCCCTGCCGCGCAGCGCCGGTGTGCTGCGCGACCACTGGCTCGCCCTGGACGCCCGGGGCGGCCGGCCGCCCCGGATCGGCGCGGAGATCGCCGGGGCCGAGGAGACGTACGAGGCACTCCTCGCCGGCCTCGGCGTCTGCCTGGTCGCGGTCGGCAACGCCCCGCTGATCACCCTGGGCGGCGTCGTCACCCGCCCGGTGCGCGGTCTCGCCCCCAGCCGCTATGTGCTGGCCTGGCGCCGGGAGGACGCCACCCGCCCGCTGGTCCGGGACTACGCCGAGGCGTGCCGGGCCGCGGTCGGGGGCCGCCGCTGACACCGCCTTCGAGGGTCAGGCCGCGGCGGCGAGGACCGCCTCGGTCACCCGGGGCAGGGAGTCCGGGTGGAGGAAGAGGAACAGGTTCGGCTCGACCAGCTCCAGTTCCATCAGGCACGGCCGGCCGTCCTCGCCGTCCACCAGGTCCACGCGCGCGTACAGCAGCTCCGCGGTGCCGGGTACGGCCGCCAGCGCCTTCTCGGCGACGCCGAGTTCGGCGTCGGTGGGCTGCCAGGGGGTGAGGTCCGGGTGGGCGGTCTTCTCCGCGTCGTAGGGGGTGCCCGGGGCGAGGACGGCGCCCTTGCGGCTGGCGTGCAGCAGCCGGCCGCCGAAGAACTGGAGCGCCCGCTCACCGGTGGCGTCGATGCCGCGCAGATACGGCTGCACCATCGCGGTGAAGCCCTCCGCGTGCATCCGCGCGAGGTGCCGTACCGCCGTGTCGTGGTCGTCCGGCGTGTACCGGGCGGCGAAGCGGGCGCCCGCACCCGAGGTCGGCTTGATCACGTACTCGTGCCCGGCGGGCAGCTCGGCCGGCTCGCCCGGGGCGATGTAGCGGGTGGGGACGGTGGGGATCCCGGCCGCCGCCAGCTCGCCGAGGTAGCGCTTGTCGGTGTTCCACCGCACGACCTCGGCCGGGTTGGCGAGCCGGGTCACCGCCTCGACCCGTGTCACCCAGTCCCCGAACTCCCCGGCGCGCCAGCTGTAGTCCCAGGTGGAGCGTATGAGGACCAGGTCGTAGGCGCCCCACTGCACCGTGGGGTCGTCCCAGTGCCGGGCCTCCGCCTCGGCTCCGGCGCCGGTGAGCGCGGCCACCAGCACCGGCAGGTCCCGGTCCTTGGGGGCGCTGCCCTGGGGGTCGTAGGTGGCGAGGGCGATGCGGGGCACGGGCGGACTCCCTGTCGTACGACGGTTCGACTGCGGGAGGCTAACAAGCGGCCCGGGCGCGGCCCATGCCGTGCGTCACTCGGGCACGGCGACGGTCCGTGCCGGGGCGGCCGCACGGCGGCGCACCGCCTCGATCTCGGCCGGCCGGCGCAGCGCCCGGGACACCGCCCCGATCTCCCGGAGCAGGCTCGTCGTGTCCGGTGCCTCGGCCGGCCCGGACGCCCTCGGCGTACGGCCCCTCGCCTCCAGGGCGTCGAGGACGGCCGCCGCGGCGGCCAGCGCGCGAGCCCGCTCCGGGGGATGGCCGAGGGCGCGGGCCGCGTCGTACGCGCGGCCGCACATACCGGGGTCCAGGTACCGGGCCAGTGGCAGCAGCGCGTCCCGGATGTACGTCTCGCGCCGGGTCAGCCGGAGTTCGGGCGTGGCGCGCAGCCGGAACGGCACACCCTCGCCGTGCGCGGTGCGCAGCAGCCGGTAGAGCGGCCCCAGTTCGCGGTGGGCGAGCCGGACCCGGCAGCGGTCGTGCAGATACTGGCCGGCGTGCGGCAGGATGAATCCGGCCGCGATGAGGATCGCGGACACCGCCGCGACCGGCGGGGCCAGGTCGGTGCTCAGCCAGTCCAGGTCGCGGCCCGTCCAGCGGGCCGTGACGGCGGTCAGCTTGACCACGTCGAAGGTCAGGTTCAGCACGTATCCGGCGCCCAGCAGGCTCAGCGCCCCGCGCAGCCAGCCGTCCAGGTCCCCGGTGCGCACCCAGTTCCAGATCAGCCCGTTGGTGATCAGCACGGCCACCGCGTGGGCGACGAGGTAGAGCAGGATCTCCTCGCGCATGTACGGCGTGTTGGCGTAGTAGGTGTCCAGGTCGCGCACCCGCTCCACGGGGGCGTCGGCGAGCAGGAACAGCACCCACAGCGCGACGATCACCCCGGAGTAGACCGCGACGACCCAGCGCACGGCCCGGCGGACGGTGGCGCATCCGTTGCCCAGCCCGCCCCGCCAGGTGACGAGGAGCAGCAGACAGGACCCGCAGAACGCGGTGATCAGCGAATAGCACCAGGGCGCCGAGATGTTGGGCACGCCGGTCAGCCGGTTGACGGCGGCCACCGTGGACGGGGTGCAGAAGACGAAGACCGCGCAGGCCAGCAGCAGCAGTCCGCCGACCGCGCGCAGCAGCGGGTCCCGCCACAGCCGGATGATCGTGGGCAGCCTGATCACCAGCGCGGCGGTGAGCACGGCGGCGGGGATCCAGAAGGAGATGTACAGCTCGCGGAGGAGCCCCGCGGGGTCCGACGCCGGCCCGGTCACCGCAGCCGGCCCGCCCGTTTCCCCGGCGCCCCGTCCGCCCCCTCCGTACCGGTGCGCCCCTTCGGCTCGCTCGCCGTCTCGCGTCCGCGATAGCCCAGAGAGCGCTGCACCGGGTCCAGGGGCGGGCCCCCGGGCGGGGCGAGGAGGGTGCGGAACCGGGCGGCGAGGCGGTGGCCGAAGTCGTCGGCCTCGGCCTCCTCGGCCTCCCGGGAGCCGTTGCGGGCGGCCACCGTCAGCGCGTCCCGCCAGCCGGGCGCGTCGGCGAGGGCCCGGGCCGCCGCGGCCCCGGCACCGGCGAGGTGATGGTGCCGGTGCCCGGCGTGCAGATGCCACAGCTCATGGCCCAGGATGACCAGTTGCTGCACCGCCTCGGCCCGCTCCTCCACGATGACCAGGTCGAAGTCGGCGAACTCCACCCACAGCCCGGTGACCTCGATCTCGTCCGGGAACCGTTCGAAGCGCAGCTCCACCGGGCGGCCGCCGCGCAGCGCGCCCATCTCCGCGCACAGCGCCCGGCACAACTCCCGTACGTCCTTCGGCTGTCCGGGCCGGGCCCGGACGGCGGCGGCGAGGTCGGCGGCCAGGGAGCGCATCGCCGAGCCGGGACGGGAGCGGCGCAACCGTGCGGCCAGGCGTGCCGTTCGCCGGCGCGCGCCCGCGATGCCCATGGGTCCCTGTTCCCCCTTCTCGCCGCCGGTCTGCCCGCTCGTCCGAGAGTACGCGCGCGGATGTGCCCGCGTCATGCGATCCCCCCGACATCGTTCAACGGGGAACGACCTGCGGATCCGCCACCGCACCGGCCGTGAGCTTGTGTTCGCCCCATTGACGGACGGCCGGTTCGAATCTACGGTCCCGTTCGAAGTTGCGAGCGGCCGCCGAAATCCCGAACAGATGCGCCTCAGTGACCCGCACCCGGCCGACGCATCACACGACACCCAGCCCGGGAGGCGAACCTTGCGCACCGCCCGCTTCACCCTGAACCCCGCTTTCACGATCGGCGACGTCAACCCGCGTCTCTTCGGCTCCTTCGTCGAGCACCTCGGCCGGTGCGTCTACACCGGCATCTTCGAACCCGGCCACCCCTCGGCCGACGCCGAGGGCCTGCGCACCGACGTGCTGGAGCTGGTCCGCGAACTCGGCGTGACCGCGGTCCGCTACCCCGGAGGCAACTTCGTCTCCGGCTACAAGTGGGAGGACTCCGTCGGCCCGGTCGAGGACCGCCCCCGCCGCCTGGACCTCGCCTGGCACTCCACGGAGACGAACCGGTTCGGCCTCTCCGAGTACATCGCCTTCCTGAAGAAGCTCGGCCCCGAGGCCGAGCCGATGATGGCCGTGAACCTGGGCACCCGGGGCGTCGCCGAGGCCCTGGAGCTCCAGGAGTACGCCAACCACCCCTCCGGCACCGCCCTGTCCGACCTGCGCGCGGCCCACGGCGACAAGGACCCCTTCGGCATCCGGCTGTGGTGCCTGGGCAACGAGATGGACGGCCCCTGGCAGACCGGTCACAAGACCGCCGCCGAGTACGGCCGGCTCGCCGCCGAGACCGCCCGCGCCATGCGGCAGGCCGACCCCGGTGTCGAGCTGGTCGCCTGCGGCTCCTCCAGCCAGGCCATGTCCACCTTCGCCGAGTGGGAGGCCACGGTCCTTCAGGAGGCGTACGACCTGGTCGACTACATCTCGCTGCACGCCTACTACGAGCCCGTCGACGGCGATGTGGACTCCTTCCTGGCCTCGGCCGTCGACATGGAGTCCTTCATCGAGAACGTGGTGGCCACCGTCGACCACGTCGGCGCGAGGCTGAAGTCGAAGAAGAAGATCAACCTCTCCTTCGACGAGTGGAACGTCTGGTACCTCTCCCGCTGGGAGGAGTACTCCAAGACCCTCGGGCAGGACGACTGGCCCGAGGCGCCCCGCCTGCTGGAGGACAACTACAGCGTCACGGACGCGGTCGTCCTCGGCTCGCTCCTCATCGCCCTGCTCCGGCACGCCGACCGGGTCACCGTCGCCTGCCTGGCCCAGCTGGTCAACGTGATCGCCCCGATCATGACCGAGCCGGGCGGCGCGGCCTGGCGGCAGACCACGTTCTTCCCGTTCGCCCAGGCCTCGAAGTACGGCCGGGGCCAGGTGCTGGACGTCCGGGTCGACTCGCCGACGTACGAGACGAAGAAGTACGGCGAGACGGACCTGCTGCACGCCACCGCCGTCCGCGCGGCCGACGGCACGGTCACGGTGTTCGCCGTCAACCGCAGCCGCACCGAGGCGATGCCGCTGGAGGTCGCGCTCACCGGGCTGGACCTGACGGCCGTCACCGAGCACAGCGCTCTCGCGGACGCCGACCCCGACGCCCGCAACACCCTGGACGACCCGGAGCGGGTCACCCCGCACCCCGTCGAGGGCACCGCCCTGCGGGACGGCACCCTCACCGCCGTACTGGAGCCGCTGTCCTGGAACGTGATCAGACTGGCGTGACCGGCAGGCCGCCGCTCGCGCTGCCGAGCAGCGTCAGCCGCACGGACCCGGGGCCCGACAGCGTGGTGAACTCCGAGAGGACCGCCAGCGCGAGGGTGTTGGAGCCCCGGGTGCGCAGGATGCCGTTCGGCAGCACGAAGGTGTGCTGGGGGCCGACGTTGTTGATGTACTGGCCCAGGTTCCAGCCGTTGAGGAAGATCTGGGCGCGGTAGGCCCGGTACGGGTCGTCGTCCAGGGTCAGTCCGACCGACGCGTCGACGTCGCCCGGCACCGAGAGGCGGAACCTGGTGCGGTACCAGGTCACCCCCTGGTAGCGGGCGGTCCGCGGGAAGGCCACCGGCTCCCAGTCGTGGTCCCGGAATCCGGGCAGGTGCCAGCCCTCC
Source organism: Streptomyces sp. NPDC031418 (assembly GCF_055581605.1). Classification (NCBI taxonomy): domain Bacteria; kingdom Bacillati; phylum Actinomycetota; class Actinomycetes; order Kitasatosporales; family Streptomycetaceae; genus Streptomyces; species Streptomyces sp. NPDC031418. The sequence goes on from NZ_JBVIJC010000007.1 coordinate 285,838, forward strand.
CGCTCGCCGTACAGGCCGCCGTTGTTCAGCGGCCCGCGCACCGGGTCGGGCGCGGCCGCGCCCTGGATGCGCCAGTCGACGTCCGGTGCGGCGCCCTTGAAGGTGGCCGCGGTGAGTCCGCGGGCCGCCTTGTGGGTGTCGAGCGCCTTGCCGTCCTCGTCGTGCTGCATCGGCCGGACCAGCACCGACAGCACGTGCCGGCCGGGGGAGCGCAGCGCCGCGCGGACCGGGAGCACGGCGGTCGCCGTCCAGGTGCCCTTGCGGATCGTGGTGTCCTTGTCCGGCACGGGCATCCGGTGCGTGCCCAGCGGTTCGCCGTCCAGCCAGGCCATCAGCAGGCCCTGGGTGCCGGTGCTGTAGGCGAGCGAGATCTCCTCCAGGCCGGTGGAGTCGGTGAAGGTGCCCCGGTACCAGACGTCGCCGTAGTGGAAGCCGTAGTCGTCGGCGAAGAGCACCGGCTGCCCGGCCGGGACGGGGGTGGTGCTGTACGACGTCCTGCGGTCGGCGGCCCGCCAGCCGGAGTCGTCGAAGCCGGGGCCGGCCTCCGGGTTCTCCCGGCGCATCCGCCAGCCGCCCAGCTCCGGCAGCCGCAGCTCCGGGACGCCCGGCAGCACACCGTCGGTCAGCAGGCTGCCGGAGGCGGTGGCCCGGGTGGCCAGGGGGCGGCCGTTCCACACCACGCTGCCGATCCCGCGCGGGCCCCACACCTCGATGGCCGTCGGGCCGGTGAGGTCACCGGTCAGATGCACCTCCCCGCCCCTGATCTCGGCGTGCCGCAGCAGCGTCGGGCCGTACACCAGCAGGGTGCCGGACGGGGTGTCGTACGGGAACACCCGGACGGAGGCGGCGTCGTCGGCGAAGAGGATCAGCAGCGGGGTCTCGGTCTCGCCGTGCCGCACCAGCACCCGGGTCAGTCCGTCCTTGCCGAGCGGCGCGTTCACATGGAGCGCCTCGCCGTCGTAGCCCCAGGCGGCCTCCGGGTCCATCCGCAGGGCGTCCGGTTCGACCGGGGCCTTCAGCACCACCTCGGCCATCTCGCCGCTCCGCCCGGCGAACAGGGCGACGTTCTGCCGGCCCGCCCGCACACAGAACACCGGCGAGACATTGGCGTACTTCAGCGTCCGTCCGCCCAGCGCGAGGCCGGCGGTGATCAGCTTGGCGTCCCGGCCGGGCACGGTGATCCGCAGCCTGCCCTCGACGGTGGGCAGATCGGTGGTGACCGGGTCGGTGCCGTCGTTGCGGGCGACGTACACATGGGCGCCGGTGTCCGGGTTGGCCAGGTGGTAGACCTTCAGGCCCTCGGCCGTCACGTCCGCCGCCCGGTCCAGCTTGGCGAAGTCGGGGACGCGCTGAAGCAGATGACCGATCTGGTGCATCGGCGCGATCTTGTCGGTCACCGTGCGCGCCTCGTCGATCGCGGCGCCGTAGTCGTACGACGTGTAGACCACCGGCGCGGGCAGCCAGCCCCAGGAGGTGCCGCCGAAGGTCATGTAGACGTTGTGCAGGGTGAGGCCGTTGGCGAGGTTGGTCAGGTAGAAGCGGCGCTCGTAGGCGGCGTCCCGGGTGCGCCGCGCCTCGGCATACCCCTTGCCGTCGAACCAGGCCCCGCCCCACGGGTCGAACCAGCCGCCGCCGAACTCGGGCACGAAGCCGGGGGTGTGCGGGGAGGCGCTGGCCCCGCCCTTCGGCCCGCCGGGCCCGAACAGCCCCCAGTCCGGCGGGGTCCGCTCGGGCGAGGGGTAGCCGTCGAAGCCGTACAGCCAGCCGCCCCGCTCGCCGCCGGTGTCGAAGGAGCCCGGCGTCCAGTAGCCGTTGCGCCCCTTGTCGTTGTGGAAGAGGGGGACGTCGATGCCGTCCGCCCGCACCTTCCGGTACAGGTGGGACAGGTAGCGGGCGCCGACGCCGTCCTGGACGTGGGCGTCGTACTCGTTCTCCAGCTGGTAGAGCAGGACGGTGCCGGTGCCCTGGGTGAACAGGTGCCTGCGGGCGATGCGGTTGACCTGGGTCAGCCACTCGTCGGCGTGCGCCAGGTACTCCGGGTCGTCGGTGCGGGCCGTGCCCGGGGTCGCGGTGAGCCAGCCGGGGAAGCCGCCGCCGTCCACCTCGGCGTTGATGTACGGCCCCGGCCGCAGGATGACGTACAGCCCGGTCTCGGCGGCCGTGCGCAGGAACAGGTCGAGGTCCCGGACGCCGGTGAAGTCGTAGCTCCCGGGAGCGGGGGAGTGGTAGTTCCAGGCCACGTAGATGCTGACGGCGTTGTAGCCGTGCGCCCGCATCTTCTGGAGCACGTCCCGCCACAGCGAGGGGCTCGGCAGCCGGAAGGGGTGCAGTTCACCGGACCACACCACCAGCCGCCGCCCGTCCACGAGCAGCGAGTAGCGGTCGTAACCGATGGTGTGCCGTGCTCCGTCGGCCCTCGGCGGTGCGGGCGCCGGGCCGGTCGGCACACTGTGCGCCGCGTACGCCGTGGGCGTACCGGTGCCGCCGCTGCCGTCGAGGACGAGCCCCAGCGCGGCGGAGCCGGCAAGGGCACTGAAGGTACGTCTGCTGAGCGCCAAGGTGGATCCTCCCGGGCGATCTTACGGGGCGCGGGTCAGGTCATTGTCCACATGGGGGCGCCCCGCGGCGGACGCGGGAGGAGCTCGGCGCGGGATGATCACCCGCGGTGCGGTGCCGCTCGGCTCAGCGGACGTCGCCGAGGGAGACCAGCAGGGTGCGCAGCAGCCGGTTGAACTCCTCGGCCTCCTGCTCGTCCAGGCCGGAGAGCATTCTGCGCTGGTTGCGCACATGTCCCTGCACGGTCGTGTCGACCAGCTCGCGGCCCTCGTCGGTCAGGGCGATGTGCAGGCTGCGCCGGTCCCCGGGGACGGCCTCGCGGGTGACCAGGCCGCGGCCGACGAGGCGGTCGATGCGGTTGGTCAGCGCGGCCGATCCGATCATGACGCTGGCGGCCAGCTCCTTGGCCGTGAGCGGCCGGCCGTTGCGGCGGAGCGTGGCGAGCACATCGAACTCCCAGGTCTCCATGCCGTACTGCGCGAAGTAGTCCTTCAGTTGTGTGCTGACCACCCGGGACAGACGCAGCACCCGGCCGATCGCGCCCATCGCGTCGAGATCCAGGTCCTTGCGCTGGGCGGCCCACTGGTCGAGGAACTCGTCGACGCTGTCGCGCATGTTGGTCACCTCACCTTCACTTTGCTTCATCGAGATTAATTCGACGTGGAACTGTTTGACCCCAGGCTAGAGGGTGTCATACCTTTTCGATGCCAGATAGTTCGACGTCGAAAGATGGGGGGTCTAGCTGTGGGTATTCCTTCCGCGGACCACGCCACCGTGTCCCGAATCATCCGCTCCCGGCGAAGCATCCGTCACTACCTGCCGGATCCCGTGCCCGCCGAGCTGCTGCGGGAACTGGTGGAACTCGCCCTGGAAGCGCCGTCGAGCTTCAATCTCCAGTCCCGGTCGATCGTGGTCGTGGCCGGCGAGGAGGGCCGCAAGGCGCTCACCGCGGCCACCGGCGGCCAGCCGCACCCGCAGGAGGCCCCGGTGACCCTGGTCTTCGTGGCCGAGTCCGGCTCCTGGCGCGAGGACCGCGGCGACATCTGGGAGCAGGCGCGGCGCAGCGGTGCGTGGTCGGAGCGGTTCGCCGCGGCCTCGCCGGACGACGTGCGCGCCTTCTACGAGGACCCGCGCCGGCGCGGCCTCGAACGCGAGTACGCCGTCAAGGACGCCATGATCGCCGCGTCCTTCCTGATGATCGCCGCGCACGCCGCCGGGCTGGCCACCAGCCCGCTGGGCGGCTGGGACGAGGCCGAGGTCAAGCGGGCCATCGGCATCCCGGACCGCGACGACCTGCACATCGCCCTGCTCATGCCGCTCGGCCGCCCGGCCGAGACCCGGCTCCACCCCGGCCGCCGCAGCACCGAGCTGACGGTCCACCAGGAGACGTACGGCCGGTAGGAGACGTACGGCCGGTAGGGGACCGGCACGGTACATCCGCACATCACGCGCACCCGCGCGTCCCACAGGGGGGAATGGTCACATGACCACTGTCAACAAGCTCGTCCAGGTCGCCGGTGTCATCGACGCCGACGAAGCCGACCTGATCATCGGGGAGGGCGCGGACTGGCTCGGCTTCGCGCTGCGCCTGCCGTCCGGCAAGGACGACATCCCCGAGCAGGACGCCGCCGCCATCATCAAGGGCCTGAAGGCCCCGCACGCCGGCGTGCTCATCAGCTACCTCACCGAGGCCGACGAGATCAGCGAGTTCTGCACCGAACTCGGCGTCGTCGCCGTCCAGTTGCACGGAGACGTGGAGACCGGCCAGCTGCGCCGGCTGAAGGAGCTGCGGTCCGACCTGTTCGTGCTCAAGTCCCTCGTGGTCAAGCAGGACAACGCCGAGGAACTGCTGAAGCTGGTCGACGACACCCACCCGTACGTCGACATGTACATCACGGACACCTTCGACCCGAGGACCGGAGCCAAGGGCGCCACCGGACTCACCCACGACTGGAACGTCTCCGCCGAACTGGTCCGCCGCTCGCCCAAGCCGCTGATGATGGCGGGCGGTCTCAACCCGGAGAACGTCGGCGACGCGATCCGCGCGGTCCGGCCCGCCGCGGTCGACGCGCACACCGGCCTGGAGGGCCCCGACGGCCGCAAGGACCGCGCCAAGGTCGCGAAGTTCGTCGCCGAGGCCCGCCGGGCCTTCGACGAGATCGGCTGAGCATCCCGCCGGGTGGGCGCCCGGCCGCGCGCGCGACACGATCCGGGCGCCCCCCGTCACCCGCGTACCCGTCGACAGCCGACCCCGAGGAGTCCGACGTGACCACGGGCCACAACGTGCATCTCATCCCGCAGACCGACCAGCTGCGCGCCATCCACACCATCATCCGGGACCGGGACTGCCCCCGCGCCGAGTTCGTCTTCTACGCGCGCCGGGTCATCCGCCTGCTGCTCGAACACGGCCTCGACCTCCTGCCGTTCACCAAGAAGGAGGTCACCACCCCGGTCGGCGCCACCTACCACGGACTCGAGTTCGCCTCGAAGATCTGCGCGGTGCCCGTCATCCGCGCCGGCGAGGCCATGGAGAGCGAACTCCGCGACATCCACCCCGGCATCCGCATCGGCAAGATCCTCATCCAGCGCGACAAGCGGACCAAGCTGCCGCACCTGTACTACAAGCACCTGCCCGACGACATCGCCGAGCGCCATGTGCTGCTGCTCGAACCCATGCTGGCCACCGCCGGATCCGCGCTCGCCGCCGTCGACGTGCTGATCGACGCCGGGGTGCGCGAGGAGCACATCGTCATGGTCAATTTCCTGTCCTCCCCCGAAGGACTGCGCAGGGTCGCCCAGGAACGGCCCCGCATGAAGATCGTCACCAGCGCGATCGAGGACCGGCTCAACGAGCACGCGTTCATGATCCCCGGCATCGGCGACTTCGGCGACCGCTTCTTCGGGACCACCGATTCCGGAGCCAAGAAGTGAGCAGTCAACGCCTCGCGGCGACCTCCGCGGTCACCGCCCTCGCCCCCGCCGTCTGGGGCTCCACCTACCTCGTCACCACCGAGTTCCTGCCCCCGGACCGGCCGCTGCTGGCCTCCACCCTGCGGGCGCTGCCGGCCGGCCTGATCCTGCTGCTGGTCACCCGGAAACTGCCCCAGGGCATCTGGTGGTGGCGGGCCGTCGTGCTCGGCGTGCTGAACATCGGCGCGTTCTTCTACTTCCTCTTCCTCGCCGCCTACCACCTGCCCGGCGGAGTGGCCGCGCTGGTGATGTCCATCCAGCCGATGATCGTGCTCCTGCTCGGCGCCGTCCTGCTGAAGGACCGCATCCGGCCGCTGCACATCGCCTCCTGTCTGCTGGCCGCCGCCGGTGTCGCCCTGCTCGTGCTCCAGCCGCACGCCGGCCTCGACGGCATCGGCGTCCTGGCGGGCCTGCTCGGCGCCCTGTGCATGGCCTCCGGCATCGTGCTGACCAAGAAGTGGGGGCGCCCCGAGGGCGTCAATCTGCTGACCTTCACCGGCTGGCAGCTCACCGTCGGCGGACTGGCCCTGCTGCCCGTCACCCTCGCCAGCGAGGACCTGCCGGACCACCTCACCTGGCGCAACATCGGCGGCTTCGCCTACCTCTGCATCATCGGCGCGCTCATCGCCTACGTGCTGTGGTTCCGCGGACTGTCCAAGCTGCCCGCGCTCGCCGCGTCCTTCCTGTCCTTCGCCTCGCCGCTGTGCGCGACCGTCCTCGGCTACCTCTTCCTCGATCAGACCCTGCGCCCGCTCCAGCTGCTCGGCGGCGCCGCCGTGATCGGTGCCGTCGTCCTCGCCCAGCCCCGCAGCCGCACCCGTAAGAGAGACACCACATCAAAGGCGCCTACGACCCGTGCCACGAGCCGGGTCTAGGCCACCAAACCGTTCGGGGGGACACACAGAACATGAACACCCAGGCACCTATATCCGGCGTGTTCTTCAAGCACGCGTCGTTGCGCAGCCTGCTGGACCACCAGGCCCGGCTGCGCCCCGACGACATCGCGGTCACCGCGGCCGGCGGCGACCTCACCTTCCGTGAACTCACCACCGAGGCCGACCGCCTCGGCTCCCGCCTGACCGCGCTCGGCGTCGTACCGGACACCTGCGTCGGCCTCTACACCGAACCCTCCGCCGAGCTGGTCACCGGTGTGTGGGGCATCCTCACCGCCGGCGCCGCCTATCTGCCGCTGTCGCCCGACTACCCCGAGGCCCGGCTGCGGTACATGCTCGAGAACTCCGGCGCCCGGGTCGTCGTCACCCAGCCGCGGCTGCGCGAGCGGCTCGGCCGGCTGGTCCCCGAGGGCACCGCCGTCGTCACCCTGGACGACTGCCCCGCCGCCGGTGCCCCGGCCCCCGACGCCTTACCGCAGGGCGACCAGCTCGCCTACGTCATCTACACCTCCGGCAGCACCGGCAAACCCAAGGGCGTGATGATCGAGCAGCGCAGCATCGTCTCCCAGCTGCGCTGGCTGGACAACTGCGGACACCTCGGCCCCGAGGTGTCCATCCTCCAGAAGACCCCGATGAGCTTCGACGCCGCCCAGTGGGAGATCCTCGCCTGCGCGGTCGGCTCCCGGGTCGTGATGGGCGGCCCCGGCCTGTACCGCGACCCCGAGGGCATCATCACCATGATCTGCGAGCACCGGGTGACCGCCCTCCAGGGCGTCCCGACGCTGCTCCAGGCCCTGGTGGACACCGAGGAACTCGGCGCCTGCACCTCCCTGACCCGGGTCTTCTCCGGCGGCGAGGCGCTGACCCGGGCCCTCGCCCAGGAACTCTTCCAGGCGCTGCCCGGCGTCTCCCTGGTCAACCTCTACGGCCCCACCGAGACGACCATCAACGCCACCTCCCACTGGGTGGACCCGGACGCGCTGGACGAGTCGTCCCCCGCGATCCTCCCCGTCGGTGTCCCCGCCGACAACGTCACCTGCTACATCCTGGACGAGAACCGGCAGCCGGTGGACATCGGCGAGAGCGGCGAGCTGTTCATCGGCGGTGTCCAGGTGGCCCGCGGCTACATCGGGCTGCCCGAGGTGACCCGGGAACGCTTCCTCGTCTCCCCGTTCAACCCCACCGAGCGCCTCTACCGCACCGGTGACCTCGCCCAGTGGAACCCGGACGGCACCATCCAGTTCATGGGCCGCACCGACAACCAGGTCAAGCTGCGCGGCTACCGGGTGGAGCTGGAGGAGGTCGCCTCCCGGATCGAGGAGCACACCTGGGTGCGCCGGGCCGCCGCGGTCGTCACCGACGACCCCCGCACCGGCGGCCGGACCCTGGTCGCCGCGGTGGAGCTGAACGAGCGTACGGCCGCGGTCATGGACCAGGGCCGCGACGACGCCGCCCACCACCAGTCGAAGGCGTCCAAGCTCCAGGTCAAGGCCCAGCTGTCCAACCCGGGCCTGCGCCCGCCGGAGCGGCTGGCCGGCCGGCCCGTCACCGCGCTGCCCGGCGCCGAGGGCACCGAGGAGCAGCGCCGCACGGCCTTCGCCCGCAAGACCTACCGCTTCTACGACGGCGGCCCGACGACCGTCGACGACGTGCGCGCCCTGCTGGCCCCGCGCCCCGCCGAGGCCGCCGCCCCGCGCACCCCCGGCGACCTCACGCTCGGCGAACTCGGCACGATCCTGCGCTGGTTCGGCCCGTTCCGCAGCGCCGAGCGGCTGCTGCCCAAGTACGTCTACGCCTCGCCGGGCGCCCTGTACGCCACCCAGCTGTACCTGGAGACCGACGGCCTGTTCGGCCTGTCCGGCGTCTACTACCACCACCCCGTCGACCACACCCTGGTCCGGGTCGGCGACGCGGCCGGCAGCGGCGGCTCGCCCCTGAAGGTGCACTTCCTCGGCAGGCGGCAGGCCATCGAGCCCGTCTACAAGAACAACATCGTGGAGGTGCTGGAGTTCGAGACCGGGCACATGCTCGGCGTCTTCGAAGAGGTGCTGCCCCGGCACGGCCTGACCATCGAACCGGAGGGCTTCGACGCCTCGGTCGCCGCCCGGCTCGACGCCGACGCCGACGACCACTACCTCGGCACCTTCGCCGTCACCCCGTACCACGACCGGCTCCGGCCCGACGAGGTGGAGCTGTTCGTGCAGGCGCACGGCGACCGCGTCGCGGGGCTCCCGGCGGGCCTGTACCGGCACCGGGACGGCGAACTGGAGCCGCTCGGCGAGCAGGTGGTGGAACGGCGTCATGTCATCGCCATCAACCAGGGTGTCTACGAACGGTCGTCCCTCGGCATCAGCGCGGTCTCCCGGGCGAGCGACGACTGGCGGCACTACATCGTGCTCGGCACCCTGCTGCACCGCCTCCAGCGCACCCCCGGCATGGGCTTCATGTCCTCCGGCTACTCCTCGAAGACCGGCAACCCGCTGCCCGCCTCCCGGCGACTGGACGACCTGCTCGCCGCGGCCGGGATCCCGCCGGCCCCCGCCTCGTACTTCTTCGTCGGCGGCCGCATCACCCCCGAGCAGGCCGCGCACGAGGGCATGGCCGAGGACGCGGTGCACACCAAGGGACCGGCCGAGATGATCCGCGACGATCTCGCCCAGTTCCTGCCGGACTACATGATCCCGGCGCGGGTCGTCGTGGTGAACGAGCTGCCGCTCACCGCCAACGGCAAGATCGACGCCAAGGCCGCGGCCGCCCTCCCGGAGGTCGTCACGGCCCGCGGCTCGGCCGTGTACGTCGCCCCCGCGACCCCGACCGAGCAGTGGCTGGCGGCCGAGTGGGGCCGGATGCTGAAGTCCGACAGCGTCTCCACCGAGGACGAGTTCTTCGGCTCGGGCGGCAACTCGCTGCACGCCGTGGCGCTGGTGAACCGGATCAACAAGGAGTTCGGTGCCGCACTGCCGCTCCAGGTGATCTTCGAGACGCCGAAGCTGGCCGACCTCGCCGCCCGCATCGACAGCGGCGCCCCGGCCCGCAGCTCCCGGCTGGTGCCGCTGCACCAGGAGGGCGCGGGCAACCCCGTGTTCGTCTGGCCCGGCCTCGGCGGCTACCCGATGAACCTGCGGCTGCTCGCCCAGGGCGTCGGCCTGGACCGCCCCGTCACCGGCGTCCAGGCGCAGGGCATCAACCCGGGCGAGGTGCCGTACCCCACCATCCGGGAGATGGCGATGGCCGACGTGGCGGAGATCCGCCGCAGCCGGCCGTCCGGGCCGTACACCCTGTGGGGCTACTCCTTCGGCGCCCGGGTGGCCTTCGAGGCGGCCTGGCAGCTGGAGCAGTTCGGCGAGAAGGTGGAGAACCTGCTGCTGATCTGCCCCGGCAACCCCGAGGTACGGGTGAAGGGCGCCGAACGCTGGGGCCGGGAGGCCTCCTTCGCCAACCCCGCCTACCTCACCATCCTGTTCTCCGTCTTCGCCGGCACCGCCCACGGCCCCGCCGTCGACGCCTGCCTGCGCCGGGTCACGGACGAGGACTCCTTCGTCTCCTTCGTCCACGACCGGATGCCCGCCCTCGACGAGGGCACGATCCGCCGCATCACCCGGATCGTCGCGGAGACCTACGAGTTCGAGTACAGCTTCCGCGAACTGCGGGAGCGCCGGATCGACGCACCGGTGACGATCTTCAAGGCGCGCGGCGACGACTACTCCTTCCTGGAGAACAGCTCCGGCTACTCCGCCCGCCCGCCCCGGGTGATCGACCTCGACGGTGACCACTACAGCGTGCTCAAGCAGCACGGCGTGGACGAACTCATCGGCCGCATCCGGCACGTGACGTTCCACGGGTGATCCCGCACGGATCCTGACGCGATCCGGCCGACGATCCCGACCCAAACTCCTCGCCCCGCGCGACTTCCCCCGGCGCGGGGCGGGGTCCCCCTCGCACTCGAAAGGTCCGCTGCCGTGCCGCACGTCAGCATCAAACACTTCCCGCGCACGTTCACCGAGGCCGAGAAGGCCGACCTGACCGCCGCGCTGACCCGGACCGTCACCCGGGTGTTCGGCGTCGAACCGGGCGCGGTGTCGATCGCCGTGGAGCCCGTCGAGCCCGCCGTGTGGACGACCGAGGTCCACACCCCGGAGATCGAGGCCAAGGCCCACCTGCTGTGGAAGCAGCCGCACTACTCCGAGCCCGTCCCGACCGAAGGAAACCGATGAGCCCCACCAGCCCCGCGATCCCGCTCGTCCACACCGAAGAGGTGCGCGAGGCCCTGCACGAGGGCCGCCCGGTCGTCGCGCTGGAGTCCAACGTCATCACGCACGGACTGAGCTACCCGCACAACGCCGAGACCGCCCGGCAGGTCGAGGCCGCGGTCCGCAAGGGCGGCTCGGTCCCGGCGACCATCTGCGTCGAGGACGGCGCGATCCGGGTCGGGATGACCGAGCGGGACATCGAGCGCTTCGCCTCCGGGTCCGGCATCCCGAAGGTCTCCAGCCGGGACCTGCCGGTGGTGCTCGCCCGCGGCGGCCGGGGCGCCACCACCGTCGCCTCCTCGCTGGTCGCCGCCGAACTGGCCGGGATCCCGTTCTTCTCCTCGGCCGGCCTCGGCGGGGTGCACCGCGGCGCCGAGACCACCATGGACATCTCCTCCGACCTGATCCAGCTGACCCGCTCCAAGGTCGCCGTGGTCTGCGCCGGCGCGAAGATGATCCTCGACCTCAAGCTGACCATGGAGTACCTGGAGACGCAGTGCGTCCCGGTCATCTCCTACGGCTCCGACGACTTCCCGGCGTTCTACTGCGCCTCCAGCGGTGTGAAGGCCCCGCACCGCATCGACGACGAGGACCTCATCGCCCGGGTCGTCACCACCCACTGGGCCACCGGTCACCCCGGCGGAGTCGTCGTCACCACCCCGCCGCGCGCCGAGGACGCCGTCGACCCCGCCGTCGCCGAGGCCGCGATCACCGACGCGCTCGCCCAGGCCGAGCGGGACGGCGTCACCGGCCAGGGCCTCACCAAGTACCTGATGCACGCCGTCGACCGGGCCACCGGGGGCCGCACCGCCCAGGCCAACATGGCCGTCCTCATCTCCACGGCGGAGGTCGGGGGCCGTCTGGCCGCCGCCCACGCCCGCCACCTGACCGCCACCTCCTGAACCGGAAAAGGAAGATCATGACCTCGCTGTTCGACTCCGTCTCCTTCGGCAAGATCACCCTCGCCAACCGGCTCGTCATGGCGCCCATGAGCCGCAACCGGGCCACGCCCGGCGGCGACGCCACCGAGCTGATGGCCGAGTACTACGCCCAGCGCGCCGGCGCCGGCCTGATCATCACCGAGGGCACCCAGCCCTCCCAGGTCGGCCAGGGCTTCCTCAACACCCCCGGCCTGCACCACCCGGAGCACGTGAAGTCCTGGCGCACCGTCACCGACGCGGTGCACGCCAAGGGCGGCAAGATCGTCGTGCAGCTGATGCACTCCGGCCGCATCGGCCACCCCTCCCTCTACGAGAGCGCCCACCAGTCCGTCGCGCCCTCCCCGGTGGCCGCCGCGGGCCAGTGCTTCACCCCGGACGGCATGCAGGACTACCCGCTCCCGCGCGAGCTGACGGTGGAGGAGATCGCCGCCACCGTCGAGGACTTCGTCACCGCCTCCCGCAACGCGATCGAGGCCGGCTTCGACGGGGTGCAGATCCACGCCGGCAACGGCTTCCTGCTGCACCAGTTCCTCGCCGAGAACACCAACCACCGCACCGACGCCTACGGCGGCTCCCTCGCGAACCGCATCCGCTTCACCGTGGAGGTCACCGAGGCCGTCGCCGCGGCGATCGGCAACGAGCGCACCAGCGTGCGCGTCTCGCCCGCCAACACCTACAACGACATCGCCGAGGGCGACACCGAGGCGCTCTACGCGGCCCTGGTCCCGGCCCTGCCGGAGCTGGCCTTCCTGGAGGTCTGCGAGATCGTCAGCCGCCCGGTGACCCGGGCGATCCGCGACCTGTGGCAGGGCGGTCTCGTCGTCAACCCGCACGCCACCCCGGACTCCTTCCCCGCCGGTGTGCAGAGCGCCCAGGCGGTCCTCGACGACGGCCTCGCGGACGCCGTCTCGCTCGGCGCGCTGTTCCTCGCCAACCCCGACCTGCCCGCCCGCATCCAGGCCGGCGGCCCCTTCAACACCGCCGACGAGTCGACGTACTACGGCGGCGACCACCGCGGTTACACCGACTACCCGGTGCTCGCCCAGGGCAGCGGCCGGTGAAGCCGAGACCGGTCGTCCGGACCGCCGAGCGCAGGCTCCAGCTGTTCACCGGGCGGGCCCACCCCGCCCTCGCCGAACGCATCGCCGCCGAGCTGGGCACGGCCCTGATCCCCACCCAGGCACGGGACTTCGCCAACGGTGAGATCTACGTCCGGCACGAGGAGTCGGTGCGCGGCGCGGACTGCTTCGTCGTCCAGTCGCACACCGCCCCGATCAACACGTGGATCATGGAACAGCTCATCATGATCGACGCGCTGAAGCGGGCCTCCGCGCGCAGCATCACCGTGGTCGCCCCGTTCTACGGCTACGCGCGCCAGGACAAGAAGCACAAGGGCCGCGAGCCGATCTCGGCCCGGCTGGTGGCGGACCTGCTCACCGCGGCCGGGGCGGACCGGATCATCACCATCGATCTGCACACCGACCAGATCGTGGGCTTCTTCGACGGGCCGGTGGACCATCTGTTCGCGCTGCCGACGCTCGCCGACCACATCGCCGGGCTCGTCGATCGCGACCGGCTGACCGTGGTCTCCCCGGACGCCGGGCGGGTCCGCGTCGCCGACCGGTGGTGCGACCGGCTCGGGGTGCCGCTGGCGATCGTGCACAAGAAGCGGGACAAGGACGTCGCGCACCAGGTGAGCGTGCACGAGGTGGTCGGCGACGTCGAGGGCCGGGTGTGCGTCCTGGTGGACGACATGGTCGACACGGCCGGCACGATCTGCGCGGCCGCGGACGCCCTGTACGCCGGGGGCGCCGAGGACGTCATCGTCGCCGCCACGCACGGCATCCTGTCCGGCCCGGCAGTCGACCGGGTCAAGAACAGCAGGGTCAGCCGGTTCGTCTTCACCGACACCCTGCCGACCGCGGCCGCGACCGGCCTGGACAAGGTGGAGGTGCTGTCCGTGGCCCCGCTGATCGCCCAGGCGATCCGGGAGATCTTCGAGAACGGCTCGGTGACGAGCCTCCTCGAGGAGCTGTGACGGAGCGCGGAACCGGCGAGGGAGCGGGTGTGAAAAGGGGACTGTGAATGGCCGGGGAGCGGCCTGTCGGCTCGCCGCGGCGACTCGTACGCTGCGGACCGCTCCCGGCCTTCACGGCACGTCCATGGATTCTCCACAGGCCGGGGGCGACAGCCACCCCCCACCCGGAAAGGGAGAGCCATGACCGGCAGACCCCTGGTGAGCGGCGCGTTCGCCGCGCTGCTCACCACCCTCGCCCTCGCAAGCCCCGCGCGCGCCTCGTCCCCCGTGGTCGACGACCCGCCCCCGGACAAGATCGTCATCGATGTGGCCACGGTGAACGGGTCCGGCTGTCCGGCGGGCACGGCCGCGGTCGCCGTGTCCCCGGACAACACGGCCTTCACGGTCACCTACAGCTCCTATCTCGCCCAGGCCGGCGGCAATTCGGACCCCACGGCCTTCCGCAAGAACTGCCAGCTCAACCTGGTGGTCCATGTCCCGCAGGGCTTCACCTACGCGGTCGCCAGCGCGGACTACCGGGGCTTCCTCTCCCTCCAGCCCGGAGCGAGCGCCGCCCAGCGGGCCTCGTACTACTTCCAGGGCTCCTCCAGCACGGTGCCGAGGACACACCCCTTCACCGGCCCCTACAACGACGACTGGCAGGCCACCGACAGCACGGACTGGGCCCAGCTCGTCTGGGCGCCCTGCGGGGTGCTCCGCAACTTCAACATCAACACGGAGCTGCGGGTGAACGCGGGCGGCACGGCCCCCGGCAAGGTCAGTTTCATGACGATGGACTCGACCGACGGCGACATCAGCACGGTGTACCACCTGGCCTGGAAGCAGTGCCCGGCCGGCTGACCGAGGCACCGACCGAGGCCCCGGCCCGCGGGGGTGTCCCCCGCGGGCCGGGTGCGTGGCTATCCGGCGGCCTGGTCCAGCCCGGCGGCGTCCGGCCAGCTCTGCGCGTTCGGCCAGCCGGTGGCCGGAGCCGGGGTCAGCCCCTGGGCGGAGAGGGGGGCCGGCGCCGTCATACCGCGCACCTGGGCCGCGGTGAGCCCCCCACGGGCGGGGACCCCGGGCGGGGTGGGCGTGGCGGACGCGGCCGGCGGGGCCATCAGGGTGGCGGAAACCGCGGGCTGTGCGGCGGCTGCCCGGGACGGTGGTGCCGGGGCCATGGGCTGGCCAGCGGGGGCCGCCATGGCCTGCGGCGCCCGGGCCATGGGCTGCTGGACGGGCATCAGGGGCTGCTGCCCCGGTGACTGCGGCCCCGGGGCGGCCAGGGCCGCGGGCACCGGCTGGGGGGCTGCTGCCACCCCCGCCTGCTGGGAGGCCGTAGGGACCGGCATCAGGCGGGAGGCCGCGGCGACCGGCATCGGCGGGGAGGCCGCGGGCGCCGGCGCGAATGAGGAGGCCGCCGACATCCCCATCGGCTGGGACGCGGCTGCCCCGGGCACCGGCTGGGGCGCGGCTGCCCCGGGCACCGGTTGGGGCGCGGCTGCCACGGGCACCGGCTGGGGCGCCGCCGGCATCCCCACCGGCTGGATGGCCCCCGGCCCCGGCACCGGCTGCATGGCCGCCGACACCCCCACCGGCTGGGCTGTCGCTGCCACCGGCACCGGCTGGGGCGCCGCAGGCATCCCCACCGGCTGGATGGCCCCCGGCCCCGGCACCGGCTGCATGGCCCCCGGCCCCGGCACCGGCTGCATGGCCGCCGACACCCCCACCGGCCGGGCTGCCGCAGGCATCGGCACCGGCTGGGGCGCCGCAGGCACCCCCGCCGGCTGGGCTGTCGCTGCCACCGGCACCGGCTGGGGCGCCGCTGGCATACCCACTGGCTGGATGACCCCCGGCCCCGGCACCGGCTGGGCTGCCGCAGGCATCAGCACCGGCTCGGGGCTCGCAGGCGCCGGCGCCATCGGCATCCCCGGTGCCAGCTCCGGCTGGCGCACCGCAGGCCCCGGTACCAGTTCCGGCTGACGCGCCGCAGGCACCCGCTGAGGCGCCGCAGGCACCGGCATCCCGTCGGCCAGTGGGGTGGCGGCGGGGAGCGGCATGCCGGTGCCGGCGGCCGGAAGGGGTGCGGCGGGCGGAAGCGGCCGGGCCGATGCGGCCGCTCCCGGTATGCCGGACCCGTTGGTCGAGCCGACCAGCCGGTCCACCGCCGCCGTACCCGAGCTGTAGCTGGTCCCGGTGCTTGGCCCGGGTACGGCGGCTCCCCTCCCGGACCCGTAGAGCACCTGTTCCAGGCCGGACACCAGGCGACGCACGTCGGCCTGGGGGCGCACCACGAGTCTCAGGAAGCGGCTGGAGGATCCGATGGTGTCGCCGCACTCGCGGACCAGGATCCGGTGTTCGGCGAGCATGCGGTCCCGGACGACCGTGCCCTCGGCGCCGACCGGGAGGCGCACGAAGAGGAAGTTGCCCTGGGACGGGTAGACGGTCAGGCCCGGCAGCGCGGCGAGCAGGCCGGCCATCTCCAGCCGGTCGCGGCGGATCTGCTGGAGGGCCTGCGCGTACTCGGTGCCGTACTCCCGCAGCATGAACACCAGGTGTTCGGCGAGGGAGTTGAGGTTCCACTTGGGAAGCATGGCGCGGATACGGCCGGCCAGGGCCGGGTTCGCCACCAGGTAGCCGAGGCGGGCGCCGGGCAGGCCGACGCTCTTGCCGAGGCTGCGCAGCACGATGACGTTGGGCCGCAGCATGGCGTCCTGGACCACGCTCGGCTCGGCCTCCGCGTCGGCGAACTCCAGGAAGGACTCGTCCACGACCACCAGGTCGACGTCCGCCATCGCGTCCATGAACCGCACCAGCGACTGTCTGGACACGGCGCCGCCGTCGGGGTTGCCGGGGTTGCAGATCACCGCCACCCGGGTCCGGCGCGCCCGGATGAACTCGGCGTACTGGGCGAGGTCCAGGGCGAAGCCGTTCGCCTCCTGGAGCGGGAACATGTCGACCCGCTTGCCCGTCTCCATCGGCTGCTCGGTCCAGCGGCCGAGGGCGGGGACCGGCACCGCCAGGGACTCGTGGACCAGCAGGTGGTCGATCCAGGTGATCAGTTCGGTGCCGCCGTTGCCCATCGCCACGCAGGCGGGCGGCAGCTGGAGCAGGGCGCACAGCTCGGCCGTGACGGTGTCGGCGCCGCTCGGGGCGGAGGCCAGGATCTCGTGCAGCCGGGCCGAGAGTTCCTCGAAGATGGCCGGGGTGGGGAAGTACGGGTTGCACGGCACAAGGAAGTCCACCGGGCCGGTGCCGCGGAACAACGAGGTGACGTTGCCGGCCAAGGGAACCTCCGTCCAAGGGCGGCCCGTGCGGGGGAGCACGGGCCGCCCTTGGATACGCGGGCCGCGGCGGAGCCGTTCAACTCAGCCGCGAAGAGGCCGCTTTCAGGCGCTGAACCGGTGGATCGTCGTCGTCCGGTACGTCTGCCCCGGCCGCAGCACGGTCGACGGGAACGACGGCTCGTTCGGCGAGTCCGGGAAGTGCTGGGTCTCCAGGCACAGCCCGTCGCCCTGCCGGTAGGTGTGACCCGAGGGGCCGACCAGGGTGCCGTCGAGGAAGTTGCCCGAGTAGAACTGCACCCCCGGCTGGTCGGTGTAGATCTTCAGGGTGCGGCCGGACCCGGGGTCGCGCAGCGTCGCCACGTGCTCGGGGTGGGCGGTGACGCCCTTGTCGAGCACGAAGTTGTGGTCGAAGCCCTTGGCGGTGACCAGCTGCGGGTGGCCGGTGCGGATGTCCCGGCCGACCGGCTTGGGGTGGGTGAAGTCGAAGGGGGTGCCCTTGACCTTCGCCAGCTCGCCGGTGGGGATGAGCCCCTTGTCGGTCGGGGTGTACCGGCCCGCCGCCAGCCAGAGTTCGTGGCCGTAGATGCTGCCGCTGCCCTCACCGGCGAGGTTGTAGTACGTGTGGTTGGTGAGGTTGACGACGGTCGGCTTGTCGGTGGTGGCCCGGTAGTCGATGCGCCAGTCGCCGTGCCGGTTCAGCGTGAAGGTGACCTTCGTGCGCAGCGTGCCGGGGTAGCCCATCTCCCCGTCGACGCTGGTGTAGTACAGGTGCAGGCCGACGTCGGAGCCGGAGACGAACGGCTCCACGTCGAACACCTTGGTGTTGAAGCCCTTGGCGCCGCCGTGCAGGCTGTTCTCGCCGTCGTTGACGGACAGCTGGTAGGTGGTGCCGTCCAGGGTGAACCGGCCCTTGGCGATGCGGTTGCCGTAGCGGCCGATGGTGGCGCCGAAGAAGGTCGTCCCCTTGACGTACGCGTCGAGGTTGTCGTACCCGAGGGAGACGTTGACGTGCCGGCCGTGCCGGTCGGGGATCTCCAGGGACTGGATGATGCCGCCGTAGGAGAGGACCTTCAGCCGGGTCCCGCCGTTCTCCAGCGACCAGCGGTACACCTTGGTGCCGTCGGCGAGCGTGCCGAAGAGCTCCTTCCGCGGCTTGCCGTCCTGCGGACGGCTTGCGGCCTGGGCGGTGCCCTGGCCGAGGGAGGTGGCGGCGATTCCCGCCGCCGCCGCGCCCGCGATGACCGTGCGTCTGTTCAGTTCCATCACTGCGGCTCCTGTAAAAGGAGGGGCCCCGCCGGTTCCTCCGGCGGGGCCCGATCTGACTTACGAACCGGACTTGCGCTTGTTCCACACGTCGAACCCGACCGCGGCCAGCAGGGCCAGGCCCTTGATGACCTGCTGCCAGTCGGTGCCGACGCTGAGGAGGTTCATGCCGTTGTTCAGCACGCCGAGGACGAGACCGCCGATGATGGCACCGAGCACGGTGCCGACACCGCCGCTCATGGAGGCGCCGCCGATGAACGAGGAGGCGATGGCCTCCAGTTCGAAGCCGTCGCCCGCCTTCGGCGAGGCCGCGTTCAGACGGGCGGCGACCACCAGACCCGCCAGGGCCGCGAGCACGCCCATGTTCAGGAACACCTGGAAGGTGATGCGCTTGTCCTTCACACCGGACAGCTTGGCCGCCGGCAGATTGCCGCCGATGGCGTAGATGTGCCGGCCGAAGACCGAGTTGCGCATGACGTAGCCGTAGCCGCCCACCAGCACACCGAGGATGATCAGCACGATCGGCGCACCGTCGTAGCTGGCGAGCAGCATGGTGAGGGCGACGATCGCGGCGACCAGGGCGACCAGCTTGAGCAGGAAGAGGTTGCGCGGCACCACGTCGAGGGCGAACTCCTGCTGCCGGCGCCGGTCGCGGACCTCCTGCCAGACCACGGCGGCCACCAGGACGAGGCCGAGGAGCAGGGTGAGGTTGTGGTAGTTGGTGTTCGGGCCGACCGCGGGCAGGAAGCCGTTGCCGATCTTCTGGAGGCCGTCCGGGAAGGGGCCGAGGGTCTGGCCCTTGAGGAGGATCTCCGTCAGACCGCGGAAGAGCAGCATCCCGGCGAGGGTGACGATGAAGGATGGTATGCCGAGATAGGCGATCAGGAAGCCTTGTACGGAGCCCGCCGCGGCGCCCACCAGCAGGCACAGCACCACGGCGATCGGCCAGGCCACGTGGTGCTGCACGGTCAGCACGGCCGCGAACGCGCCCACGAACGCCGTGATCGAACCGACCGACAGGTCGATGTGCCCGGCGATGATCACCAGCATCATGCCGATCGCGAGGATCAGGATGTAGCTGTTCTGGAGCACCAGGTTCGAGACGTTGCGGGGCAGCAGCAGGTCGCCGCCGGTCCAGAACTGGAAGAGGACGACGATCAGACCGAGCGCGATCAGCATGCCGTACTGGCGCATGTTGCGGCGCAGGCCGCCGAGCACCAGCTGCAACAGGCTCTCGTCGGCGGCCGATCCGCCCTTGCCCGGCGGCGCGGCGGCCGGGGTCTTGTCGGTGACGTCCGTGCTCATCGCGTTACCTCTTCGTCCTTTGCGTTGTCCGTGGGCGCCTTGTCTTTCGTCATATGGCGCATCAGCACTTCCTGCGTGGCCTCGGACCGGGGCACCTCGCCGGTCAGCCGTCCCGCGGCCATCGTGTAGATGCGGTCGCACATGCCGAGCAGCTCGGGCAGCTCGGAGGAGATGAAGACGACCGCCTTGCCCTGGGCCGCCAGCTGGTCGATGACCGTGTAGATCTCGTACTTGGCGCCCACGTCGATGCCGCGCGTGGGTTCGTCCAGGATGAGCACGTCCGGGCCGGCGAAGATCCACTTGCTGAGGACGACCTTCTGCTGGTTGCCGCCGGAGAGCTTGCCCACCGGTTCGAAGACGGTCGGCGCCTTGATGTTCATCGACTTCCGGAAGCCCTCGGAGACCCGCCGCTCCGCCTGCTCGTCCACCACGCCCCGCTTGGCGACCTTCCGCAGCGCGGTCAGCGAGATGTTCCGGTTGATGGTGTCGATGAGGTTGAGGCCGTAGTGCTTGCGGTCCTCGGTGACGTACGCGATGCCGTGGTCCACCGCCTCCGCGACGGTCTTGGTACGGATCTCGACGCCGTCCTTGAGGACCGTGCCGCCCGCGTACCGGCCGTAGGTGCGGCCGAAGACGCTCATCGCGAGTTCGGTGCGGCCGGCGCCCATCAGCCCCGCGATGCCGACGATCTCACCCCTGCGGACGCTGAGCGAGACGTCGTCCACGACCTTGCGCTGCTGGTCGATGGGGTGGTGGACGGTCCAGTTGCGGATCTCCAGCGCCGGCGCCGCGCCCTCCTCGGGCTCGTGCGGGGTGCGCTCGGGGAAGCGGTGGTCCAGGTCGCGGCCCACCATGCCGCTGATGATCCGGTCCTCGGTCGTGCCCTCGGCCCGCACGTCGAGCGTCTCGATGGAACGCCCGTCGCGGATGATCGTCACCGAGTCGGCGACCCGGCGGATCTCGTTGAGCTTGTGGGAGATGATGATCGAGGTGATGCCCTGGTTCTTCAGCTCCAGGATCAGATCGAGGAGTTTGCCGCTGTCCTCGTCGTTCAGCGCCGCCGTCGGCTCGTCGAGGATGAGCAGCTTCACCTCCTTCGACAGCGCCTTGGCGATCTCCACGAGCTGCTGCTTGCCCACGCCGATGTCGGCGACGCGGGTCTCCGGGTGCTCGTCGAGTCCGACCCGGCGCAGCAGCTCGGTGGCGTGCCGCAGGGTCGCCCGCCAGTTGATGAGCCCGCGCGTGGCGTGCTCGTTGCCGAGGAAGATGTTCTCCGCGATGGAGAGGTACGGCACCAGCGCCAGCTCCTGGTGGATGATGACGATGCCGTGTTGCTCGCTCGCCCGGATGTCCTTGAAGCGGCAGAGTTCCCCCTCGAAGAGGATCTCGCCCTCGTAGGTGCCGTGCGGGTGGACGCCGGAGAGGACCTTCATCAGGGTCGACTTGCCGGCGCCGTTCTCTCCGCAGATGGCGTGGACCTCGCCCTGACGGACGGTCAGTGAGACGTCCGACAGCGCTTTGACACCGGGAAAGGTCTTGACGATCGAGCGCATTTCCAGGACGGGTCCCGCCATGGTCGTGCCTTTCAATCCGTAGGGAGTCAGGGCCGGTTACTTGAGCTGGGAGTCGGTGTAGTAGCCACCCTTGACCAGGACGTCCTCGTAGTTGGTCTTGTCCACGCTCACCGGCTGGAGCAGGTAGGAGGGGACGACCTTGGCGCCGTTGGTGTAGGTCTTGGTGTCGTTGACCTGCGGCTTCTTGCCGTGCAGCACGTCGTCGACCATGGACACCGCGACCGCGGTCTCCTTGCGGCTGTCCTTGAAGACGGTCTGCGACTGCTGGCCCGCGATGATCGACTTCACCGAGGCCAGCTCGGCGTCCTGGCCGGTGATGACGGGCAGCGGGTTGCTGCCGGAGCCGTAACCGTCCGACTTCAGCGCGGAGATGATGCCGATGGAGATGCCGTCGTACGGCGAGAGCACCGCGTCGACCCGGCCGCTCTTGTAGGAGGAGGTGAGGATGTCCTCCATGCGCTTCTGCGCGGTGGTGCCGTCCCAGCGCAGCGTGGTGACCTGGTTGAGCTTGGTCTGGCCGGACTTGACCACCAGCTGCTTCTTGTCGATGTAGGGCTGGAGCACCTTCATCGCGCCGTCGAAGAAGTACTGGGTGTTGTTGTCGTCGTTCGAACCGGCGAACAGCTCGATGTTGAACGGGCCCTTCTTGCCGCTGTCCAGGCCGAGCTTGTGCACGATGTAGGTGCCCTGGAGGGTGCCGACCTTCTCGTTGTCGAACGAGGCGTAGTAGTCGACGTTCTTGGTGCCGAGGATCAGCCGGTCGTAGGCGATGACCGGGATGTTGGCCTGCTTGGCCTCCTGGAGCACGTTGTTCAGGGACTTGTTGTCGATCGCCGCGACGATCAGGCCCTTGACGCCCTGCGTGATCATGTTCTCGATCTGCGAGACCTGGGTGCTCGGGTCGTCCTCGCCGTAGACCAGCTTGGTCTTGTACCCCTTGGCCTGGAGGTTCTTGACCATGTCGTTGCCGTCGTTGATCCACCGCTCGGAGGACTTCGTCGGCATGGCGATGCCGATGGTGGCGCCCTTGACGTCACCGGTCTTCTCCTTGCTGCCGCCCGAGCCGCTCTGCCCGCAGGCGGTCAGGGTCAGGGCGAGCGAGGCGGCTCCGGCTATCGCGGCGATGGCGGCTCTGCGGTTGCGCATGGTGATCAGTCCTTGGTCTTCTCGTCGTTGAGATGCAGCCGTCGGGATACGGCGGGCTATTCGCTCGGGAAGCGGTTGAGGGTGCCGGGCAGCCGCGAGCCGAGCGGCGCCATGTCGCCGTCCGCGCCGTGCCGGGCGAGCAGGTCCAGGGCGAGGCGGCCGCGCCGCACCCGCTCCCGGGCGGTGTCCAGGGTCACGTCCCGCAGGTGGGTGCCCCACGGGTAGATGCCGGGAGCCTTGGACAGACCGAACTTGAGGTAGAGCGGTGCGCCGCGCCGGATCAGCTCGGCGACCTCGTACATCCGCACATAGCCGCCGAGGTCGTCGGGGGCCTCGATGTACATGTCCATCGGAGCGCCGGACACCCGGCGGATCTCGGTCAGGTGGTCCAGCGTCAGATCGCTGGGCACGTTGATGGAGTCGCCGCCGAGCCGCTCGTACACGGCGTACGAGGCCGGGTTGACCGGGCCGATCAGCGCCGAGACCTTCAGGGTGGTGTCGGCCGGGATGATGCCCCGCTGCCGCGCCTGGTGCAGCGCCCACAGCACACCCTCGTCGGCGACGAGCAGGCACTTGACGCCCAGCTCGGTGGCGCGGACGGCGTCCTCCAGGCAGCCGGCGACGGCGTCGTGGCCCCGGGCGCGCAGTCCGGCCCCCCGCGAGTCGGACCGCACCGAGCCGCCGATGTCCCAGGTGCCGCGCGGGCCGGTGAACAGGCACAGCTCGATGTCGCGTTCCCGGGTCGCGTCCACCATCTCGGTGATCTCGGCGTCGGTGAGCATCCACACGCCGCTGCCCTGGCTGATCCGGTGGATCGGCACATCGAGCCGGGAGGCTTCCTTCAGCACGACCGCCAGCGCCTCGGGACCCTCGCACGAGGGAATCTCGGTGCGCCAGCGGCCGCCGCCCGGGAAGCTGTGGGCGGAGGCGTCGGCGGGGTCGAGGGCGGGCGCGCCCAGGCCGAGTGCGGCGAGCACCTGCTCGCCGGGCCTGCGGGCTGCCGGGGCGGAAGCGTCGGTCACAAGGTGTCCTTCGGGTGAGGCGTTCGAGACGTACGCGGGGTACGCGACGTGCGCGATGTTCGATATGTCGGACGGGGTTCGCGGCTCTGGGTACGAAAAAGGCGGGGAAGGGGCGATGGAGGTACGCCGGTCAGGGCGCCGTCAGGTCTCACCCTGACCGGCGTACGGCTAGGGGCGGAGCAGCACCTTGCCCACCTTCGGGTCACCGGCCCCGACCAGCTCGATGGCCTGCGAGAACTCGGTCAGCGGCAGCTCGTGCGTGACCAGCGGCAGCGGGTCGAGCAGTCCGGCCGCGAACACCCGCACGGCGTGCGCCCAGGCGTCCGGCGGCGCCCCGAAGACGGTGTGCACCTCCAGCTGTCGTACGACCAGATCGGTCGGGTCGAGCCCGTCCGCGCCCGGCGCCGGGATCCCGGTGAGCACCAGCCGTCCGCCGCGCCGGAGCAGCCCGGCGGCGGTGCGGGCGGCGGAGGCGGACCCGGCGGTCTCGATGACCACGTCGAAGTCGTCGGGCAACTCCTCGTCCCGGAGCCGGAAGCCGGTGGCCCCGTACTGCCGGGACAGCGCCTCCCGGTCCCGCCGGGTGCCCACCACCAGCAGCTCCGTCGGCGAGATCGCCTTCAGGAACTGCACGGCGAACATCCCGAGCGTCCCGGTGCCGACCACCGCGACCCGCTGCCCCGGCTGCGCGTCCGCCTTCAGCGCGGCGGCCGCGATACAGGCGGCCGGCTCCAGCAGGGCGGCGGCGCCGAGGTCGGCGTCGTCCGGCAGGACGTGCAGCAGCCGCGCCGGCAGGGTCAGGGTGGCGGCCATGGCACCCGGCTGGGTGAACCCGGTCTCCTCGTACCCGGAGGTGCACAGCGTGGTCTCGCCCGCGTGGCAGCGGTCGCAGACCTGGCAGTTGCGGAAGCCCTCGCCGACGACCTTCCGGCCGACCAGCGCCTCGGGCACCCCCGCGCCCACCGCCCGCACGGTCCCGGACCACTCGTGGCCGGGCGTCAGCGGATAGCGCACATACCCCTCGGGCCGGTTGCCCTGGTACACCTCGCGGTCGCTGCCGCAGATGCCCACCGCGTGCACGGCCACCAGCGCCTCCCCGGCGCCGGGCTCGCGCGGGGTGTGCGCCTCCACCCGGTGGGTGCCCGGCGCCTCGACGACGACCTGCGAACTCACTTGCCGTCCTTCGGGTTGCGCTTCTCCCAGCCCTCGGCCCACAGGTCGAAGTGCGCCCGCTGCTGCGGGAACTCCGCCGCCGCGTCCACGTCCAGCTCGACCCCCAGGCCCGGCGCGTCGGACAGCTGGAAGTAGCCGTCCACGACCTGCGGCGCGCCCTTGACCACCTTCTTGATCTCCGCGTCGGCGAAGTCGTTGAAGTGCTCCAGGATCTTGAAGTTGGGGGAGGTGAAGCCGACCTGGAGCGAGGCGGCGGTGAGCACCGGCCCGCCGACGTTGTGCGGCGCGATGAGCATGTAGTGGGTCTCGGCGGTCGCGGCGAGCTTCCGGGTCTCCCAGATGCCGCCGATGTGCCCGAGGTCGGGCTGGATGATGTCCACGGCCTGGCTCTCGAAGAGCTCCCGGAACTCGATCCGGTCGTGGATCCGCTCGCCGGTGGCGACCGGCATGTCCACCTTGGCGGCGACCTTCTCCAGCGCCTTCAGGTTCTCCGGCGGCACCGGCTCCTCCAGCCAGGCCGGCTTGAAGGGGGCCATCTCCTTGGCCAGCCGCACGGCGGTGGCGGGGGAGAAGCGGCCGTGCATCTCCAGCATCAGCTCGGCGTCCGGCCCGATGGCGTCCCGGACCGCCTCGATCAGCGAGACGGCGTACACGGTCTCCTGGTGGTCCAGTTCGAAGTGGCCGGTGCCGAACGGGTCGATCTTCAGCGCCTTGTACCCGCGCTCCATGACCCCCTGGGCGGCCTTGTGGTACGCCTCCGGCGTCCGCTCGGTGGTGTACCAGCCGTTGGCGTAGGCCTTCACCTTGTCCGTGACCTTGCCGCCGAGCAGCTGCCACACCGGCACGCCCAGGGCCTTGCCCTTGATGTCCCAGCAGGCCATCTCGACGACCGCGATGCCGGACATCACGATCTCGCCCGCGCGGCCGTAGTCGCCGTACTTCATCCGGCGGGTCAGGTCCTCGACAGCGAACGGGTCCGATCCGAGAATGTGGTTGGTCTCGGCCTCCTTCAGGTAGCCGATCAGCGCGTCGGTGTGTCCGAGCATCCGGGTCTCGCCGACTCCCGTGATCCCCTCGTCGGTGTGCACCTGGACGTAGGTCAGGTTGCGCCACGGCGTGCCGACCACGTGCGTGCTGATTCCGGTGATGCGCACGGCAGTTGCCCCTCAGCTGTTCGAGATTTCGTCACACGTTCGAAATGCTGGCGTGACAGTAAGGACGGTGCGGTCGGGGTGTCAATGGGTCGAACAGGTAACGGTTTCGACAAGCCTTTCGAGAATGTTTTCGCTCCCCTACGAAACCTTCACAGGGGCGGCTAGGAACGTGACCCGTGCGGACTCTAGTCTTCCCGCGTCATGGACTACTGCCACCCGTGCCAACGGCACCTCAACGGCGCCCTGGCCTGCCCGGGCTGCGGCACACCGGCCGACCGACTCGCCGTACCCGCCGACGTGTCGGCCGCGTACGCGGGTGCGCAGGAGTACCCGCAGCAGTACCCGGCGTACGGCGCACCCCAGCAGTACGAGCAGCAGCGGTACGAGCAGCAGCAGTACGGCATGACGCAGCCGTACGACGCCACGCAGCCGTACGACGCGACGCAGCCGTACGCTCATCCCGATCCGGAACCCGGCCCGGGCCCCGATCTGGGCCCCGATCCCGACCCCGACCCTGATTCCGCTTCCGAGCGGGGCGAGGACGAGTACCAGGACGACTACGACGGCGGCTACGAGGGCGAAGGGGCCGAAGAGGACGAAGAGGACGAAGAGGACGGCGGCGGGCGGGCCGGGCGGCGCAGGGGGCGCGGGGCCGGCACGGCGGGCCCCGCCGAGGCCGACTCCAGCCGGCGGGACCGCAAGGCCGCCGCGCACCGGCGCCGTCGGCGCCGTACCGTGCTGGTCGCCGCCGGGTTCGTGCTGGCGGCCGGCGGCCTCAGCCTCGCCTCGCTCGGCACCGACGCCCCGTTCTCGCCCTTCGCTCCCGACGCGCCCTCCTCGCCCGACGGCACCGCGGCGGACGGTTCCGCGTCCCCCGCGGACCAGGGCCACACGGACGGCCCGGCCGCGCCCGGCGCCCGGACGGCCCGTGACGGCACGCGTGTCTCGGCCTCTCCCGACCCCTCCGCCTCCGCGTCCGCCGCCAAGGCCAAGAAGGACAAGGAGTCGGCCTCCCCGTCCGCCTCCGTCAGCGACCGGGCCGTGCAGTCGGCCACCACCGGCCCCGGCCCCGGCGCCGACCCGACGACCTCCGCCGCGCCGGCCTCCCCACCTCCGGCCACCCCGACCACCGCCCCGACGACCTCCGCCCCCGCTCCGCAGCCCACGCCCACCAAGACCTGCAACCACTTCCTGTGGTGGTGCACCTGAGCCGCCCCGCTTTCCCGCTTGCGCCGTCCCGGGCAACGGTGACACCGTCCGCCGTGGAGGAGCGCCGGGCAGCGGCCTAGTTGAGGAGAGCGGATGACGCAGGACATCACCGTCCACGGCACGGTCGCCGAGGGGTTCGAGGCGGTGCGCGAGGAGTTCGCCCGCTTCGTCGCCGGGGAGCGCGCCGACTACGAGGGCCAGGTCTGCGCCTATGTGCACGGACGGCGGGTCGTGGACCTCTGGGCGGGCGGGGAGGCGGACTCGCTCTACGGCGTGTTCTCGGCCACCAAGGGCGCCGCGCATCTCGTGGTCGCGCTCCTGGTGCAGGACGGCACGCTGGAGCTGGACCGCAAAGTGACCTACTACTGGCCCGAGTTCGGCTGCGAGGGCAAGGAGTCGGTCACCCTGCGGGAGCTGATCACACATCAGGCCGGAGTGATCGGGACCGACGCCGGGTTCTCTCTCGCCGAGCTGGCCGACGACCGGGCGATGGCCGAACGGCTCGCGGACCAGCGGCCGTTCTGGCGGCCGGGGAAGGCCTTCGGCTACCACGGGCTGGTGATCGGCGCGCTCACCGGCGAGGTGGTCCGCCGGGTCCTGGGCCGTACGCTCCAGGAGGTCTACGAGGAGCGGATCCGGGCGCCGTACGGCACGGACTTCCATCTGGGCCTGCCGGAGTCCGAGGAGCCGCGCTTCCGTTCGGTGCAGTCGATGATCCTCACCCCGGAGCAGCAGGCGCTCGCGGCGGCCCAGCCGCCCGCCCCGCGCAGCCTGATGGCGATCGCCGGCAACCGGCACGTGCCGGACCCGGTCTCGCCCGAGGACTACATCAACTCCCGTCCGGTGCGCGCCCAGGGGCCGGCGTCGGGAGGCGGGGTCGCCTCCGCGCGCGGCCTCGCGAGGATGTACGCCTCGGCGATCAGCGAGGTGGACGACCGCTCACCGCTGCTGAAGCCGGACGCGCTCGCCGAGGTGGCCCAGATCCACTGCGTCGGGTACGACGTGGTGCTCCGCGCCCACAAGGCGTACGCCCTCGGCTTCCAGGCGACCTCGGACACCATTCACCCGTTCCTGGGCGCGGGCACCTTCGGCCATGAGGGCGCGGGCGGCGTCCAGGCCTTCGCCGACCCGCACACCGGCCTGGCCTACGGCTACACCCGCCGGCGCAGGTCCCTCACGCCCGGAGCGGCACCGGAGAACAACGGGCTGGTGGCGGCGCTGCACCGGGCGGCGCTGGCGCTCTGAAGGCCTGCACGAGGCCGGAAAGAGAGCAGCCGCACCCCACGTCCAAGGGTGCGGCTGCCTCGATGGAAACGACTGACCTCACACCAGCGTCACGCTGATGTTGCCCCGGGTCGCCTTGGAGTAGGGGCACACCTGGTGGGCCTTCTCGATCAGGTCCCGGGCCGTCGCCGCGTCGACGTTCGGGATGTTCGCGGAGATCTCCACGATGATCCCGAACCCGTCGTCGTTCTTGCCGATGCCGACCTTCGCGGTGACGGTCGAACCGGAGACGTCGGCGCCCTCCTGGCGGGCGACGACACCGAGCGCGCCCTGGAAGCAGGCGCTGTACCCGGCGGCGAAGAGCTGCTCGGGGTTGGTGCCGGCACCGTTGCCGCCCATCTCCTTGGGCGGGTTCACGATCACGTCGAGCCTGCCGTCGTCGGTGGCGACGCGGCCGTCGCGGCCGTTCTCGGCGGTGGCGACAGCCGTGTACAGGACGTCGGACTGCTGAATGGGCATGCGGTTGTCTTCCTCCTCGGTCCGCCGTGACTCGCGCCCACGATCGACGGCGGATTTCGGAAAGAAGCTACCGCATGTCGGAAACTCCGTGAAGAAGTGCCTAGAGCTTGACGACCATCTTGCCGGTGTTGTCGCCGCGCAGGACCCCGAGGAACGCCTCCAGGGTGTTCTCGATGCCCTCGACGACCGTCTCGCGGTACTTCAGCGCGCCCGAGGCGACCCACGGGCCGACCTCCTGGACGAACTGCGGCTGGAGGTCGTAGTGGTCGCTGACCAGGAAGCCCTCCATGCGGCCGCGGGTCTGGATCAGCCGGGCGAGGTTCTTCGGGCCGGGGGCCGCCTCGGTGTTGTTGTAGATCGAGATCATGCCGCAGATCGCGATCCGGCCGCCCACGTTCAGCGCGCCGAGGGCCGCCTCCAGGTGGTCCCCGCCGACGTTGTCGAAGTAGACGTCGACACCGTCGGGCGCGGCCTCGCGCAGCTGCTCCGCGACGGAGCCGTTCTTGTAGTTGAACGCGGCGTCGAAGCCGTACTCCTCGACCAGCAGCTTGACCTTGTCGTCGGAGCCGGCCGAGCCGATGACCCGGGAGGCGCCCTTGAGCTTGGCGATCTGGCCCACCTGGCTGCCGACCGCGCCCGCCGCGCCGGAGACGAACACGGTGTCGCCCTCCTTGAAGGAGGCGGTGCGCAGCAGACCGGCGTAGGCGGTCAGGCCGGTCATGCCGAGCACGCCCAGGTACGTCGACAGCGGCACCTCGTGGCTCTCGGCGTCGACCTTGACCGCCGGGACGGCCGCCGGGCCCACCTTGACGGCCTGCTGTGCGTCGACGACGGCGTACTCGCGCCAGCCGAGGAAGTGCAGGACGTGGTCGCCGACGGAGAGGCCCTCGGCGCGGGAGGCGACCACCTCGCCGACCGCGCCGCCCTGCATGACCTCGCCCAGCTCGAAGGGGGCGACGTACGACTTCGCGGCACTCATTCGGCCGCGCATGTACGGGTCGACGGAGAGGTACTTGTTCCGGACGAGGACCTGGCCCTCACCGGGGGTGGGGACCTCGGTCTCGACCAGGGCGAAGTCCTCGGGCTTCGGCCAGCCGACGGGACGGCTGAGCAGGTGCCATTCGCGGTTGATCATGACGGGGGCCTTTCCGGATTTAGTTCAGTAACTGAAACAACTGTGCAGCTGAATATTTCAGCTTGTCAAGTAAAGGGGTAGGCTGGAGCCATGCCCGCACCGCACACACCCCGCCCGGACCAGGTGACCCTGGACGTCGTGGATCTCATCGGCGAGGTCGTCGCCCGCTACCACGCGGACTACGACGAGGCCGCCGCCGCCCATGCGCTGACCGGCGCCCAGGCGAAGCTGCTCAGCCTGCTGGCGCTGGCGCCGCTGCCCATGCGGAAGCTGGCGCACAAGCTGAAGTGCGAGCCGTCGAACGTCACCGGGATCGTGGACCGCCTGGAGGCGCGCGGCCTGGTCGAACGCCGCCCGGACCCGGGCGACCGCCGGGTCAAGCTCGCGGCGGCCACGGACGAGGGCCGGCGGGTGGCCCGGGAACTGCGGGACGGACTCCACTTCGCCCGAGAACCCCTGGCCGCCCTCTCGGAAACGGAACGCCTGAAACTGCGCGACCTGCTCCACCGCATGCTGCACGCCTAGCCGGCGGGTGCGGCGCAGCCGGGTCGGTAGGGTGGGGTGTATGCGTGAGCTGGGGGCGGGATTCGGCCATCTGTGGAAGGGCCAGCGCTGGGTGGGCCGGCACCGGCGGAGCTACGGCTTCGGTCTGCTGCCCGGCCTCATCACCCTGGTGCTGTACGCGGCCGCGCTCCTCGCGCTGGCCCTGTGGGGCGAGGACGCCGTCGGCTGGGCCACCCCCTTCGCCGACGACTGGTCCAGCCCCTGGCAGGGCCTCTTCCGTGGCTTCCTGACCGTCGTCCTGTTCGCCCTCGCCCTCCTCCTCGCGGTCCTCACCTTCACCGCCGTCACCCTCCTCGTCGGCCAGCCCTTCTACGAGGCCCTCTCGGAGCGGGTCGACGCCGACGTCTCGCCCGACGGCACCGCCCCCCGCTCGGAGCTGCCCCTGTGGCGGGAGCTGTGGATCTCGGGCCGTGACAGCCTGCGCATCCTCGTCCGGGCCGGGCTGTGGGGCGTGCTGCTCTTCGCCCTCGGCCTGCTGCCCTTCGTCGGGCAGACCGTCGTACCCGTGGCCGGATTCTTCGTCACCGGCTTCTTCCTCACCGAGGAGCTGACCGCCGTCGCCCTCCAGCGCCGCGGCGTGGAGCTGCGCGCCCGGCTCGCCCTGCTCCGCTCCCGCAAGGCGCTGGTCTGGGGCTTCGGCACCCCGCTCGGCCTGGCCTTCCTGGTCCCGTTCGTCGCGGTGTTCCTGATGCCGGGCGCGGTCGCGGGCGCCACCCTGCTCGCCCGCGACCTGCTCGGCGAGGAGAACGCCGAGGACGGCCCCGAGGAGCGCCCCGGCGACCACGAGGACCCCCAGGACCCCCAGGCCGCGCAGGTCACCGCCTGACCGGGGGCGCCGCCTCCACCGCCACCCGCACGACCGACCGCACCTGCGCGACGATGTCCGCCCGGTTGCGCTCGAACTCCGGGTCGGTGACCGCCCCGTTCGCCGGGTCGGTGTTGCCCGCCCCGAACTGGAGGACCGGCGTGTGCACATGGCCGCCGGGCAGCGTGCCGTGCAGGCCCAGCCGGTCGCGCAGCAGGGTGGCCCGGTAGGCGATCTCGTTGGAGAGGTAGTCCCCGCCGCCCCCGGCACGGGCCGTGGACCCGGGCGTCGGGCCGTCCGGCCGTACGACGGGCTCCGTGCCACCGGCCGGGATCTCGGTCACCTCCGTGTGGTCGTACACCGGGAACCGTCCGGTGGGCGCGGACGTGATCGCCCGGTACGGCAGGGTGGTCGTCGTCCACTGCGGCTGGCCGGCCGGGCCGGCGACCGGGACGGTCTCCGTGCGGCCGATGCCGTCGTTGTCCGGGAAGCCGCCCCGCCAGGCCCCGTTGGTGCGCTCGATGTCGAACCGGCCGACCCGGCCCTGACTCACGGTGGTGAACAGGTCGACCCGCGGCAGATACGGCCGCAGCGTCCGCTCCACCGTGCCGTCCGTGAAGTCCTGCCAGCGCACCGGGAAGAGAGCCGTCTCGACCCGTGCCGGGCCGTCCGCCGTCTCGATCACCGTGCCGTCCAGCGCCAGCGCGGCCGCCCCGGACGGGTTGGAGATACGGATGTCCCGGTCCAGGGTGAAGGGGTCGAAGCCGGTCAGCAGCACCCGCCTGAGCCGTGGGTCGCCGGGATACCGGATGTCGTCCTGCCCCCGCGAGCTGCGCTCCAGCCGGTCGAGCAGTGCCGCCCGCCGGCCGCCGTCGAGCCCGAAGTCCGGCTCCCAGAGGCGCAGCGCACGGGTCATGCCCAGCCGCGCCCAGTACAGCGGCCGGTCGTCGGCGCGGTCCAGGTCCCCGCCCGCGGGCCCCCGCCCCTGCGCCCGCGCCACGGCCCGCCGCCACAGCGCGGACCCCGCGCGGACGACGACGCGGCGGGCCTCGGTGTACGAGCGGGCCCGCCCCAGCTCGCCGGCGAACTCCTCCGCCACCGTGTCGAATCCGGACCGCCGGAGGATCTCCTGCGGGACCGCCCGGTCGAGCCGCTGTTCCTCGACGGTGGGGGAGGGGGCGGCGGGCGCGGCGCAGGCGCCCGCGGCCGGGGCGGACAGCCCGGCCGTCAGGGCCAGCCCCAGGCCCAGGCCGAGAACACCGAGACGTAAGCGCTGGAACGGCAGAGCAGGCACGGGAGTCGGTCCTTCCGTCGCTGTGCGGCGCGTGGTGCGGTGGACGGCGGAAGTATCGCGTGCCCGAAGTGGCCCACGCCATGGTGCCTGCCGGCGCCGGCCCGACGAGGAGGCGAAGTCGTGGGCGTATGTGAAGGGTTCGTACGAGATCCCCGCCGGATGCCCGATCGCGGACCGCGGGCCGACCGCGCCGATTAACGTCTGATCCGGGACAAGTCCCCCACGAGCAGCCCCGGCCCGGGACCTGACCCCTGGGCCGGGGCTCGTGCCTTCGTGTCCGGCCGGCGGGGTCCGGCTCAGCGCACCCCGAAGCCGTACACCGTCTCCGAGCGGTAGACCTCCCCCTCGCGCAGCACCGTGCTCGGGAACTCCGGGCGGTTGGGGGAGTCCGGGAAGTGCTGGGTCTCCAGGGCCACGCCCGCGCAGGGGACGAACGGGTCCGGGAGGTGGTCGGCGGTGTAGAGCTGGAGGCCGGGCTCGGTCGTCGCCACGGTCAGGGTGAGGCCGGAGCCGGGGTCGTGCAGCTCCGCGACCTCCTGCGGGGTGCCGGTGACGCCCTTGTCCAGGACGAAGTTGTGGTCGTAGCCCGCACCGATCTCACGGGGTTTGCGGAAGTCGAAGCGGGACCCGGTGACGTCCTCGAACGCCCCGGTCGGGATCAGCCCGGCGTCCACCGGGGTGAACCGGGACGCGTCCAGCCGCAGTTCGTGCCCGCCGGCAAGGCCCGAGCCGGCCAGGTTCCAGTAGCCGTGATGGGTGAGGTTGACGACGGTCGGCGCGTCCGTGACCGCCTCGTAGGCCAGGTGCAGCGCGCCCGACGCGTCGAGCGTGTACGTCGCCGTCACCTCCAGCCGGCCGGGGAAGCCCTCCTCGCCGTCCGGGCTGACCCGGCTCAGCCGGACGCCGTGCCGAACCGGCGTCACCTCCCACACCCGCTTGTCGAACCCGCGCTCACCGCCGTGCAGCGAGTTCGGGGCGTCGTTCGGCGCCAGGGCGTAGGTGCGGCCGTCGAGCGGGAAGCGGGCGCCCCCGATGCGGTTGGCGTACCGCCCCACCAGCGCGCCGAGGTACGGTCCCGGGTGACTCAGATAGCCGTCCAGGTCCGGGAAGCCCAGCACCACGTCGGTGGTCTGCCCGTCCCGGTCCGGGACCTCCACCGACTGCACGATCCCGCCGTACGACAACACCCGCACCCGCACTCCGCCGCGCTCCAGCGTCCAGCGGTGCACGGGGGTGCCGTCGGAAAGTGTGCCGAAAAGTTCACTCATGTGGGAAACCCTAGGTGACGGCCGTGATCGTGCGGTAGGCGATCTCGGCCAGCCGCGCCTGCCCGTCCCTGCTGGGATGGAACCAGTCCCACTGGCTGAGCTGGCCGGTGCCGAAGTCGTAGTCGAACACCTGGTTGTCGTCGAAGCGGCAGCGCAGGTCCGCGGCGCACACCTCCTTCAGCACCTTGTTGTACGCCACCACCCGCTGCTGCACCCGGTCCCGGCGCGCGGTGGCCACGCTGCCCAGGTCGTCCGCGTCCGACAGCATCGACGGGCAGATGCCGAGCCGCCACACCTGCCTGCCCAGCGCACTGGTGCGGCCCTCGGACCACAGCCGCTTCAGGTTCGGCACGCTCGCCACGTACACCTGTGCCCTCGGCCGCGCCGCGCGCAGGGTGCGCAGCGCCTTCTCGAAGTCCGCGCGGAAGTCGGCCACCGGGGTCATCGCCGCCGCCGACGCACGGCAGGCGTCGTTCGCGCCCACCATCACCGTCACCAACTCCGGGGCCCGGGCCGCCGCCTGGGCCATCTGCGTCGGCAGGTCGGCCATCCGGGCACCGGTCACCGCGTAGTTCCAGCTGCGCTCCGCCGCCCCGGTCACCCCGAGCAGCCGCACCGCCAGGCTGTCCACCTTCGCGTCACTGCCCGTCGCCCAGGACACCTCCGGGCAGTCCGACAGCACCGTGCACGCGTCGAAGCCGCGGGTGATGGAGTCACCGACCGCGGCGATCGACGCGGGGCTGCGGTCCCACCGCGGAGGCTCGGCACGCGCCTTGGTCACCTCCGGCCCCGGCGCGCTCCCGCCCCCGGCATCGCACCCGGCGACCCCCAGCACGGCGGCCGCCACGACGGCGAGAGCGGCCCGCGCACGGCTGCTTCCCTTCCGCATCCCTGGTGATCCCCTCGTCGTCGGATCCGGTGCATTCCCGGTGCTTCCCCCCATAACAACGCGTGCGGGTTCCCGGCCGGGCCCCCTGGAACGGTCCGCACCCGTACAAGCGTCCCCCTGGGTGAATGGCAGAGGTTTCCTGGCACCGGGACCGACGGTACGTCACACTCCTTGCGCCGCCGCAGGGTAGCCTCGCCATCAACGCGGCCGTCGTGCCACTGCCGCCAGCCAGTCCGCAAGATGTCCCGCTCTGCCCGGAGGTTCCGGTGACGACACGTGGAGTTCTGTACGTGCACTCCGCGCCGCGCGCGCTGTGCCCGCACGTCGAGTGGGCGGTCGCGGGGGTGCTCGGCACCCGCGTCAACCTCGACTGGATCCGGCAGCCCGCGGCCCCCGGCACCTGGCGCTCGGAGTTCTCCTGGCAGGGCCAGGCCGGTACCGCCTCCAAGCTCGCGTCGGCCCTGCGCGGCTGGCACCTGCTCCGCTTCGAGGTCACCGCCGAGCCCTGCCCCACCGCCGAGGGCGAGCGCTACAGCTGCACCCCCGACCTCGGCATCTTCCACGCCGTCACCGGCATCCACGGAGACATCCTCATCCCCGAGGACCGGCTGCGCGCCGCCCTGCTGCGCAGCCAGCGGGGCGAGACGGACCTGGAGGCGGAGATCGCCAAGCTCCTCGGCAAGCCCTGGGACGACGAACTGGAGCCCTTCCGGTACGCCGGAGAGGGCGCGCCGGTGCGCTGGCTGCACCAGGTGGTGTGACCCCCCGAACAGCGAGCGGCCCGGTCTCCCCACGGAGACCGGGCCGCTTTCGGCTGACGCGACGTCACACGGAACGGAACGCCAGCACCACGTTGTGACCGCCGAACCCGAAGGAGTCGTTCAGCGCGGCGATGCGCCCCTCGACGGGAAGCTTGCGCGCCTCACCGCGGACGACGTCCGCGTTGGCCTCGGCCTCGGGGTCGAGGTTGTCGACGTTGATCGTCGGCGGCGCCAGCCGGTGGTACAGCGCCAGCACGGTCGCGACGGACTCGATACCGCCCGCGCCGCCCAGCAGGTGACCGGTCATCGACTTGGTCGCGGACACGGCCATGTGGTCGGCGTCGTCCCCGAACACCTTCCGCAGCGCCTTCAGCTCGGCGACGTCACCGGCCGGCGTCGAGGTGGCGTGCGCGTTGACGTGCACGATCTCGGCCGGGTCCAGGTCGGTGTTGTCCAGCAGGTGCTGGAGCGCGGCGGAGATGCCGCGGCCCTCGGGCTCCGGCTGCACGATGTCGTGGCTGTCGGCGGAGATGCCCTGGCCGACCGCCTCCGCGTAGACCCGCGCCCCGCGCTTGGCCGCGTGCTCGGCGGACTCCAGGACCAGCACACCGGCGCCCTCGCCGAGGACGAAGCCGTCGCGGGCGGTGTCGTAGGGACGCGAGGCGCCCTGCGGGTCGTCGTTGTTCTTGGACATCGCCATCATGTTGCCGAACGCGGCGATCGGCAGCGGGTGGATGGCCGCCTCCGTACCACCGGCGACGACGACGTCGGCCCGGCCGGTGCGGATCATCTCGATGGCGTAGCCGATGGCCTCGGCACCCGACGCGCACGCGGAGACCGGCGTGTGCACACCCGCGCGGGCGCCCACGAGCAGGCCCACGTTGGCCGAGGGGCCGTTCGGCATGAGCATGGGGACGGTGTGCGGGGAGACGCGGCGGACGCCCTTCTCCTTCAGCACGTCGTACTGGTCGAGGAGCGTGGTCACACCGCCGATGCCGGAGGCGATGACGGTGCCCAGCCGGTCCGGGTCGACGCTTCCGTCCTCACCGGCCTTGCCGGTGAAGCCCGCGTCCTTCCAGGCCTCCTGAGCCGCGATCAGCGCGAACTGCGCCGAGCGGTCCAGCTTGCGGGCCTGCGGGCGGGGGATGACCTCGGTCGGCTCCACGGCGACCCGGGCCGCGATCTTGACGGCCTGGTCGGCCGCCCAGTCTTCTTCCAGAGGCTTGACGCCGGACTTGCCGGCGATCAGGCCCTCCCATGTCGAGGCTGCGTCGCCACCCAGCGGTGTGGTTGCGCCGATACCGGTGACGACCACGGTGCGATTGGTCGGGCTCACGGGAATTCTTTCTCCAACGGATACGGGATTCGACGGCGCCACCGCCGGGTGGCGGGGCCAGCAGCCTGACTGCCTAAGAGGTGACTCAGGCCTGGTGCTTGAGGATGTAGTCGGCAGCGTCGCCGACGGTCTTGAGGTTCTTGACGTCCTCGTCCGGGATCTTGACGTCGAAGCGCTCTTCGGCGGCGACGACGACCTCGACCATGGACAGCGAGTCGACGTCCAGGTCGTCGGTGAAGGACTTGTCCAGCTGGACGTCCTCAACCGGGATGCCAGCGATCTCGTTCACAATCTCCGCGAGACCCTTGACGATCTCATCCTGAGTGGCGGCCATGTCGGGCGCTCCTTCTTCGATAATCCAGACGGTTGGTGGCAGTTGTCCCCGAGTCGGACCACAAGATCCGGCACGGAGTGCCTAAGGGAGGGTAACGACCGTGGCGGCGTACACGAGACCCGCCCCGAATCCGATGACGAGCGCGGTGTCGCCGCTCTTCGCCTCCCCGGTCGCCAGCATCCGCTCCATAGCGAGCGGAATGGAGGCGGCCGAGGTGTTGCCGGTGGTGCGGATGTCACGGGCGACCGTGACATGCTCCGGCAGCTTGAGAGTCTTCACCATCGAGTCGATGATCCGCACATTCGCCTGGTGCGGGATGAAGACGTCCAGGTCGTCCGCGCTGATCCCGGCCGCGTCCAGCGCCTGCTGGGCGACCTTCGCCATCTCGAACACGGCCCAGCGGAACACCGCCTGGCCCTCCTGCGTGATCGCGGGGAACTTGATGTTGCCCGCGCTGTCCAGGGGCAGCTCCGACACGTCACCGATGTGGAACCGGTCCCAGGGGACGGTCTGCTTGATGGTGCCGGCCTTGTCGCCCTCGGAGCCCCACACGGTCGGACCGATCGCGGGCTCCTGGGAGGGGCCGACGACGACCGCGCCGGCCCCGTCGCCGAACAGGAAGGCCGTCGCGCGGTCCTCCAGGTCGGTCAGGTCGCTCAGCCGCTCCACGCCGATCACCAGGACGTACTCGGCGGAACCTTCCACCACCATGCCCTTGGCGAGCGTCAGGCCGTAGCCGAAGCCCGCGCAGCCGGCCGAGATGTCGAAGGCGGCGGCCTTGTCCGTGCCGAGCCTGTCGGCGATCTCGGTGGCGATGGCCGGGGTCTGGCTGAAGTGCGAGACGGTCGAGACCACCACGGCGCCGATCTGGTGCGCGGCGATACCGGAGTCCGCGATCGCCTTGCCGGAGGCCTCGATCGCCATCGCGGCGACGGTCTCCTCGGGGCTCGCCCAGTGCCGGGTCTCGATGCCGGAGCGCGAGCGGATCCACTCGTCGGACGAGTCGATCGTCTCGAGGATCACCTCGTTGGGCACCACCCGGGTCGGCCGGTAGCCGCCGACACCGAGGATGCGCGCGTACGGGGCGCCCTTGCTGGGCTTGATCTTCGCCATGTACGGCTCCTTAGGCGCCGGTGCCTGCGTGCTCGGAGATGAGCTCGCGGGCCGCGTCGAGGTCGTCGGGGGTCTTCAGGGCCAGCGTCTTCACGCCGGGCAGCGCACGCTTGGCCAGTCCGGTCAGCGTGCCGCCCGGGCACACCTCGATGAGCGCGGTGACGCCCAGCTCCTTGAAGGTCTCCATGCACAGGTCCCAGCGCACCGGGTTGGCGACCTGGCCGACCAGCCGCTCCAGCACCTCGGCGCCGGCCGCGACGGTCCGCCCGTCCTTGTTGGAGACGTAGGGCACCTTCGGGTCCGCCGGGGACAGCTGCGCGGCGGCCTTGGCCAGCGTCTCCACGGCGGGCGCCATGTGGCGCGTGTGGAAGGCGCCGGCGACCTTCAGCGCGACGACCTTGCGGACGCCCTCGGGCTTGTCCTCGTTCAGCGCGGCCAGCTGCTCCAGCGTGCCCGCGGCGACGATCTGGCCCGCGCCGTTGATGTTCGCCGGGGTCAGGCCCAGCTTCTCCAGGTGCGCGACGGACGTCTCCGGGTCGCCGCCGAGCAGCGCCGACATACCGGTCTCGGTGATCGCGGCGGCGTCGGCCATGGCCAGACCCCGCTTGCGGACCAGGGCCAGCGCGGCCGCGTCGTCCAGAACGCCCGCGAAGGCGGCGGCGGTGATCTCACCGACGCTGTGACCGGCGACCGCGCCCGGCGCGATCTCGGAGATGTCACCGAGTGCCGCGGCGGACAGCAGCCCGGCGGCGACCAGCAGCGGCTGGGCCACCGCGGTGTCCCGGATGGCGTCGGCGTCGGCCTGGGTGCCGTAGTGCACAAGGTCCAGGCCGATGGCGTCCGACCAGGCGGCGACGCGGTCAGCGGCACCGGGCAGTTCGAGCCAGGGAGTCAGGAAGCCGGGCGTCTGGGCGCCCTGGCCGGGAGCGACGAGTACGAGCACTCTCACACTCTCTCTTGGGGACGGGCACGGCCGCCCGTGGGGACAGGGACGAAGAACACGAAGGGCTTTTGTGGGCCCCCGACAAAACCCTATGACTGAGGTTCGCCATCGGCCAGACGCCCGAGGATGAGCGCGATCCGCAGCGTGAACGCGGATCGTACATCGGAAGGCGACCAACCGGTGACGTCAGTCACACGTCGAAGCCGGTAGCGCACGGTGTTCGGGTGAACGAAGAGCATCCGGGCAGCGCCCTCCAGGCTGCTCGCCTGCTCCAGATAGACGCTCAGGGTCTCCAGGAGAGCGGAACCGGCCTCCTCCAGAGGTCTGTAGATCTCCTCCACCAACTGCTCGCGGGCGCTGGGATCACCAGCGATCGCGCGCTCCGGCAGCAGGTCGTCGGCCAGCACCGGCCGCGGCGCGTCCTGCCAGGCGGAACAGGCCTTCAGCCCCGCGGCGGCGGCCTGCGCGGACCGGGTCGCGGCCAGCAGGTCCGGCACCACGGGCCCGGCCACCACCGGCCCGGCCGCGTACGGCCCGATCAGCGACTTGGCGACGGCGAGCGGATGGGGGCTGCCGCCCGCGATCACCACCAGCCGGTCCCCGAGGACCCCCGTGAGCACCTGGAGCTTGGCGTGCCGCGCCGCCCGCCGGATGGCCTCGACGGTCAGCTCGCTGTCCCCGTCGGGCGCCGTACCGAGCACCACGCACACATGCTCCGGGGAGTTCCAGCCGAGCGCGGCGGCCCGGCTGACGGCCCCCTCGTCGGCCTCCCCGCTCAGTACGGCGTTGACGACCAGGGACTCCAGCCGCGCGTCCCAGGCACCGCGTGCCTCGGCGGCCTGGGCGTACACCTGGGCGGTGGCGAAGGCGATCTCCCGGGCGTACACGAGCAGCGCCTCACGCAGCACGTTCTCGTCCCCGGGGGCCGCCACCTCGTCGATGGCCGACTCCATGACCTCGATGGTGGTGCGCACCATCTCCACGGTCTGCCGCAGCGTGATGGCCCGGGTCAGCTCGCGCGGGGCGGTCCCGAACACATCGGTCGAGATGGCCTGCGGGGCGTCCGGGTGCCGGAACCACTCGGTGAAGGCCGCGATGCCCGCCTGGGCCACCAGTCCGATCCAGGAACGGTTCTCCGGGGGCATGGCCCGGTACCACGGCAGGGTCTCGTCCATCCGCGCGATGGCCTGCGCGGCGAGACTCCCGGAGGACTTCTCCAGTCGCTTCAGGGTCGCGGAGTGCTGGTGGACGGCGTGTGCGGCAGGGTCGCTGCGGTGGGATTCGGGTTCGGGCACGGGGACAAGACTGCCTTATCCGGACGTGGACGTGCGTCGCCGGGTCGGGGTGGGCCTCGGGGAGGCCCGTGCCGGGGGCTACCGTGAGGGGCGTGATGGACGTACGGCGCGCCGCCGAGCGCTACCGCGGCGGAGACGCGGAGGCCGGGATCGACTCCCGGCACGCCTTCTCCTTCGGCCCGCACTACGACCCCGACAACCTGCGCTTCGGCCCGCTCGTCGCCTGCAACGAGGAGCGGCTCGCCCCCGGCGCCGGCTTCGACGAGCATCCGCACAGCCACACCGAGATCGTCACCTGGGTGGTCGAGGGCGAGCTGACCCACCGCGACTCCACGGGCCACGGGACGACGGTCCGCCCCGGCGACGTCCAGCACCTCAGCGCGGCGGCGGGCGTCCGCCATGTGGAACGCAACGACACCGACCGCCCGCTGACCTTCGTCCAGATGTGGCTGAGCCCCCGGGAGCCGGGCGGCGAGCCCTCCTACCGGGTCGTCCCCGGCATCGCCGACGCCACGCCCTACGCGGTCCCGGCCGCGGGCGCGACGCTGCACGTGCGGCGGCTGGAGCCGGGCGGGCGGACGGCGGTACCGGACGCCGCGCAGGTGTACGTCCATGTCGTGCGCGGCGAGGTGGCGCTGGCGGGGGAGACCCTGCACGCCGGCGACTCGGCCCGGATCACCCGGGCGGAGAACCTGGAGGCACTCGCCGCGTCCCGGGCCGAGCTGCTGGTGTGGGAGCTGGCCGACTGACGGTCAGGCGCCGCGCAGTTCCGTCAGCACCGCGTCCGTGAACGCCGGCCAGGCCTCGACCGCCCAGGGGCCGAAGGGCCGGTCGGCCAGCGCGGTGCACGCCACCCCGGCCGCGGGGTCGATCCACAGGAACGTGCCCGCCTGGCCGAAGTGCCCGAAGGTGCGCGGCGAGGAGGAAGCGCCCGTCCAGTGCGGGGACTTGGCGTCGCGGATCTCGAAGCCGAGACCCCAGTCGTTGGGGTTCTGGTGGCCGTAGCCCGGCAGCACCCCCTTCGTCCCCGGGTACTGCACACTCATCGCCTCGGCGACCGTGCGCGGGTCCAGCAGCCGCGGCGCCTGCACCTCCGCGGCGAAGCGCAGCAGGTCCCCGACCGTGGACACGCCGTCCTTCGCCGGAGAGCCCTCCAGCGTCGTCGACGTCATGCCCAGCGGCTCCAGCACGGCCTGGCGCAGATACTCGGCGAAGGGGATCTCCGTCGCCTTGGCGACATGGTCCCCGAGCTGCTCGAAGCCGGCGTTGGAGTAGAGACGGCGGTCGCCGGGGGGCGCCGTCATCCGGTGCTCGTCGAAGGCCAGCCCGGAGGTGTGGGCGAGCAGATGGCGGACGGTCGACCCGGGCGGCCCGGCCGGCTCGTCCAGCTCGATCGCGCCCTCCTCGTACGCCACGAGCACCGCGTAGGCCGCCAGCGGCTTGGTCACCGAGGCCAGCGGGAAGCGGTGCGCTTCGGGGCCGTACGTCCCGAGGACGGTCCCGTCGGCTCGTACGACGCCCGCCGCCGCGGTCGGGACGGGCCAGTTCTCGATCAGTGCCAGGCTCTGCAACGACATGCCGGCGAGCCTATGCCGCTCACAGCTCCAGCCGCATCGAGGGGTCGGGCTTGCGGACGAAGCCGAGCGCCGCGTACAGCGGCTCGGCCTGCGCGGACGCGTTCAGATCGACCTGCCGCACCTCCTGGGACCGGAACCACTCCAGCAGCTCCTCCATGCACGCGCGCGCGTACCCGCGCCGCCTCGCGTCCGGATCGGTCGCGACGCTGAACACGTGCCCGACCCGGCCGTGCGGGTTCCCGGAGCGTCCGATGCGGTACTCCACCGTCCCGCACGCCAGCGCGGCCAGCGCCGCCGGCCGGTCCGGGTGGTCCACGACGAAGGCGGCGAACTCCCCGTCCGGCTCGGCCAGTCGGCTTCGCAGACCCGGAAGGGACGCGGAGTGCCAGCCGGTCGGCCCGCCGCCGGCCTCGAACATCGAGTCGATCATCACCTGCCGCAGCCGCAGCACTTCCGTGGCGTCCTCGGGCCGGGCCCGCCGTACGAGACTCATGGCGCGCACGCTAATCAACGACCGATGATCGTGTCCTGCGGATTTCTCACCGGAGCCGCTTGCTTCGAGTGCACTCCAAGGTCATAGCGTGGGGGCCATGACGGTGATGCAGACCGCGCCAGCGGCCCCCCAGCGCGCCCCCCACGCCGACATCTGCTCCGCCCCGCCACGGCGCCACCCCCGGCCCGACGGCCAGGACCGCTACACGATCAGCGAGGTCGCCGAGTTCACCGGCCTCACCGCGCACACCCTGCGCTGGTACGAGCGGATCGGCCTGATGCCGCACGTCGACCGCTCCCACACCGGCCAGCGCCGCTACCGCAACCGCGACCTGGACTGGCTGGACTTCGTGACCAAGCTGCGGCTGACCGGGATGCCGGTCGCGGACATGGTCAGGTACGCGGAACTGGTGCGCGAGGGCGAGGGCACCTATGCGGAGCGGCAGGCGCTGCTGGAGGCGACCCGCCAGGACGTGCTCAACCGGATCACCGAACTGCACGACACACTCGCGGTACTCGACCGCAAGATCAGCTTCTATGCCACGGAGGGGACCACTCGATGACCGACGCCAGGATTCCGACGGCACGGCTCGGCGCGCAGGGGCCGGAGGTGGGCGTCCAGGGGCTCGGCTGCATGGGCATGAGCTTCGGATACGGCCCCACCGACACCGAACAGGCGCGGGCGACGCTGGAGCGGGCGCTGGAACTCGGCGTCACGCTCTACGACACCGCCGACGTCTACGGCGCCGGTGAGAACGAGCGCTTCCTCGCGCCGTTCCTCCGGGACCACCGCGACGAGGTGGTCATCGCCACCAAGTTCGCCCTGACCATCCCGCCGGACGACCCGACGCGGCGGATCATCCGCAACGACGCGCCGTACATCCGCGAGGCCGTCGAGGCCAGCCTGAAGCGGCTCGGCACCGATGTGATCGACCTCTACTAC
This sequence comes from Streptomyces sp. NPDC031418, assembly GCF_055581605.1. Classification (NCBI taxonomy): domain Bacteria; kingdom Bacillati; phylum Actinomycetota; class Actinomycetes; order Kitasatosporales; family Streptomycetaceae; genus Streptomyces; species Streptomyces sp. NPDC031418. Next base: position 329,087 of record NZ_JBVIJC010000007.1, read on the forward strand.
ATGCACCGCCGCGATGTGGACGTCCCCATCGAGGAGACCGTCGGCACGATGGCGGAGCTGGTCCGCGAGGGCAAGGTCAAGCATCTCGGCCTCAGCGAGGTCACCGCCGGCGAGCTGCGCGCCGCACACGCCGTGCACCCGATCGCGGCCGTGCAGTCCGAGTGGTCCCTGTTCAGCCGGGACATCGAGGCGAAGGTGGTGCCGGCCGCCCGCGAGCTGGGCGTCACCCTGGTGCCGTACTCCCCGCTCGGCCGCGGCTTCCTGACCGGCGCCTTCACCGACGCCCAACAGGACCTCACGGCCGACGACTTCCGCCGCCGGCAGCCCCGCTTCACCGGGGCCAACGCCTCCGCCAACGCCGCCCTGCTGCACCCGCTGCGCGCCATCGCCGACGCCCGCGGAGCCACCCCCGCCCAGGTCGCCCTGGCCTGGGTCCAGCAGCGCGCCACGGCCTGGGGCATGCCCGTCGTCCCCATCCCGGGCACCCGCAAGCCGGGCAGGGTCGAGGAGAACGTGGCGGCCGTCTCGCTCGTCCTGACCGACGAGGAACTGGCCCGGCTGGAGCCGATCGCGGGCAAGGTCGCGGGCGACCGCTACCCGGACATGTCCTTCGCCTCCGCGGGCCGGGAGTAGCTACAACTCGGCCAGCAACTCGGCCTTCTTGCCGGCGAATTCCTCGTCGGTGACCAGTCCGGCCCGGTGCAGCTCGCCGAGATGCCGGATCCGCTCGGCGATGTCCGCCGGGTCCGGCCGCGCGGTGGTGGCGGCGACTGCCGCCGCCCCGCGCGAGCGGATCGCCGCCAGCACCGCCGCGGCGAACGGCAACGACTCGTGCACGGGCCCGTAGCCCCGGCCGAAGACCACCGCGGCCGGGTCCTGGTCGGGCTGCACCGGATCGGTGGAGCCCGCGGTGCGCAGCCGCAGATAGCCCTCCAACGCCTCCGGCGACCGCCACTCCACCCCGCTGATGCCGGTCACCGGAAAGCTCTGGTCGCCGGCCTTCCACTTCGCCGAGGACGCGCCCGCCCACGACCACCGGAACTGCACGGACGTCCCGTCGAAGGACACCTTCGCGTCGTACGCCTTGAAGTGCAGCGGCGCCTCGGGCGCGGCCACCAGATGGCGGTCGGCGGGCCCGGACCCGGTCAGCAGCCCCTTCAGCTCGTCGGCGTAGGACTCGGCAAGGGTCTCCCGCGCGGCCGGCAGCACCAGCCGGTACGGATCGGCCCCCTCCTTCAACTGCCCGTCGGCCGCCTCCATCAGCGGATCGGCGCCGGGGCGCGGCACCAGGCGCAGCACGACGGTGCCGCGTCTGCCCGGTGCGAGCGTCACATCCTCGACCGCGGCGAGCGGGATCCGCCGCTCGCCGAGGGCCTGGAACAGCTTCGGAGTCCGAATCCCCCGTTCGTAACGGATGAGCACGGAGTCGGACTCGAACTCCCAGACGGCATGAAAACCCGCCAGTACGTCACCCATGCGGCTCATCGTATGCGGCACGTGCTCCTCCGTCGCCACCCGCGCAGACCGCACTTCCTGCTGTCTCTACGCGCGTCCGGCGGTCGTCGTGCCGGGCAACCCGGCCCGGCACATGTCGTCGTCCTGTGCGCAGCTCAGCGCGGGGTACGCGGCCACCCCCACCGCGGCGAGGTTGCGCAGGCTGTCGGTGCCGGGCTGGAAGTAGCCGGCGTGTCCCTGGGCGTCCCGGGCGGACAGCACCCGGGCGCCGAAGCCGGCGGAGACCGGGTCGGCGCCGTGTCCGAGTCCGCCCAGCTCCAGGTACGGCACGTCCTGGATCCAGTCGGTGGCGTCCCGCATGGCCCAGATCCGGGCCTCGGTGCCCAGGTGGGAGGCGCCGGTGACCCGCATGCCGGGGCTTGCGGCCACCGCTATGTCGGACACCCGGCCGGGCATCTCATGGGCGGCCACCCCGCACACCACCGAGCCGTAGCTGTGGCAGAACATCGCCACCGGGGCGCGGCCGGGCAGGGCGCGCAGCAGGGCGTTCAGGCGCAGGGCGCCCTCGGCGGCGCGCCGCCCGGTGGCCGCGTCCATGCCGAGGCCGTCGGGGGCGGTGTAGTCGGCCCAGGCGATCACGGCCGTACGCGTCGCGGGGCTCGCCGCGCGCTCCGCCGCGTACAGCGCCGTCGCCATGCCGACCGGGGCGCTGTAGGGGCGGTACGTCTTCTGGAAGGTGAGCAGGTCGGTGTCGACGCCGGGGACGACGACCGAGATCCGCTGGGCGTGGTCGAGGTCGCCGAACACCTCGGCGATCCGGCCCGAGCCCTCGGGGTCGAAGGCGAGGATGTGCCGGCCGGGCTCCAGCAGGGACTCGTAGCGGTGCATCCGGCGGCCCGCGTCCTGCTGCCCGGCCGTGCTGAGCCGGCTGTCGTGCATGCGCTTCTGCTCGGCCCTGCGGGCCTGCTCCAGCGCGATGCGGTTGGCGCGGTAGCGCAGGTCCACCGGGGCGCCGTTCATGTTGCCGACCGCGAGCGGGTAGCGGTGGGCGAGGCGGTCGCGGTCCGCGGCGTCGACGGAGGAGAAGAACCGGGCGAGCGGCGCGGGCCCGGCCTCGGGGTCCGGCAGCCGGGCGCCGTGCAGCCGGCCGTGCTGCCACGCGGTGCGCGAGGCCTGGAGCGCGGACGGCTTCCGGTGGCTGTGCAGGGCGGTCCAGCCGGTGGTCGCGAGCATCACGAACACCACGGCCAGCGCGAGCAGGGCGCGCCAGACGTTGAGGGGCGGGGAGGTGTCGAAGGAAGTCACTGGGAGGACACACTAGGAGAACGAGAGGGTCTCGGGGTAACCGAGTGACAGGTCTCACGTTTCGGCAGGAGTCGAACAGTTGAGGCCCACCGCGCCGATGATCAGGGCATTCCCGTGCCGATGATCTCCGGGCCGCCGCGCGGATGATCTCCCCTTCGCCGCACCGGCCGTCAACCGGCCTGCGGGGCGCGCCAGTTCCCGGTGAGCGCCGGGCCCACCTGATCGAGGTAGGACGAGGTCAGCGCGCGGATCGACTCCAGGCTGAAGTCGTCGCCGGCACACCACTGCCGGTCCGTGACCCTCATCACCGCACCGAACACCGCCACCGCCAGCCGCGGCCGGGGGTCGGTGTCCACGTCCACGCCCTCCCGGTCGGCCAGGATCCGCGCGATGGTCTCCTCGGTGGCCGCCGAGCGCGCCAGATGCGCGGCGAGCAGCGCGGGCGTCGAGTCGATCGTGCGGTACATCCGCAGATACAGCTCCACCGGTACGGCCGACTCGACCGTCTCCCGGATCCCGTCCCAGCCCTCCAGGACCGCCTGGCGCAGCGCCTCCAGCGGCGCCTCGTGCGGCGGGCGCGCGCGGACGGCCTCGGCGAAGCGCGCCTCCGCCATCTCCTGCACCGCGAAGGCCGCGTCCTCCTTGCCGGCGAAGTAGCGGAAGAAGGTCCGCTGGGAGACCTCGCAGGCCTCGGCGATCTCGTCCACGGTGGTGCGCTCGTAACCCTGCGTGGTGAACAGTTCGAGAGCCGCTCGCAGCAGCGCCTCCCGGGTCCGCCGCTTCTTTCGCTCGCGCAGGGTCTCCATCTGGCCTTCCTCGGTGCATGTCCGTCCGGCTCAGCCTATGCGGCGGCGACGTGTCAGTTGCCGACTAGTGAGGCCGATTGTCAATTGTCAGCGACTGTCACTAACCTCGTCGGTATGACTAGTCGGACCACCATCGACGCGACCGGGCCGGGGGGCGCACCGGCAGCCCCGGCGGAGCCGGCGCCGCCCGCGGGCCTGCGCGGCCATCCCTGGTTCACCCTGATGACCGTCGCCGTGGGGGTCATGATGGTGGCCCTCGACGGCACCATCGTGGCCATCGCCAACCCCGCGATCGGCAAGCATCTGGACGCGAGCTGGGCCCAGCTGCAATGGGTCACCAACGCCTACTTCCTGGCGCTCGCGGTCTCGCTGATCACCGCCGGAAAGCTGGGCGACCGCTTCGGCCACCGGCTCACCTTCCTGATCGGCGTGGCCGGTTTCGCCGCCGCCTCGGCCGCCATCGGCCTGTCGGACAGCATCGGCGCCGTGGTGACCTTCCGGGTCTTCCAGGGGCTGTTCGGCGCGCTGCTGATGCCGGCCGCGTTCGGCCTGCTGCGGGCCGTCTTCCCGGCCGAGAAGCTCAACATGGCCATCGGCATCTGGGGGTCGGTGGTCGGCGCGTCCACCGCGGGCGCCCCGATCCTCGGCGGTGTCCTCGTCGAGCACGTCAGCTGGCAGTCGGTGTTCTTCATCAACCTGCCGATCGGCGCGCTCGCCCTCCTCCTCGGCCTGCTGATCCTGCGGGACCACCGCGCCGAGAACGCACCCCGCTCCTTCGACCTGCTCGGCATCGCGCTGCTCTCCGGCGCCATGTTCTGCCTGGTCTGGGCGCTCATCAAGGCGCCGGCCTGGGGCTGGGGCGCCGGCCGGACCTGGCTGTTCATCGTCGTCGCGGTCGTCGGGTTCGCGCTGTTCGCCGTCTGGGAGAGGCGGGTGTCCGAGCCGCTGATCCCGTTGGCGCTGTTCCGCTCGGTGCCGCTGTCCGCCGGTGTCGTGCTGATGATGCTGATGGCCATCGCGTTCATGGGCGGCCTGTTCTTCGTCACCTTCTATCTCCAGAACGTGCACGGCATGAGCCCGATCGACGCGGGTCTCCACCTGCTGCCGCTGACCGGCATGATGATCGTCGGCTCGCCGCTCGCCGGAGCCATGATCAGCAGGTTCGGGCCGCGGATCCCGCTGGCCGGCGGCATGGCGATCACCGCGTTCGCCATGTACGGCGTCTCCACGCTGAAGGAGAACACCGGCAACGGACCGCTGGCCCTGTGGTTCGTGCTGCTCGGCCTCGGCCTGGCACCGGTCATGGTCGGCGCCACCGAGGTCATCGTCGGCAACGCGCCCCTGGAGCTGGCCGGTGTCGCCGGTGGCCTCCAGCAGGCGGCGATGCAGGTCGGCGGCAGCCTCGGTACGGCCGTGCTGGGCGCCGTGATGGCCTCCAAGGTCGACAGCACCCTCGCCGGGAACTGGGCGGACGCGGGCCTGCCGAAGCTGCCGCAGCGGCAGCTGGACCAGGTGGCCGAGGCCGTCCAGCAGGGCGTCGCCCCGGTGCCCAAGGGCACCCCGGCGCCGGTCGCCGCGAAGATCGCCGAGGTCGCCCATCACACCTTCATCTCCGGTATGAGCCTGGCCGCGCTGGTCGCGGCCGGGGTGGCGGCGTTCGCCGTGCTGGTCGCGCTGCTCACCAAGCGGGGCGCGAACGCGGAGGCCGGCGGGGGCGTGGGGCACATCTGACGTGCTTCCGGCGGGGGGAGTGAGCGGCGGAGTTCCCCTATCAGGGTGACTCCGCTAAAGATCGCTCGCCCTGGGTGCGCGCCCCAGGTCACAGTGGGTCACGTCCTCCGCAGGGCATGGGAGGACGGCGGGCCGTGGCGCGCGCTGCGGAGGGGGCTGCGCGCGCTGGGCTGCCGCCGGCTTGGCGGGGGGTGCGTGTCCCGTCGCCGGGTGCGGGGCGTTTCGGTCCGTCGCCGTGGGGGTGCTTCGCCGTCGCCGGGGGCGGGGCGTTTCGGTCCGTCGCCGTGGGGCTGCTTCACCGTCGCCGGGGGCGCGTCCGCTTCGGCCTCCCGCCGTGGGGGTGCTTCACCGTCGCCGGGTGCGGGTCCGTGTCTGGCCGGTCGCGCAGTTCCCCGCGCCCCTTACGGGGCCCGCGCCCCTTACCGCGCCTCAGCGCCGCTGTTCTTCTCTCCGCTCCGCGCTCAGCCGCGCCACCTCCAGCCGTAGCAGCCGCACCTCCTCGGTCAGCGCGGCCAGCGCCTCCCGTTGGCGCCGCTCCTCCACGTCGTCCTTCTCGAAGCGCGAGATGAACCACGCCGCGATGTTCGCCGTGACCACACCCAGCAACGCGATCCCGGACAGCATCAGCCCCACCGCGATCATCCGCCCGAGCCCCGTCGTCGGCGCGTGGTCCCCGTACCCCACGGTCGTCATCGTCGTGAACGACCACCACACCGCGTCACCCAGCGTCTTGATGTTCCCGTGCGGCGAGTCCCGCTCCACCGACAGCACCGCCAGCGACCCGAACATCAGCAGCCCGATCACCGAGCCCACGACATACGTCGTCAGCCGGATCTGCGGAGCCATCCGCGCCCGCCGCCCCACCAGCAGCAGCGTCGCCACCAGCCGCAGCAACCGCAGCGGTTGCAGCATCGGGAGTATCACCGCGCCCAGGTCGGGCCAGTGCCGCCGGACGAACTCCCGCCGCCGCGGGGCCAGGGCCAGCCGCACCAGGTAGTCGGTGGCGAACGCCGCCCACACCACCCACTCCACGGCCGTGCACACAGACGTCAGCGAGTAGCCCGCCGAGCCGTCCACGATCGGCACCGCGTACGCGACGGCGAAGGCCACCGCGAGCGCCAGCAAGGGCCGTTCGGTGCGCCTCTCCCACCGCGCCTGCGCCGAAAGCCGTGCCGCTGCCGCCCGTTGCTCCATGAACGCATCGTAAAGAAAAGGTAAGGGCGGTGGAGAATCGAACTCCACCGCCCTTGGCCGAATCGCCGCCGCTCAGCGCCGCGTCACGCGTCGCCGCCCGCCGCTCCCGGGTCCGCCGCCGAGACGTCCAGCAGCTGGTACCGGTCGATGGCCTGCTTCAGCACGGACCGGTCCACCTTGCCCTCGCGGGCCAGCTCGGTCAGCACCGCGACCACGATCGACTGGGCGTCGATGTGGAAGAAGCGGCGCGCCGCGCCCCGGGTGTCCGCGAAGCCGAAGCCGTCCGCGCCGAGCGACTGGTACGTGCCCGGCACCCACCGCGCGATCTGGTCCGGAACCGACCGCATCCAGTCGGACACGGCCACGAACGGACCCTCGGCGCCGCTGAGCTTCCGGGTCACATACGGCACCCGCTGCTCCTCCTCCGGATGCAGCAGATTGTGCTCCTCGCACTCCACGGCCTCGCGCCGCAGCTCGTTCCAGGAGGTAGCCGACCAGACGTCCGCCCTGACGTTCCACTCCTCGGCGAGGAGCCGCTGGGCCTCGAGCGCCCACGGCACCGCCACACCGGACGCCATGATCTGCGCCGGGATCGAGCCTTCCGTGCCCGCGCTGATCCGGTGGACGCCCCTGATGATGCCCTCGACGTCCACGTCGGCCGGCTCGGCGGGGTGCTGGATGGGCTCGTTGTAGACGGTCAGGTAGTAGAAGACGTCCTCGCCGTGCGGATGCTCCTCGTCGCCGCCGTACATCCGGCGCAGGCCGTCCTTGACGATGTGCGCGATCTCGTAGGCGTACGCCGGGTCGTACGCCACGCACGCCGGGTTGGTCGAGGCGAGCAGCTGGGAGTGCCCGTCCGCGTGCTGGAGGCCCTCACCGGTCAGTGTCGTACGGCCGGCGGTCGCGCCCAGGACGAAGCCGCGCGCCAGCTGGTCGGCCATCTGCCAGAACTGGTCGCCGGTGCGCTGGAAGCCGAACATCGAGTAGAAGACGTAGACCGGGATGAGCGGCTCGCCGTGCGTGGCGTAGGCCGAGCCCGCCGCGATCAGGGAGGCCGTGCAGCCAGCCTCGGAGATGCCGTCGTGCAGCATCTGGCCGGTCGGGGACTCCTTGTAGGCGAGCAGCAGCTCGCGGTCCACCGACTCGTACTGCTGGCCCAGCGGGTTGTAGATCTTCGCGCTCGGGAAGAAGGAGTCCATGCCGAACGTGCGGTACTCGTCCGGCGCGATCAGCACGAACCGCTTGCCGATCTCCTTGTCCCGCATGAGGTCCTTGAGCAGGCGCACAAAGGCCATGGTCGTCGCGATGGACTGCTGGCCCGTGCCCTTCTTCACGGTCGCGTACGCCTTGTCGTCCGGCAGCGGGAGCGGCTTGGAGCGGACGACCCGGGTCGGCACATAGCCGCCGCACTCCCGGCGGCGGTCGTGCATGTACTGGATCTCCTCCGAGTCCCGGCCCGGGTGGTAGTACGGCGGCGGGCCGGACTCCAGCTCCTTGTCGGAGATCGGCAGGTGCAGCCGGTCACGGAAGCGCTTGAGGTCGTCGACCGTCAGCTTCTTCATCTGGTGGGTCGCGTTGCGGCCCTCGAAGTTCGGACCCAGCGTCCAGCCCTTGACCGTCTTGGCGAGGATGACCGTCGGCTGGCCCTGGTGCTCCAGGGCCGCCTTGTACGCCGCGTAGATCTTGCGGTGGTCGTGACCGCCGCGGCCCAGCATCAGGATCTGGTGGTCGGTCATGTTCTCGACCATGGCGCGCAGCCGCAGGTCGTCACCGAAGAAGTGGTCGCGGATGTACGCGCCGGACTCGGTGGCGTACGTCTGGAACTGGCCGTCCGGGGTCGTGTTCATCCGGTTGACCAGCACCCCGTCGCGGTCCTGCGCGAGCAGCGGGTCCCAGGTGCGGTCCCAGATCAGCTTGATCACGTTCCAGCCGGCGCCGCGGAAGACCGACTCCAGCTCCTGGATGATCTTGCCGTTGCCGCGCACCGGGCCGTCCAGCCGCTGGAGGTTGCAGTTGACCACGAAGGTCAGGTTGTCCAGCCCCTCCCGGGCGGCGATGGACAGCTGGCCGAGCGACTCCGGCTCGTCCATCTCGCCGTCGCCGAGGAACGCCCACACGTGCGACGCGGAGGTGTCCGCGATCCCGCGCGCGTGCATATAGCGGTTCATCCGCGCCTGGTAGATCGCGCCGAGCGGGCCGAGGCCCATGGAGACCGTCGGGAACTCCCAGAAGTCCGGCATCGAGCGCGGGTGCGGGTAGCTGGACAGGCCGTCCGGGTACTTCGACTTCTCCTGCCGGAAGCCGTCGAGCTGCCGCTCGCTGAGCCGGTCGAGCAGGTACGCGCGCGCGTAGATGCCCGGGGAGGCGTGGCCCTGGAAGAAGATCTGGTCGCCGCCGCGGCCGTCGTCCTTGCCGCGGAAGAAGTGGTTGAAGCCGACGTCGTAGAGCGAGGCGGAGGAGGCGAAGGTGGCGATGTGGCCGCCGACGCCGATGCCGGGGCGCTGGGCGCGGGAGACCATCACGGCCGCGTTCCAGCGGGTCGCGTTGAGGATCTTGCGCTCGATCTCCTCGTTGCCCGGGAAGAACGGCTCGTCCTTGGTGGCGATCGTGTTGACGTAGTCCGTGCTGCGCATCTCCGGCACGGCCACGCGCTTCTCGCGGGCCCGCTCGATCAGCCGGAGCATGAGGTAACGGGCCCGCGCCCGGCCGCGCTCGTCCACCGCGGCGTCGAGGGAGTCGAGCCACTCCTGGGTTTCCTCGGGATCGAAGTCAGGAACCTGACTCGGAAGGCCGCCAATGATGATCGGGTTGCGATCGGATCCGGAAGCCACGCTGTTCCTTACCTGTCAGAGGGCCGATATGTCACTCGTGCCTGCACCGTCCCCATCGTGTACCTCGGGGAGGCGTACGTCATCTCCACCGGTCAAAACGCAACGATACGCCCGGGGTGTGATGTGATCGGCAAAGTTGTTCGAGGGGGGCGCTGATGGATGGTTCCGAACCTCGCAAACCGGGCACATCGGTGTGGTGTGGCTCACGTGGAGGCGGGATACGCTGCCAGAGGTTGCGTCGACACGGCCCGGATCGTCACCGTTTCGGCGGTCCCGTCGGCCGGGTACTTGCGCGATCCGTCCCGCCCGTGTGGACTACGGCCAATGCTTCGCGCACGCGCGTGGCTGAGTTATTCCCAAGACATGATCAGGAGGCAACCCGTGAGCGCGACCGCGGACCACGCGGAGGAGCGGACGAACCCTGCCGCCAGGCTGGGGTTCCAGCCCGAGCAGGTGGTCCAGGAGCTCGGCTACGACGACGACGTCGATCAGGAGTTCCGCAAGGCCATTGAGGAAGCCATTCAGGGCGACCTGATGGACGAGGACTACGACGACGTGGCCGACGCCGTTGTGCTGTGGTTCCGTGACGACGACGGCGACCTGACGGATGCGCTGGTGGATGCCACCACGTACATCGAAGAAGGCGGCGCCATCCTGCTCCTGACGCCGAAGACCGGCCGATCGGGGTATGTGGAGCCGAGCGACATCCAGGACGCCGCCTCGACGGCCGGCCTGACGGCGGCCAAGAGCGTCAGTGTGGGCAAGGACTGGAGCGGCTCGCGACTCGCGACGCCGAAGGCGACCAAGTCCAAGAAGTGACCTGAGGTCACCCCGGACGGGCCGGATCTCGCCCCGGCCCGTCCGGAGCCCCCGGTGATCGCTGCGTAGGGTGGACCCGAGCGTCCGCTGTGCTCACCCGAACAGCTCACCGAAGGGATGTACGACGATGGCGATCCAGGTCGGCGACAAGGCGCCCGATTTCGAGCTCAAGGACAACCACGGCCGCACCGTGAAGCTCTCGGAGCTGCGGGGCGAGAAGAACGTCGTCCTGCTCTTCTACCCGTTCGCCTTCACCGGTGTGTGCACCGGTGAGCTGTGCGAGCTGCGTGACAACCTCCCGAAGTTCTCCGACCGCGACACCCAGGTGCTCGCCGTCTCCAACGACTCCATCCACACCCTGCGCGTCTTCGCCGAGCAGGAGGGCCTGGAGTACCCGCTGCTGAGCGACTTCTGGCCGCACGGCAACGTCTCGCGCGCCTACGGCGTCTTCGACGAGGACAAGGGCTGTGCCGTCCGGGGCACCTTCATCATCGACAAGGAGGGCGTCGTGCGGTGGACCGTGGTCAACGGCCTGCCGGACGCCCGTGACCTGAACGACTACGTGAAGGCGCTCGACACCCTCTGATCCGGCGGACCCCCGGTCCGACACCTTCGAAAGTCGGGGTCCAGGGTCTGCGGGGGGCGGGAACCCGTCACTAGGATCGGCACGTTGATCCCATATCCGAAGCACGACGGGGCTCCCCGCCCCTGGACACCACATGGAGGACTCGTGGGAGTCAGCCTCAGCAAGGGCGGCAACGTATCGCTGACGAAGGAGGCCCCGGGCCTGACCGCGGTCAACGTCGGTCTGGGCTGGGACGTGCGCACCACGACCGGCGCCGACTTCGACCTCGACGCGAGCGCGCTGCTGCTGAACACCTCCGGCAAGGTCATCAGCGACCAGCACTTCGTCTTCTTCAACAACCTCAAGAGCCCCGACGGCTCGGTGGAGCACACCGGTGACAACCTCACCGGTGAGGGCGAGGGCGACGACGAGATGATCAAGGTCAACCTGGCCGGTGTCCCGGCCGACGTCGACAAGATCGTCTTCCCGGTGTCGATCTATGACGCCGAGAACCGCCAGCAGTCTTTCGGCCAGGTCCGCAACGCCTTCATCCGCGTCGTGAACCAGGCCAACCAGCAGGAGATCGCCCGGTACGACCTCAGCGAGGACGCCTCCACCGAGACCGCCATGGTCTTCGGCGAGCTGTACCGGCACGGCTCGGAGTGGAAGTTCCGCGCCATCGGCCAGGGCTACGCCTCCGGGCTGCGCGGCATCGCCCAGGACTTCGGCGTCAACGTCTGACGCAGAGCCGCTCCCGATCCGGCGCCGCACCGTTTACGGTCGGCGCCGGACGTGCAGGACAACCAGACAAGCAGCAGCAGGGGAGGACCAACAGCATGGGCGTCACGCTCGCCAAGGGGGGCAATGTCTCCCTCTCCAAGGCCGCACCGAACCTCACCAACGTCATGATCGGACTCGGCTGGGACGCGCGCTCCACCACCGGCGCACCCTTCGACCTGGACGCCAGCGCGCTGCTGTGCGGCGCGGACAACCGGGTGCTCGGCGACGAGTGGTTCGTGTTCTACAACCAGCTGAAGAGCCCCGAGGGCTCGGTGGAGCACACCGGTGACAACCTCACCGGTGAGGGCGAGGGCGACGACGAGTCCATCCTGGTCGACCTGGCCAAGGTGCCCCCGCACTGCGAGAAGATCGTCTTCCCGGTCTCCATCCACATGGCGGAGGAGCGGGGCCAGACGTTCGGCCAGGTTTCCAACGCCTTCATCCGCGTGGTGAACCAGGCGGACGGGCAGGAGCTGGCGCGGTACGACCTCAGTGAGGACGCCTCCACCGAGACCGCCATGATCTTCGGCGAGCTCTACCGCTACCAGGGCGAATGGAAGTTCCGCGCGGTCGGTCAGGGGTACGCGTCGGGCCTGCGGGGCATCGCTCTCGACTTCGGTGTGAACGTCTCGTAGCCGGCCGGTCCCGTTCCGGTCGCGTGCTGTGGCTTTTCCGTGAGGGTTGCCCTGGTCACTGTCACGGGTAGGGTGCCCCTCTAGACTCAGGTCAACGTTTAGCAAAGCCGAGTACGGCGCGGGGGAGCCCCGTACGCACACGATTGGGTAGCCAGTGCTTCTGAAAACCTTCGGCTGGTCGTTCGCGGTCACCGCGCTCGGCCTGGTCGCCGCGGTCTTCTACGGGGGGTGGGAGGCCTTCGGGGTCGTCGCGATCCTGGCCGTCCTGGAGATCTCGCTGTCCTTCGACAACGCGGTGGTCAACGCCGGCATCCTGAAGAAGATGAACGCCTTCTGGCAGAAGATCTTCCTCACGGTCGGCGTTCTCATCGCGGTCTTCGGCATGCGGCTGGTCTTCCCGGTCGTCATCGTCGCGATCACCGCCAAGCTCAACCCGTACGACGCGGTCCACCTCGCCCTGACCGACAAGGACCGCTACCAGCAGCTGGTCACCGACGCCCACCCGGCGATCGCCGCGTTCGGCGGAATGTTCCTGCTGATGATCTTCCTCGACTTCATCTTCGAGGACCGGGACATCCAGTGGCTGCGCTGGATCGAGCGGCCCCTGGCCAAGCTCGGCAAGGTCGACATGCTGTCGGTCTGCATCGCCCTGATCGTCCTGCTGATCACCTCCTTCACCTTCGCCACCCACGCCCACCAGCACGGCGGCGTGCACGTCGACAAGGCGCAGACGGTCCTGATCTCCGGCATCGCCGGCCTGATCACGTACATGATCGTCGGCGGTCTCTCCGGCTACTTCGAGGACAAGCTGGAGGAAGAGGAGGAGCGCGAGCACGAGGAGGAGGAAGAGGCCGCCCGCACCGGCAAGCAGAAGTCGGCGGTGCTGCTGGCCGGCCAGGCCGCGTTCTTCATGTTCCTCTACCTGGAGGTCCTGGACGCGTCCTTCTCCTTCGACGGTGTGATCGGCGCCTTCGCCATCACCAACGACATCGTGATGATGGCCCTGGGCCTCGGTATCGGCGCGATGTACGTGCGGTCGCTGACGGTCTACCTGGTCCGCCAGGGCACCCTCGACGACTACGTCTACCTGGAGCACGGCGCCCACTACGCGATCGGCGCGCTGGCCGTGATCCTCATGGTCACCATCCAGTACGAGATCAACGAGGTCATCACCGGCCTGATCGGTGTGGTCCTGATCGCCTGGTCGTTCTGGTCGTCCGTCCGCCGCAACCGCGCCCTCGCGGCCGCGGAAGAGGGCTCCGGCGACTCCGACGACAAGGCGGCCCTCTCCTCCGGGGTGTGACACCCCGGCCGGTGAGGAACGCTCTGAGCGGGGCGGCCGACGTGGTCGGCCGCCCCGACGGCGTCTGTGCACAGCTGCATACCTGGGGGCGGGAATGGGTTTCTTCGACGGACTGCTGGGCGGGCGCGCCGCCGACTTCGACTCCGGCAGCGCGGCGACCAACGCGATCGAGCTGAGCAAACGGCACCCGGCGGTGTCCCTGAACAAGCAGGGCGCGGCCACCGGCAACCTGCGCGTCAACCTCACCTGGCGGATGCGCACCTCCGACTTCGACACCCAGGGCGGCACCAGCCTGCTGCGGCACCCCTTCCGGGCCCTGCGGCCGCCGGAGGTGCAGGGTCACGGCCAGAGCATGGTCGACGTCGACCTCGACCTGGGCTGTCTGTACGAGCTGACGGACGGCACCAAGGGGGTCGTCCAGCCGCTGGGCAACTACCTCGGCGACGTCAACGCACCGCCGTACATCAAGCTCAGCGGCGACGACCGGTTCGGCTCGGCGTCCGGTGAGACGATGTACGTCAATCTCGACCACCGGGACGCCATCAAGCGGCTGCTGGTCTTCGTCTACATCTACGACCAGACGCCGGCGTTCGACCGTACCCACGCCATCGTCACCCTGTACCCCAGCAACGGCCCCCGCATCGAGATAAGCCTCGACGAACGCCACCCCCAGGCCCGTTCCTGCGCGGTGGTGATGATCGAGAACGTGAAGGACGAGCTGATCGTCCGGCGCGAGGTGAAGTTCGTGTACGGCTTCCAGGGCGAGCTGGACCGGCTGTACGGCTGGGGACTCCAGTGGGGGCGGGGCTACAAGAGCAAGGTGTAGGTCACCGTCCGATGAATTGCGGCCCCTGCGGCGGCAGCCGGAAGGCTCCGGCGTACGCCGGGGGGCCGGGCGGCGGGCTCATCGGCTGCGGGTAGCCGTACGCGGGCGGCTGCTGCGGCACCGCCGAGGTCGGCTGCTCCGGAGGCAGCGGCTGGGAGGCGGCCGGCTCCGGCTCCGCCTCCGACTCGTCCACCGAGATGCCGAAGTCCGTGGCGAGCCCCTTCAGCCCGTTGGAGTAGCCCTCGCCCAGCGCGCGGAACTTCCAGCCCTCCCCGCGCCGGTACAGCTCGCCGCAGATCAGCGCCGTCTCCGCGCCGGTCTCCGGCTTGATCTCGAACACGGCCAGCGGCTCGGCGTCGGCCACCGAGGCGTCGTACAGCCGGATGCTCAGGCCGGGCACCCGGTCGAACCGGTCGCCGTCCGCGGAGGCGACCAGCACGATCCGGCCAACGCTCGGCTCGACCCCGGAGAGATCCGCCTGGATCGTGTCGGTCAGCCCGTCGGTGACCCGTTTCTTGCCCAGCCGCCACACCTTCCCGGAGGGGTGCCGGGGCTGGTTGTAGAAGACGAAGTCCTCGTCGGAGCGCACACGGCCGTCGGGGCCCAGCAGCAGCGCGGAGGCGTCCACGTCCGGGACCCCCGTTCCGGGGGTCCAGCGCAGCACCGCGCGCACCGTGGTGGCCTCGAGCGGGACGTTCGACCCCTTCAGCATCGCGTGCGTCATGCGGTCATCCTGCCCTCTCGGTCCTGGTCACGACAATGCGGGGGTGTTGCGGCGGACATGGGGGAGTTACCGGAAGTTCATGCCCGGCGGGAACCCCCGACACGACCCCGTACGTACTATTACCGGCCACCCTTTACCGAACTCAGAGACTCGGCTCGCAGCCCTGGGGAGTCCAATGCGTCATTTCGGGCACATCGCCCCACAGGTGCGGGAGCGCCTCTTCCACCAGGAGCCGTGCGCGTTCACCGCCGACTCCCCGGCCCGGCTGCTCGCCGTCGCCCTGGGCGCCACGCTGTACAGCCCGGCCACCCGGCCCCGGCTCGCCGACGACATCCTCAAGCAGGCCGGGAACGGCGTGGTGTCGATGGTGCTCTGCCTGGAGGACTCGATCGACGACGCGGACGTGCCGGCGGGCGAGGACAACCTGGTCCGCCAGTTCGCCGAGCTGGACGCCCGGGCGGGCGTGGAGCCGCCGCTGCTGTTCATCCGGGTCCGCACCCCCGAGCAGATACCCGCCCTGGTCCGCCGCCTCGGCGCGTCCGTGCGGCTGCTGTCCGGGTTCGTGCTGCCGAAATTCACCGAGGAGCGCGGGCTGCCCTTCCTGGAGGCCCTGGCCGCCGCCGAGGCCGAAAGCGGCCGCCGGCTGTTCGCCATGCCGGTGCTGGAATCCCCCGAGCTGCTCTACCGCGAGAGCCGGGTGGAGACCCTGGAGGGGATCTTCCGCGCCGTCGACAAGTTCCGCGACCGGGTCCTCGCCCTCCGCCTCGGCGTGACCGACTTCTGCTCCTCCTACGGCCTGCGCCGCGCCCCCGACATGACCGCCTACGACGTCCAGATCGTCGCCTCGGTGATCGCCGACGTGGTGAACATGCTGGGCCGGGCCGACGGCACCGGCTTCACCGTCACCGGACCGGTCTGGGAGTACTTCCGCGCCTCCGAGCGCATGTTCAAGCCGCAGCTGCGGCAGAGCCCCTTCCTGGAGGTGCAGGCCGTCGAGCTGCGCGAGAGGCTGATCGAGCACGCCATGGACGGACTGCTGCGCGAGATCTCCCTCGACCAGGCCAACGGCCTGCTCGGCAAGACCTGCATCCACCCCTCCCATGTGCTCCCCGTGCACGCGCTGTCCGTGGTCAGCCACGAGGAGTTCAGCGACGCCCAGGACATCCTGCGGCCGGAACGCGGCGGCGGGGGTGTACTTCGCTCGGCCTACACCAACAAGATGAACGAGGTGAAGCCGCACCGCGCCTGGGCCGAGCGGACCCTGCTGCGCGCCGAGGTGTTCGGCGTCGCCAACGAGGACGTCGGTTTCGTGGAGCTGCTCGCCGCGGGCATACCCGGCTGAGCCTTCGACATGTCCAAGGAATGCATGAATCAGGCAGTGAACGACGGCATCTGGTCCGGCAGCTGGGTCGCGGAGCGGCTCGGCGTCGAACTCGAGGGGGACGACGGGCTGCGCGCCCTGCTGGGCCTCGCCCTGCGCCGCAATCCCAAGCGGGCCCATCTGCTGGTGTCCCACGTCCTCGGCAAGCACGTCCCGCAGTCGCCGACGGTGGTGTACGGCCATGGCGTCCGGCTCGGCCGCAAGGTCGCCGAGCTGCTCTCCCCGGCCGAGGCGGCCGCGGCGGTCGTCCTGGGCTACGCGGAGACCGCGACCGGCCTGGGCCACGCGGTCGCCGACGGGCTCGGCACGGCGCCGTATCTGCACTCCACCCGGCGGCCGGTGGCCGGGGCCGCCCGCGCGGGCGGCTTCGAGGAGGCGCACTCGCACGCCACGTCCCACCTGCTGCTGCCGGAGGACCCCGGTCTGCTGGCGGGACAGGGCCCGCTGGTGCTGGTCGACGACGAGTTCTCCACCGGCAACACCGTGCTGAACACTATCCGTGACCTGCATGAGCGCTATCCGCGGCAGCGGTACGTGGTGGTCGCGCTCGTCGACATGCGGTCGGCCGAGGACGCCGGGCGGCTGGAGCGGTTCGCCGCGGAGATCGGGGCGCGGGTGGATCTGGTCGCCGCCGCGTCCGGGGTCGTACGGCTGCCGTCGGACGTGCTGGAGAAGGGGCGGCGGCTGGTGGCCGACCACGAGGCGGCGGAGCGCGCCCACCCGGCGGCAGCAGGGGCGCCCCAGGTCAGCCGGGTCGATCTGCACTGGCCGCAGGGTCTCCCCGACGGCGGGCGGCACGGCTTCACGCCCGCCCACCGGGCCCGTCTCGACGCCGCGCTGCCCGCGATGGCCGCGCGCGTCGCCGAGGCCCTGCCCGCCGGCGCCCGCCGGGTGCTCGTGCTCGGCTTCGAGGAGCTGATGTACGCCCCGCTGCGCCTCGCCCGGGAGCTGGAGCGGGGCACCGCTGCCGAGGTGCGGTTCTCCACCACCACCCGCTCGCCCGTCCTCGCGGTGGACGACCCCGGGTACGCGATCCGTACCCGGCTGGCCTTCCCCGCCCATGACGACCCGGCCGACGGGCCCGGCGAGCGCTACGCCTACAACGTCGCCGGGGCCGGCTTCGACGCCGTCGTGGCCGTGGTCGACTCCGTCGCCGACACCCCGGCCCTGCACGCGCCCGACGGCCTGCTGGCCCGCCTCGCCGCCCATGTTCCGCACGTCCTGCTCGCGGTCGTCCCGTCGTACGCACCGCACGCTCCCGAAAGGCCGGCCATGCTGCCCGAGCCCCTCCGCGGCCCCGCTTTCTCCTCGTACGCACCGGAGGAGGTCGGCTGGCTGCTCCAGGACCTCTCCGACGTCACCCTGGAGGCCCCGACCGAGGAGCGGGAGGAGGCCATCCAGAGCGGCGGCGCGCACTACGCCGAGTCGCTGCCGGTGGAGTACCAGCCCAGCGCGCAGTACCAGGAGCTGTTCCACACCGCCCTGGACGCCTCGGCGGCCCGGATCGCCCAGGCGGTCGGCGTGGTGACCGACACTGTCATCGCCGAACGCTCACCCCGCCCGGTCCTGGTCTCGCTGGCCCGCGCCGGGACCCCGGTCGGCGTGCTGATGCGGCGCTGGGCGCAGTTCCGGCACGGGCTCGAGCTGCCGCACTACGCGGTGTCGATCGTGCGCGGCCGCGGGATCGACGCCAACGCGCTGCGCTGGCTCGCCGACCGGCACGACCCCCGGGACGTCGTCTTCGTCGACGGCTGGACCGGCAAGGGCGCCATCACCCGGGAACTCGCCCAGGCCATAGCGGAGTTCGAGGCGGCCGAGGGCATCACCGGGTTCGACCCGGAGATCGCGGTGCTCGCCGACCCGGGCTCCTGCGTGCGCACCTACGGCACCCGCGAGGACTTCCTCATCCCGTCGGCCTGCCTCAACTCCACCGTCTCCGGCCTGATCTCGCGTACCGTCCTGCGGGCCGACCTGGTCGGCCCGGACGACTTCCACGGCGCGAAGTTCTACCGCGAGCTGGCCGCGGCCGATGTCTCCGGGGTCTTCCTCGACTCCGTCGCGGCCCGCTTCCCGGAGGTCGCCGATGGCGTGGACACGGCGGTGAAGGAACTGCTCGCCGAGGACCGCACCCCGACCTGGGAGGGCTGGCGGGCGGTGGAGCGGATCAGCGAGGAGTACGGCATCCACGACGTGAACCTGGTCAAGCCGGGCGTCGGCGAGACCACCCGGGTGCTGCTGCGCCGGGTGCCCTGGAAGATCCTGGCCCGCGAGGGCGCCGGCGCCGACCTGGACCATGTGCGCCTGCTCGCCGAGCAGCGGGGCGTCCCCGTCGAGGAGGTCGGCGGGCTGCCGTATACCTGTGTCGGGCTGATCCACCCGAAGTACACCCGGGGCGCCACGGGCGCCGACGGCAAGGCGGTGAACGTCTGATGCCGGTGCTGGTGGCGAGCGACCTCGACCGCACGCTGATCTACTCTTCGGCGGCCCTCGCGCTGACCATGCCGGACGCGCGGGCGCCCCGGCTGCTGTGCGTGGAGGTGCACGAGAGCAGGCCTCTGTCGTACATGACCGAGACGGCCGGGCAGCTGCTGACCGATCTCGGGGACGCGGCGGTCTTCGTGCCCACGACCACCCGGACCCGCAAGCAGTACCAGCGCATCAACCTGCCCGGCCCGCCGCCGAAGTACGCGATCTGCGCGAACGGCGGCCATCTGCTGGTCGACGGGGTCACCGACGCCGGCTGGCACACGGCCGTGCAGGCCCGGCTCGCCGAGCAGTGCGCGCCGCTGAGCGAGGTCCACGAGCATCTGGTGCGCTCCGCCGACCCGGTCTGGGTGCGCAAGCACCGCGTCGCCGAGGACCTGTTCACCTACCTCGTCGTCGAGCGCGAGCTGCTGCCCGAGGAGTGGGTGAAGGAGCTGGCGGTGTGGGCCGAGGACCGGGGCTGGACCGTCTCGCTCCAGGGCCGCAAGATCTACGCCGTACCGCGGCCGCTCACCAAGAGCGCGGCGGTCCGGGAGGTGGCCCGCAGGACCGGCGCGGAGCTGACGCTGGCGGCCGGGGACTCCCTGCTGGACGCCGATCTGCTGCTGGCCGCGGACCGGGGCTGGCGCCCCGGCCACGGCGAGCTGGCGGACACGATGTGGACGGCCCCCCGGATCGCCGCCCTGCCGGAGCGGGGCGTACTGGCGGGCGAGCGGATCCTGCGGGAGTTCCTGCGGGCCTCCAGACAGCCGGGCTGAGCCGGACCGCCGGGCCGAGCCGGACCGCCGGGCCGAGCCGGACCGCCGGGCCGAGCCGGACCGCCGGGCCGAGCCGGACCGCCGGGCGGAGGGGGCTGAGCCGGGCGGAGGAGGGCTGAGCGGGGCGGAGCCCCTAGCCGCAGCAGCCGCCGCCGCAGCAGCCGCCCCCGCCGCCGGTCCCCGGGGCGGGAGCGGGGGCGGCGGAGGCCTTTCCGCCCACGGCCACGGTGGACAGCAGCTTCACCGTGTCGTCGTGGCCCGCGGGGCAGCTCGCGGGGGCGGCCGACTCGGCCATGGGCCGGCTCAGTTCGAAGGTGTCGCCGCAGCTCCGGCAGCGGTACTCATAGCGAGGCATGGGGCCAGAGTAGCTGTACGGAGCCGCCGACAACGGTGTCTCAATCTTTGGTGAGTGTTCCTTGCCACCCGACAGTTGTGCGGGGGTTTCGAAAACATCGCTGATAACTTGTGAACGCCGTTGCGAGGACGCTCAGCCCCGCGCGAGCAACAGCGAGTGCGGAGGGAGACGCAGGCGTGACCGATGCGTCGCAGGGGGAGGGTCGCCCCCGGGGGGACGGCGGCCGTGCGGACAAGCCGGTCGCCGCCGACGAGACCCTGCATCTGAGAGTGGACGCTCTCAGAGCGGACGAGACCATGCAGCTGCGTGTGCCACCGCCTCCGGGCGGGCCCGCCCAGCCGCCCGCCGGCGGCCGGGCCGAGCGGCGGCGCAGTGCGCGCCCGGCCGCGCGGGAGCGCGTCACGGCCGCCGTCGGCCGCCTGCTCGGGCCGCTGGCACCCTACGCGCGCCGCCTCGCGCCGTACATACGCCGCCTCAGGCCCCGCTATCCGCGTCCCGGCCGGACCGGCTGGCGCCGCTGGATGCCGTCCTGGCGGCAGTGGGTGGGCGGCGTCCTGACCTCCTTCGGGCTGCTCAGCGCCTTCCTGGTGACCGCGTACGCCCTCACCGACATACCCAGCAACCTCAACTCGTACGCCACACAACAGGACAATGTGTACTTCTGGTCCGACGGGACCCCGATGGCCCGGACGGGCTGGGTGCAGCGGCAGGCGATGCCGCTGAAGGACATACCCGAGGACGTCCGCTGGGCGGTGCTGGCCGCGGAGAACGAGAGTTTCTACTCGGACCCGGGCATATCCGTCAAAGGTCTCACCCGGGCGCTGTACCGCACGGTGGGCCAGGGGGACACCGAGGGTGGTTCCACCATCACCCAGCAGTACGTCAAGAACGTCTATCTGACCCAGAACCAGACGGTCAGCCGCAAGTTCACCGAAGCGATGATCGCCCTCAAGCTCGACAACAAGATGAGCAAGGACCAGATCCTGGAGGGCTATCTCAACACCAGCTGGTTCGGCCGCGGCAGCTACGGCATCCAGCGCGCCGCCCAGGCCTACTACGGCAAGGACGTCAGCAAGCTCAACGCCTCCGAGGCGGCCATGCTGGCCGGCCTGCTCAAGGGCGCGGGCTTGTACGACCCGACGCTCGGCAAGGCCAACCACCACCGGGCCGAGGAGCGCTGGAAGTGGATCCTGGACCGGATGGTCAAGATCCACCGGCTGTCGCCGCAGGAGCGTGCCCGGTACACCACCTTCCCCGAGCCGCTGAAGAGCAACCCGCTCTACAACACCGGCGCGCAGAGCGACTATCTGGTGGAGCTGGCGGCGCAGTACGCCAAGAAGGCCGGGCACCTCACCGACAAGCAGTTCGACCTCGGCGGCTACCAGATCTACACGACCTTCGACCGTAAGCGGGAGCAGGCCCTCACCGACGCCGTCACCCAGGCCCGCAAGCAGGCCAGGAGGGATCATCCGGGCGCGGCGAAGGACGGGCACTACGGCGCCGCCTCGGTCGCCACCGACGGCCGGATCCTCGCGGTCTACGGCGGCCCGGACCACCGTACCCAGGGCTACAACGAGTCCAACGCGGCCACCGTCCCGGCCGGCACCGCGTTCCTGCCGTTCGTCTACGCGGCGGGACTCGAACACGGCGTGCACAAGACACGCGACGGAGCCGCCACCCCGGTCACCCCCGAGAGCGTCTACGACGGCGACGACGGCATCCCGGTCACCACGCCGGAGGGGCCCTACTGGGACCGCAGCGGCAAGAAGGTCGCGGCGCACAACGACGGCCGCAGGTCCTACGGCAAGATCGCTCTCGGCGAGGCCCTCGCCAAGTCCGTCAACACGCCCTTCATGCAGCTCGGCATGGACACCGGCCTGGACCAGGTGCGGCAGACCGCGGTGTCGTCCGGACTGCTGTCCTCCAGCATCGGCAGCCAGGTGCCCGCCCTGTCCCTGGGCACCTCCACGCCCAGCGCCATCCGGATGGCGAGCGGGTACGCCACCTTCGCCGCCGGCGGCAGCCACACCGAGCCCTACTCGGTGAGCCGCATCACCCGCAACGGCGCACCCGTCGCCCTCAACACCCCGCGCCCCCGCCCGGCGGTGAGCGCGCAGGTGGCCCACGACGTCACCGAGGCCCTCACCGAGTCCTTCCGCCTGACCCACCCGGCCACGGCGGCCGCCCAGGACGGGGTGGCCGGGAAGGCGGGCAGCGCCGACACCGGGATCGCCGTCGGGAAGACCGACGGCTCCGGCAAGCCCACCGCTTCCTGGTACGCCGGCACCGCCGGCTCGGTGTCGACGGCGGTCGTGGTCTACCGGATGGATCTGGCCAAGTCCCTGGAGCCCCTCCCGCTGGAGGGGCTGGCCGGAACATCCGACAGCGTTCCGTACAACCTCTGGTCGGCCGCGATGGGTCTTGGCTGACAGCAAGACCCGTACCCCACTCGCCCCTCTCGGAGAATGAGCCGCGCATGTCCCGCAAGAAGTCACCGACCGGCCGCCGCCGGGCCGCCGGCCGCCGGCGCCGTGTCCCCGCCGCCACCCGCCCGCAGGTGCTGACGCTGGCCGCCTTCCTCGTCGTGGCCTCGCTCGTCGCCGGCTATCTCGCCCTGTCCCGCCCGGACGACACCGCGCCGACCGCGGCCTCCGGCGGCGCCCATGGCGGCAAGGCCGCTCCGAAGGTCTCGCCGACCCCCTCCTGGGACGGCAGGACCAAGGTCCTCGGGGACGGCTCCACCTCCTACACCGGCCCGCAGAAGGGCGAGCTGAAGCCGGTGCCGCTCAAGCCCGGGGAGAAGCCGCCGCAGTTCGTGGTCTTCTCCTGGGACGGCGCGCTGGAGGGCAGCGACCACCTCTTCTCGCACTACCGGGAGATGGCCAGGCAGTACGACGCCCACATGACCTTCTTCCTCACCGGCATCTACCTGCTGCCCAAGAGCAAGAAGTCCCTGTACCAGGGCCCGATGCACGCGCCCGGCGACGCCGCGATCGACTACGCCACCGACGACCACATCCGCAGCACCCTGGAACAGCTGCGCCTCGCCTACGACCAGGGCAACGAGATCGGCACCCACTTCAACGGCCACTTCTGCGGCGCCAAGGGCGGCGGCGACTGGAGCGTGGACCAGTGGAAGAGCGAGATCGACCAGTTCTACTCGTTCGTGGAGAAATGGAAGACCAACACCGGCTTCACGGACGTTCCCGCCCTGCCTTTCGACTTCAAGCAGGAGGTCACCGGCGGCCGCGCGCCCTGTCTGGAGGGCCAGCCCAATCTGCTGAAAGCGATCAAGAGCTACGGCTGGCGCTATGACGCCAGCTCCCCGGGCGATTTCCAGATATGGCCGACCAAGAAGAACGGCGTCTGGGACTTCCCGCTCCAGATGCTGCCGTACGAGAACGGCAAGTTCCAGGGCCTGTCCATGGACTTCAACTTCCTCTACAACCAGTCCAACGGCGAGACCCACGGTGATCCGGCCAAGTACCCCGAGTGGGAACAGCAGACCGTCTCCTCCTACATGGACGGCTTCAACCGGGCCTACTACGGCAGCCGCGCGCCGCTGTTCATCGGCAACCACTTCGAGGACTGGAACGGCGGCATCTACATGAAGGCCATCGACCAGATCATTCCGAAGATCTGCACCAAAAAGGGCGTCAAGTGCGTGTCGTTCAAGGAACTCGCCGACTGGCTGGACGTGCAGAAGCCGGAAACGCTCACCGCTCTGCGCAGCCTTGATCCCGCACAGTCACCGGACTGGTCATCGGTCGTCAAATAGCCCTGGGGCACAGGAGATTCCACTTGTGCAACCCCCTTCACAACCGACGCTCGATGCATGCGAAGATGCCCCTCGCCCGGTAGGTGTACCGGCGTAGAGGGGAACATCATTGAGATCAAGAAAACTGAGCCGTAAGCGCAGCCGTACGGCCATAGTCACGGCCTCGGCCGCCGCCGTGGTCGCCGCGGTGGCCCTCGTCCCCAACTGGAGCGCGGGCGCCGCCGTCACCAATGACCCGACGGTGGACGCGGCCACGAAGGCGACCTTCCAGAAGCTGGCCGACGCGGTGTTCACCGACCGCACCCAGGCCCTGGTGGACGGCGCCGGCAACGCCGGGACCAAGCACACCGCCGGGTTCACCGGCTCGGTGCGGATGTCCGGCGGGCAGCAGGACCAGCAGACGGCCGCCGTGGGCCAGCTGCGCGCCCGCAAGTCCCGGCTCGCCAAGCTCGGCGAGAAGTACAGCGCGGGCAGCACCCGGGTCACCCTGGACGCGACCGAGGTCCACGGACGGCGCGCCAAGGTCGCCGTCACCGAGACCACCACGCTGACCTACGAGAAGCCGGCGGCCAAGGGCCCGAAGACCACGGGATTCCAGGCCCACCACGAGCTGAGCTTCAAGGCCGACGCGAGCGGCGACTGGCAGCTGACCGGGATCCGCGACACCGACGACGGCTACCTGGCCGTGAACCAGGTCGCCACGCCCTCCGTCGCCAAGTCGCGGACCACCCCCGCGGACGACGGCCCGCCGGACGCGCCCCGCGCGGCCACCAGCTGGCCCGCGCCCGCCAACCGCAAGACCCTCACCGGCGGCGCCTACGACTACCAGGCGATGGTGGCGTACGCGACCAAGTACTGGCGCAACTACAACCCGGACTACCCGGACTTCAACGGCGAGGCCGACGGCGGTGACTGCACCAACTTCGTCAGCCAGTCCCTGAAGGCGGGCGGCTGGAAGCACGTGCCCGGCTACACGAACGACTTCCACAAGTGGTTCGGCAACGCCGACATCCAGTCGGACTCCTTCGTCGGCGTCAACGAGTTCTCCTGGTTCGCCCTGTCCTCCAAGCGGGTCACGCCGCTCGCCAACGTCTACCAGGCGGACCTCGGCGACGTGATCCAAATGGACTTCAACCGGGACGGGTCCAAGGACCACTCGATGATCGTCACCTACCGCGACCGCTGGGGCGTGCCGTACGTGACGTACCACTCCACCAACACCTACAACCGGTCGGTGGCGAGCCTCGTCGCGTCGTACCCGAACGCGTACTTCTACGCCTACCGCACCTGACCCGGGCCCGGACCCCGGTCCGGTCCGTCCAGCTCGCCCTGCCGCGTCAGCCGGCGTGCCCGCTCCTCCGCATCGGGGTGGCGGGCCCGCCAGTACGGGTTGTCGTGCGGCAGGGCCGAGCCGACCCGGCCGTACATGCCGAAGGTCATCAGCAGCAGGCCCACGACGAAGCTGAAGAACACGTTCTGGATCTTGAACGCCAGGAAGTTGTGGGTCGTGTCCAGCAGGCCGAGATTGAGGAAGCCGTTCAGCAGGAACAGCACGCCGAACACCATGTTCAGCGTGGACGCCACGTTTCCGCCGACCACCATGCCGGCCAGCAGGATCGCCCCGACGACGATCGACAGCCAGCTCAGCGCGCCGTTGGTGTTCAGCCCGGCGACCGTGTCACCGCCGGTGTTGAAGAAGCCGATGTGGTCGAGCACCCCGAGGATGCCGAAGACCAGCAGAAACACGCCGATCAGGCCCGCACCGATCCGGTAGACGGTGTTCAGCCGGTGGTCGACGGGAAGGTGCTCGTCGAACCGGATCCGCTGCTGTCGCGGCTCCGGGTGAGCTGCATGTGTGGCCATGTCCGCCTCCCTCGGGCGCTAAGGCCTCTCTTTCGGATCTTGCCGACGCCGAACGGCACCGCCACCGCAGCCGACCTGATCCGAAAGAAAGCCCTAGCGGAGGCCATACGTCCGTTCCCCCCAATATCCGCCCGCCGCCCGGAGCCCTGCAACCGGCGGCACCCGGCCGCCGCCGACGGCCGCCGCGCTCAGTGGCCGCCGCGCTCCTCCCGGATCCGCGCCACCACCGCCGCCGCGACCCGCCGCACGGCCTCCGTCTCGCCCAGGAAGTGCCAGTAGTCCGGGTGCCGCCCCTCCTGCACGGCCGCGGCCGCCCGCTCCAGCCGGGCCACCGCCTCGTCCAGCGGACCGGCGTGCCGGGGATCCGGTGTCGTACGCCCCGCCATCGCCAGCCGCTGCGCGTCCCGGATCGCGAACCGGGTCCGCTCGACCTCCGCCCGCGGGTCCTTCTGTACGGCGTTCAGCCGGTTCAGCCGCTCCCCGGCGGCCGAGACGGCCTCGTCCGTGCTGTTCAGCAGTGCCCGCACGGTCGACAGCAGGGAGGCCGCGTCCGCCCAGCGCTGCGCGTCCCGCGCCGTCTGCGCCTCGCGCAGCTTCTCCTCGGCCTGCCGTACCGCCTCCGCGGCCCGCTCCGGCACCTGCTGGAGGTCCTGCCAGCAGGCGGCCGAGAACCGCCGGCGCAGCTCGCTGAGGACCGGGTCGACCTGACCGGCCCGGGTGGTCAGCGCCTGGGCCCGGGTGCGCAGCGAGACCAGCCGGTGGTCGATCTCGGCCGCCCGCTCCGGCAGCCGCTCGGCCTCCGCCCGGATCGCCCCGGCCTCCCGCTGCACCCGCTCGGCCCGCTCCAGCGTCTGCTGCACCCCGTGCTGCCCCGCCCCCTGGTTCAGCCGGGTCAGCTCGGGCGAGAGGGCGGCCAGCCGGGCGGCGAGGTCGTCGGCCCGCAGCCCCTGCTCCCGTACCGCGTCCAGGGCGTTGCTCGCGGCCAGCAGCGCCTGCCGGGCCCGCTCCACGGCGGGCGCGACCCGGGCCAGCTGGGTCTCGGCCTTGTCGAGCAGCGGCCCGAGCGAGCTGCCGAACCGGTCCAGCTCCTGTTTGACCCGCACCAGTTCGTCGCGGGCCGCGGTCAGCTCCGACCGCGCCCGGGTGGCGGCGGCGGCCTCCAGGTCGTCCCGGTCCAGGTCGTGCGCGTCGACGGCCTGGATGTAGCGCCGGCTGACCTCGTCGATGCGCTGTCCGAGCGCCTCGAAGTCGGTGACGGTACGGCGGGCGGCGGGGGAGTCGTCCACGGCCGTGATGGTCTCCACGGAGATCCGCAGATCCCGCTGGGCGGTGTCGAGTTCGTAGAACGCGGCCGCCGCCGCGTCCTTCGCGGCCTGCGCCTCGGCGCGCAGACTCTCCGCCCGCCCGCCGAACCAGCGCCGGGTACCGCCCCCGGCGAACGCGCCGGGCAGCGCCAGCGCGAGCAGCACCGGCAGCCCCAGCAGGGTGAGGGTGTCCCGCACGGCCGTGGCCGACCCCGGCCCGCGCCGGGCCGGTGCGGCGGACGGCGGCGGGTACGGCGGTGTCGATGGCGTGCCGGGTGTCGCCGTCACATCCCTCTCCCGTGCTGTGCTTCGCCCTGGGTGGCGGACGTGGAGTCATTCTCCCACCCGGTGCGGACGAAGACACGGGCCGGTCAGTTCGCGTTCCGTACCGTGACCGAGCCGTTGGAGGAGTTCGCGGTCACCCGGTGCGGGCTGCGGTCGCGCTGCTGCACCCCCACCGAGACCGCCCCGTTGTCCGAGTCGGCCCGCACGTGGTACTCGGCGCGGGGCAGGGTGACCGTCACCGCGCCGTTGTCGGTCGAGGCGTCCACGGAGTCGGGTACGGCCTTCAGCTCCAGGTCCACCGTGCCGTTGCTGGACTCGGCGTGCACCCGGCGCGAGGAGACAGTGGCCTGCACCGTGCCATTGTCCGAGCGCAGGTCCAGCGGGCCGGTGGAGTCGGTGACGTGGACCTCGCCGTTGCTGGTGTGGATCCCGAGCGCGGTCGTGAAGCCGTGCGCCCGCACGCTGCCGTTGCCGTCGACGACCTGGACGCCGACCCCGGCCGGCACCTCGACGCGGTAGCGGGTCGAGCAGTCGGCGATCAGCCCGGAGCAGTCCGTGCGCAGCACCAGCCGGTCGCCGTCCAGAGACCACTTCAGCGAGGGCCCGCTGCCGACGGTCACGGAGCCCTGGAACCAGCGGGTGACCGCGACCGTGCCCGCCTTGCCGCCGCCCCGGGCGGGGACGACTTCGAGGGCCGCGTCGTCGGAGTCGACGGTGAGGGTGCGGCCGTGCAGCGCGAAGGACCGGTGGTCCGGGTGCTTGTCGTCGTCGGCGGACGCGCCGCAGGCACTCAGCCCGGCGACGAGCGCACCGGCGAGTACGGCCGTGATGGCGGCGCGGACGGGAACGGAACGGGTCATGCGAGAACTCCCCCTGAGATGGTCTGCCACGACCGTAGACGATCAAGCCCGGGAAGGGATTCCGGCCTGCTCCCGGCCCAGGGTGGGGATAACCCCCCTATAGGCCTGTGGCCCGGCGGTACGGGTTTGCGGTGCACCCGTCCGGGCAAGGTAGGCTGTCGACTCGTCCTGGGCGTACGGCCCGGGGTGCGGGTGCGTAGCTCAGGGGTAGAGCGCCTGCCTTACAAGCAGGATGTCGGCGGTTCGAAACCGTCCGCGCCCACCGACGAGGAGCCCCCGGCCGACCACGGCCGGGGGCTTCGTCGTGTCCCGGGTCAGTCCCGCGGGCGGGCGGCCCCGGCCGCCGCCACCTCGGCGACCAGCCTGGCCGTCACCGGTACCGGTACGCCGTGCCGCTCGGCCGCCCGCAACAGGGCGCCGCCGATGGCGTCCAGCTCCAGCGGGCGGCCCGCCTCGGCGTCGCGCTGCATGGACGACCTGGTGGCGGCCGGGAAGGCGGCGTACCGGGCGAGGGCCTGGGCCGGGTCGGCGGGGGCGCCGCAGGCACGGCTGACCGCGGCGGTCTCCGCGACCAGCGCCTCCAGCTCCTCCCGGTGGCGGGTGCGGGCCTCGCCGAGGGGGAGGGCGTAGCGGGTGGTGAGGAGGGCGAACGGGGCGAGGAAGGCCATCTTGGCCCACAGCGCCGCCGTCTCGTCCTCGACCAGCCGGGCCGTCGTACCGGCGGCGGTGAGGGCGGCGGCGAGCGCGGCCGGCCGCGGCCCGGGTACCGCCTGCCCGGCGAGGTCGATCTCGGTGAACGGGCTGCCGTGTTCGATCACGCCCGGTGCCACCCGGGTGGACTCCACCCGGATCACGGCCGGCGCGACCCGGCCGGCGCCGTAGCGGGCGCGCAGCGTGTCCGGGTGCTCGACGCCGTTCAGCAGCGGTACGACGAGGGCGTCGCCGAGTGCGGCGGGCGGGACGCGGGTCAGGGCGGCGTCGAGCGCGGTGTGCTTGACGGTGATCAGGCAGGCGTCCACCGGGGTGCGCAGCTCGGTGTCCGCCTCGACGGGGGCGGTGAAGTTCCCGAACTGGGCGCTGCGGACGGTGATTCCGTCGCGCCGCAGGGTGTCCGCGGTGGCCTCCGGGGCCAGGCAGACGACACGGTGGCCGGCCCGGGACAGCAGGGCGGCGAGCAGACCGCCCGTGCCGCCGGGCCCGAGCACCGCCACGCTGTACGGCGTCCGGGCAGGCTGTGGAGAGTGCTGGTCGGTCATGGAGTTGTTCCCTTCGACGGTCGGCCCCGGGGATCGGTGGCCGCCTTCGCACGTGATCATCGCAGGAACGCGGGGCGCGCGGGAGACTTCGGGTATGTGCCGGAGTATCAAGACGCTGCGTCCGCCCGTGCTGCCCGGTGAGGCCACGGAGGACGACATTCGCGCCGCCGCCCTTCAGTACGTACGGAAGGTCTCGGGCTTCCGGGCCCCGGCCGCCCACAACCGCGAGGTCTTCGACCAGGCCGTGGACGCTGTGGCCCGAGCCACAGCGGAGCTGCTGGGCGGCCTCGAGGTGCGGGGCCACCCCGTGCGCTGACTGGCCGTCAATCTCCTTCCCCCGCCCCGGAATTGGCTCTACGTTGCGGTGCGGGTCCTCGGCCTGCCCGCAAGCGGAAGCGGAAAATCGGCTGAATGTTGAAGTTGCAAGTACTCCTTAGGTCGGCCTAACCTGAGTTCTCCGTTCGGTACCCGCTCCCCATCCGTCCCGTCCGTCCCCGGCGGGCCGGCCCGTAAGACACCGAAGAGGAGAACCCCCCATGTCCGCACGTCTCGACTCCGCTCAGCCTTACGTCCTCGGGCTCTACCGCATCGTGATCGGTCTGCTCTTCGCCGTGCACGGCGTCACCTCGCTCTTCGGCGTCCTCGGCGGCGCCATGGGCACCGGCGCCACCGTCCCGGCCGGCACCTGGCCCGGCTGGTACGCGGCGGTGATCCAGCTGGTCGCCGGCGCCCTGGTGCTCCTCGGCCTCGGCACCCGCGGGGCCGCGCTGGTCGCCTCCGGCTCGATGGCGTACGCGTACTTCGACGTGCACCAGAAGGTCGCGCTGTGGCCCATCCAGAACGGCGGCGAGCTGTCCGTCCTGTTCTGCTGGGCGTTCCTGCTGCTCGTCTTCACCGGTTCCGGCGCCTTCGGCCTGGACCGCCTGTTCGGCCGCCGCACCGCCGCCGAGGGCGGCCGCGCCACCGACCGTGCCCCGATAGCGGCCTGATCCCGCGTCACCCGTGCCACGGCGCCCTTCCCGGTCCTCGGGGAGGGCGCCGATGTGTGTGCGTGCGGCTCCGCCGCATCCGCCTCCCGAGGCCCCAGGGACCCCGGTGTCACACCCCCCGCGTACGCTGTATGGCTGTCAACGGGGGAGCAACGGGAGTCGTCGTGTGGGAGAGCCTGGGGTCGCTGGCGGCCGGGCCGTGGATCTATGCCGTGGTGGCGCTGTCCGTGCTGCTCGACGTCTTTCTGCCGGTGCTGCCGAGCGGGGTGCTCGTCATCACGGCGGCCACCGCCGCCGCGGCCGGTTCGGGCGCGGCGACCGGACGCGTGCCGCACGATGTGCCGGACATCCTCGCGCTGATCCTCAGCGCGACGACCGCCTCCGTCCTCGGCGACCTGGTGGCCTACCGCCTCGCCTGGCGCGGCGGTGAGCGGCTGGACCGGGCGATAGCCCGTTCCCGGCGGCTGACCAGCGCCCAGGAGCGGCTCGGCGAGGCCCTCGCCCGGGGCGGCGGCGCGCTGGTGGTGCTGGCCCGGTTCGCCCCGGCCGGCCGCTCGGTGGTCTCCTTCTGTGCGGGCGCCGCGCACCGCCGCGCCCGCGACTTCGTGCCCTGGTCCGCCCTGGCCGGTCTGTCCTGGGCCGGCTACAGCGTCGCCCTCGGCTACTACGGCGCCCGGTGGCTGGGTGCCACCTGGGTGGCGACGGGGGTGTCGGTGGCCGCGCTGTTCGGGGTCGGGGCGGTCGCGGGCTTCCTGGTGCGCCGCCGCCCGGTCTCCTGACGCGCCGGGCGGCGCCGGTTCAGCAGCCGGCCAGGTAGTGGGTGAGCGCCGTCTTCTCCGCCGGGTCGACCGAGAGGTCGTAGTAGTACTTCACCTGCACCCAGGCGCGGACATAGGTGCACACGTAGGCGGAGCGGGACGGCACCCAGGTGGCCGGGTCCTGGTCGCCCTTGGCCTGGTTGACGTTGTCGGTGACGGCGATGAGCTGGGGCCGGGTCAGGTCGTTGGCGAAGGCCTGGCGCCGGGCGGTGGTCCATGCGCTCGCCCCGGAGTCCCAGGCCTCGGCCAGCGGGACCAGGTGGTCGATGTCCAGGTCCGAGGCGGCGGTCCAGGTGGCGCCGTCGTACGGCGAGTACCAGCTGCCGCCGGTGGCCGCGCAGGAGGAGTCGGTGACGACGTTCGAGCCGTCCCGCTTGAGGACCGTCTCGCGGGTGTTGCAGGTGCCGCTGATGGTGATCCAGTGCGGGAACAGGTTCCGGTCGTAGCCGGTGCGGTTCTCGGCGGCGACGGTGAGCTCGGCGAGGTAGGTGCGGGCGGTGGCGGCGCTGACCGGGGTGGGCAGGGCGGCGGAGGCGCTCGGGCTGTTGAACAGGGCTGCGGAGGCTATGAGTCCGGTAAGCGCCCCGACTATGCTCCAGCGTCGACGCGCGTAGCTCTGCGGCATGCGAACTCCCTGTGGGATGTGGGGGGTTGGGGCGCGGGCGAGGCAATGCTCGCCGCGGTGTGTTGCCGGGAGGTGAGCGCTCGGTAAGAAGGTAATGGCGTGTTCATGTCATGCCAAGGTTCACGGGAAAACCTTCAC
The DNA here is from genome assembly GCF_055581605.1 of Streptomyces sp. NPDC031418. Lineage (NCBI taxonomy): Bacteria > Bacillati > Actinomycetota > Actinomycetes > Kitasatosporales > Streptomycetaceae > Streptomyces > Streptomyces sp. NPDC031418. Next base: position 360,955 of record NZ_JBVIJC010000007.1, read on the forward strand.
ATCCCGTACGATGGGGAGCGCAGAAGGGGAGTAGCTCTTCGCCGGACCGTCGACATACTGCTCAGCCAGGCTGAGCCGGCGCCCGGAGGCGGACCTCGTGCGGGCCGCCAGCGAGACCTTCGGCAAGCAGTGCAGGCCCGTGCCCCGGTGCGGGCGCCCAGTGCGCTGCCGTGCCGAGGTGTCATCGTGGGACGCACCACACTCTCGGCGGGCAGCCCCGACCGATTGAGGAACCTTGATCAGCATCACCGTGACGGCGCTCGTCTTCGGCGTCATCTTCCTCGCCGAGCTGCCGGACAAGACCGCGCTCGCCGGCCTGGTCCTCGGCACCCGCTACCGCGCGAGTCATGTCTTCGTCGGTGTCGCCGCGGCCTTCCTGCTGCATGTCGTGCTCGCCGTCGCGGCCGGCAGCGTGCTGACCCTGCTGCCGCAGTGGCTCGTGCACGCCGTCACCGGCGTCCTCTTCCTCGGCGGCGCCGCGATGCTGCTGCTCAAGCACGACGACGGCGAGGAGGAGATCAGGAAGCCCGCCGACCAGTCCTTCTGGAAGGTCGCCGGCACCGGCTTCATGCTGATCCTGGTCGCCGAGTTCGGCGATCTCACCCAGATCATGACCGCCAACCTCGCCGCCCGCTACGACGACCCGCTCTCCGTCGGCCTCGGCGCGACGCTCGGCCTGTGGGCCGTCGCCGGACTCGGCATCGTGGGCGGAAAGGCCCTGATGAGGAAGGTGCCGCTGCGGCTGATCACACGGATCGCGGCGCTGCTGATGCTGGCGCTCGGCGTGTGGACCCTGTGGGAGGCGGTGGCGGGCTGAGTCCGCCGGCGGCGCACCCGGGAAAGCCGGTGGCGGAAACGCCCCCCGGTTTTGTACCGTGGAGAAACAAAGTGGCTCCTGCCCGTTCTCCCTGACCGGCGGGCGGGGCCGCCTTGTCCCGCACCCCGGCGTCTCCCCGGGGGCTCGTCCGTCCTGGAGCTGCCGATGCCGGCCACCGCCACGCCCGCCGTCCTGACCGCCCGCGCCCTCCTGCTCGACATGGACGGCACCCTCGTCAACTCGGACGCCGTGGTCGAACGCGTCTGGCGAGGCTGGGCCCGGCGGCACGGGCTGGACGGCGACGCGGTGATGCGGGTCGTCCACGGCCGCCAGGGGCACGCCTCCATGGCCGTCCTCCTGCCCGACCGGCCGGTGGCGGAGAACCTCGTCGACAACGCGCGCCTGCTCGCCGAGGAGACCGCCGACACCGACGGCGTGGTGGAGATCCCCGGCGCGAGCGCCTTCCTCGCCGCCCTGCACGGCCTGCCGCACGCGCTGGTGACCTCCGCCGACGTGCCGCTGTCCACCGCGCGCATGAACGCCGCCGGGCTGCCCCTGCCCGAGGTCCGGGTCACCGCCGAGTCGGTCGGCGCGAGCAAGCCCGACCCCGAGGGCTTTCTGAAGGGCGCCGCCGAGCTGGGCGTCGACCCGGCCGACTGCGTCGTCTTCGAGGACTCCGGCGCCGGTATCGCGGCGGGGCGCGCCGCCGGTATGCGGGTGGTCGGCGTCGGCCCGCGCGCCGCCGCGCACGGCCCCGACGTGACCGTGCCCGACCTCACCCGGGTCCGCGTCGAGCCCGCGGCGGACGGCACCATCCGGCTGCACATCGGCTGACGGCCCCTGCCCTCAGGGCTTCGACGTCTCCGCCTCCAGGCTCGCCCGGGTCGCCGGGCCGTACTCGCCGAGCGTGTCGCCCTGGATGCCGCGCGCCAGCTGGTAGGTGCGTACGGCGTCCCGCACCGGGCGGTCGTAGACGCCGTCGACCGGGTCGTCGTAGAGATTCAACTGGCGCAATCGCTCCTGGAGTTCGACGACCTGCGGGCCCGAGTCGCCGGTCCGCAGCACCGGGCCGGCGGCCGGTGTGGCGCCCGGAGCGGCGCTGGCCGTCGCCGACGGGGTGCGGGAGGCGGAGGGGGACGCGGTCGCGCTGTGCGTCGGCGAGGGCGTCGGGGAGGGGGACGCGCCGGCGGTGGCCGAAGGCGAGGGGGGCGACGCGGCCGGCGGGGCCTGCGGGGGCGGCGGGGGTGTCGCGGCCGACGCCCGGGCCGTCGGCGAGGCGGACCGCTGCGCGGTGACGTCCGGGACGCTCGCCCTGACCTCCTCGGCCGCCGCCCGGTCCCGGTCCCGGGACGGCGCGTGATAGGAGAACAGCGCGAAACCGGCCACCGCCAGGACCGCGGCCCCCACGCCCGCGACCGACAGCAGAACCGTACGGCGCCGGCCCCGGCCGGTCTCCTGCGCGGCCGGTCCGCCGTCCCTCTGCCACACCGGCGGGTCCGCACGGTCCGGGCCCGGCGGCAGCGTGGCCCCCACGGCCACCGATAAGGACGCGGTGGCCGCCGCTCCCGGGTCCTGGTCGGGCATCTCGACGTACGGCCGGATCCGCAGCGGATCGAAGTCCTCCGCCGCCGCTGCCTCGGCCGTCCGCGTCTCGCGCAGCACCTTTGCGGCCCGCGCGGTGCAGTCGCACGACGGGCTGCGGTCCGCTCCCCGCGGCGCCCCGCACTCCGGGCAGACGGCGGCGCTGCGCGCGCCTATGTGCTCGTTGCCGTGCTCGCTCATGTGTTCGCCCCTCCCCCTCGCGGCCTTCCGAGACTATGCAGACCTTCTCCGCATCTCCCGCCGCGACACAGGACTCAACAGGCCATAAACGGTGACACCCACCACGATGGAAGAGGCGCACCGAGCCCCGGGAGGTCTCCATGGCCCTGGACACGCACGGAACGGCGAAGGACGTGAAGGACGGCGAACACGTCCCCGGCAATGTGCTCGTCTCGATCGGCGCCCTGCTGCTCGGGCTGCTGCTCGCCGCACTCGACCAGACGATCGTGTCGACCGCGCTGCCCACCATCGTCAGCGACCTCGGCGGTCTGGAGCACCTGTCCTGGGTGGTCACCGCCTATCTGCTCGCCTCGACCGCCGCCACCCCGCTGTGGGGCAAGCTCGGCGACCAGTTCGGGCGCAAGCGGCTGTTCCAGACCGCGATCGTGATCTTCCTGATCGGCTCGGCGCTGTGCGGGGCCGCCCAGGACATGCCCCAGCTGATCGCGTTCCGGGCGGTGCAGGGCCTGGGCGGCGGCGGGCTGATGGTGCTGTCGATGGCCATCGTCGGGGACGTCGTACCGCCGCGCGACCGCGGCCGCTACCAGGGGCTGTTCGGAGCCGTGTTCGGCGCGACCAGCGTGCTCGGGCCGCTGCTCGGCGGCCTGTTCACCGAGCATCTGAGCTGGCGCTGGGTGTTCTACGTCAACCTGCCCGTCGGTGTCGTCGCGCTCGCCGTCATCGCCACCACCCTGCACATCCCGCGCCGCACCGAGCGGCACGCCATCGACTACCTCGGTACGTTCCTGATCGCGGCGGTCGCCACCTGCCTGGTCCTCGACGCCTCGCTCGGCGGCACCACCTGGGCGTGGGGCTCGGCGCAGATCATCGGGCTGGCCGTGCTGGGTGTGCTGCTGGCCGTGGCGTTCGTCGCCGTCGAGCGCCGGGCCGCGGAACCCGTCCTGCCGCTGAAGCTGTTCCGGATCCGCACCTTCGTCCTCGCCGCCGTCATCAGCTTCATCGTCGGCTTCGCGATGTTCGGCGCGATGACCTATCTGCCGACCTTCCTCCAGGTCGTGCACGGGGTCAGCCCCACCATGTCCGGCGTGTACATGCTGCCGATGGTCTTCGGCCTGCTGCTGTCGTCCACCGTCTCCGGGCAGATCGTCAGCCGCACCGGCCGGTGGAAGGTCTTCCCCGTCACCGGCACCGCCGTCACCGCCCTCGGCCTGCTGCTCCTGCACCGGCTCGACGAGCACAGCGGCACCGCGGAGATGAGCGTGTACTTCCTCGTCTTCGGCCTCGGTCTCGGCCTGGTCATGCAGGTGCTGGTGCTGATCGTGCAGAACGCGGTGGCGTACGAGGACCTGGGCGTCGCCACCTCCGGAGCCACCTTCTTCCGCTCCATCGGCGCCTCCTTCGGCGTCGCCATCTTCGGCACGATCTTCTCCGGCCGTCTCGCCGACAAGCTCACCGCGGCCTTCGCGGGCGTGCGGCTGCCGCCCGGGGCCGACCCGAACGCCCTCAAGGCCGACCCGCGCGGCATCGCCGCCCTGCCGCCCGCGCTGCGCCCGGCGGCCCTGCACGCCTTCGCGTCCGCCATCACCGACGTGTTCCTCTACGCCGCCCCCGTCGCCCTCCTCGGCTTCGTGCTGGCGTGGTTCCTGAAGGAGGACCCGCTGCGCGGCTCGGTCACCGCGCCGGACGTCTCCGAGACGCTCGCGCCCAACCCGGTCGAGCGGTCCTCGTACGACGAGGTCTGCCGGGCGCTGTCCGTGCTCGGCACCCGGGAGGGCCGCCGCCAGGTCTACCGGAAGATCACCGAACGGGCCGGCTACGATCTGCTGCCCGCCGCGAGCTGGGTGCTGCTGCGCATCCGCAAGCACGGCTGCGTCGAGCCGGCCCAGCTCGCCGAGCGCGGCCCCGTCCCGCTGGAGGCCGTCCTCGCCGCCGCCCGCCAGGTCGAGGAGCGGCGGCTGGCCGAACGCCGGGGCGTGGAGCTGTACCTGACCGCGTCCGGCCGCGAGGTCGCCGAACGGCTGGCGGCGGCCCGCGAGGAGTCCCTGGCCGAGCTGCTCGGCGACTGGTGGCAGCCGGGCCGCTCGACCGACCTGGTGCAGCTGGTGAAGGAGCTGACCGGGGAGCTGTGCGGCTCGTCGCGGGAGGGGCCGGAGGAGGGGCAGCCGGTCCACCACGGCCCGCGGGCCGAGGTCAGCTGACCACCCGCAGCTCCTTGCGGAACCAGTGCTCGGCGTACGGCTCCGCGTTGTGCGGTGCGGTCTCCGCATAGCCGAGCCGGGCGTACAGGGCGCGGGCCTCCCGCAGGTCGGAGCGGGTGTCGAGGACGATCCGCCGGGCGCCCAGGGCGCGGGCGGCCTCCTCGGCGGCGGCCACCAGCAGCGCGGCACCGCCCGTGCCGCGCCTGCCCTCGGCCACGAAGACCCGGGTCAGCTCGGCGGTGTCCGGATTCAGCAGCCGTACGCCCGCCGAGCCGGCCGGGACGCCGTCGTACCGGCCGACCAGCAACTGCCCGCCGGGCGGCGCGAGATGGGCGCCGGTCTCCGCCGCGATCTCCCGCTCCAGCTCCGCTGGGTCGGTGCGGCGCCCCTCGTGCAGCAGGTACCAGCGGTCGCTGACCTCCGTGTAGTACGCCCGCCACAGGGCGGCGGCCGTGGGCGAGTCGTACGGCTCCGGGGCGATGGTCCATGTCATGGGGGCCATTGTCGGCCGACTCCCGCGCGCCGCTGTTTGCCGGTCCCCTTCCGGGTCACCCGGAGGACATGTCCACAGGCTTGATCATCGCTCTGATCGTGATCGCGGCAGTCGTGGTCGTCGGCACCGTCGCCCTGGCGCTGCGCGGCCGGGCACGGCGCCACGGGCCCAGCCTGGAGCAGCGCTTCGGGCCCGAGTACGACCGGGCGGTCGCCCGGCACGACGGGGACGCGGGAGCCGCCGAGCGGGAGCTGGCCGACCGCCTGGAACACCACGGCGACCTGCGCGAACGTCCACTGGACGAGGCGGCGCTGCGGCAGTACACGGACCGCTGGGCGACCGTCCAGGAACACTTCGTCGAGGCACCGCGCGAGGCGGTCGCCGAGGCCGACCGGCTGCTCGCGGAACTGGCCGCCGCCCGCGGCTACCCGGACGGCGCGCGCTACGAGGAGCAGCTCGCCGCGCTCTCCGTCCACCACCCCGACCACGTCGACGGCTACCGGCAGGTGCACCGGGTGGCGTCGGGCGGGGCCGGCGGTACCGGTGCCGCGGGCGGGAACGGTGCCGGGACCGAGGAGATGCGCCGGGCCCTCGTCGGCGCCCGCGCCCTCTTCGACGACCTGACCACCACAGCCGGCTCCTCCACCAGGGGCCGCTCGCAAGAGGGGGTATAGCCATGCCGGACCGGAGGGACAGGCCGCCGGACGACTCCGCCGCGCCCCGCTCGGACCGCTTCGAGGACCGCGGCGGGAACGGCGTCGAGGCGAGCGGGCAGGAACGCTACGAGGACACCGGGAACGAGTGGGCCGACACCGGGGCCGAGTGGGCGCCGGGGGACGCGACCCCGGGGCGGCAGGCGGCACGGGCGGCGCGGCCGGAGGAGCGGCTGCCCGGTGAGCCCGGCGCCCGGTCGGCGCCCGGCGGGGCCGCACCCGCTCCCGACGAGCCGCCTTCCCGGCTGCCCGGCGCCGCCGGACCCGGGAGGGACGGGCTGACCGGGGACGACCGGGGCCCCGCCGGATCCCGGGAGGACGCGTGGTCCGGCGGAGAGGGGCTGCGGCCGGGCACCGAGGAGCTGGCGAGCGGCGGCGAGGAGGGCGCGATGCCCGAGGACGGGCTGGGCGCGCCCGCGGCGCAGCCGGCCAGTGCACGGGAGGCCCGCAGCTCCGAGGCCCCGGACCGGGACGCCTGGCCGGGCGGCGGCCCCGCACCCGCCGGCGCCGGTGCCCCGCTGCTCCCGCACGAGGAGACCGAGCGCTGGGAGCAGCGCCTGCGGGAGCTGGCCGCGGGGTTCGTGGAGCAGCCCGGGGAGGCCGTCGCGCAGGCCGACCGGGCGCTGGAGGACATCGCCCAGCGGTTCGGCGAGGCCGTCAGCCGCCGGCGCCGTACCCTGCGCATGTCCTGGCAGGACTCCGAGAGCGACACCGAGCAGCTGCGGCTCGCGATGCGCGACTACCGGGAGCTGGCCGGACGGCTGCTACACCTCTGACGCCCCGGGCGACGGGGACGGTCCTCTGCGGCGGCGGCGCTCGCGGAGGACCTCCTCCACGTCGTACGGCTTCCTGCCGAGCGGCGGGCCGGGCGGAGGCTTGAACATCATGTCCTTGATCTTGACGTTCACGTCCTCGATGATCTTCCGCGCGATCCGCTCCGAGGGGGCCGCGTACGCCGCCGCCAGTGCGTCCTCGGCCTCCTTGCGCAGCGCCAGCGCGGGCGGCAGCACGGACAGCCCCTCGCGGACCATCTTGCGTTTGACCCACCACAGTTCGTCATAGGTCGAGTCGACCTCGGCGGGCAGCGGCGCCCCCGCCCCGGCCAGATGCTCGAACTCCCCGCGCGCCTGCGCGTCCCGGATCTGCTTGTCCGCCCAGGTCTCGAACGACACGCCCGGTGGCTTTCGCTCGGTCATGAACCCATTGTGCCGGACGCCACCCCGCCGGGCGTTTTATCATGCGGCGGCGGGTACGAACGGCGAACCGCCCGCCGCTCAGGGACGTTTCAGGGGGAAGACGCGTGCTCGAACTCACCATGGCCACCGTGTCCGGGGACGACACGGGCGCCACGGCCGGTATGACGATGGCCGACGCGCCGAGCGAGCCGGACGCCGTGCTGCGGGTCGGCCGGGACGGGGCGGTGTGCCGGCTGGTCACCCCGGAGGACTGGCTGTTCGTCTCCCGCGTCCATCTGGAGTTCCGCTGTGGCCCCGACGGCGGCTGGCAGCTGACCTGGCTGCGCGGTTCCCAGGCCGACCCGGCCTCCGAGGTGCGGCTGGTCGTCGGGGAGTACGCGCAGACGGTGGCCTACGGCACCAGCGTCGCGCTGCCGCGGGGGGCGTCCGGCGAGATCATCGTCCAGGACCGCACCGCGCCGCGCAGCGTCAACGTCGGCTTCTACCACGAGGGGTGAGACCGGACCGGGCTGCTTAGGGCCTCTCTTTCGGATCTTGCCGGCGAAAGAAAGGCCCTAGCCCAGCACCCGGGCCAGGGCGAAGCCGTCGTAGCCCTTGTGGCCCACGGTCTGGATGGCCGTGCCGGTCAGCCGGGGATGGGTGGCGATCAGCTCCAGGGCGGCCCGGGTGCCGACCACGTCCGGGTCGGTGTTGTCCGGGTCGGCGACCCGGCCGCCGCGCGCCACGTTGTCCAGGACGATCAGGCTGCCCGCCCGGGTCAGCCGCAGCGCCCACTCCACGTAGTGCGGGTTGTTGACCTTGTCGGCGTCGATGAAGACCAGGTCGAAGGGGGCCGGGTTCTCGTCCGCGAGCTTGGGCAGCGACTCCAGGGCCGGGCCCACCCGCACCTCGGTGATCCGGTCCAGGCCGGCCCGGGCGAGGTTCCGGGTCGCCACCTCGGCGTGCTTGGCGCTGTACTCCAGTGAGATCAGCCTGCCGTCCTCGGGCAGCGCGCGGGCCATCCAGATGGTGCTGTACCCGCCGAGCGTGCCGATCTCCAGAATGCAGCGCGCGCCCTGCACCTGGGCGAGCAGATGCAGCAGTTTGCCCTGGGCGGCCGTGACGGCGATGGGCGGCAGCCCGGCCGCCTCGCTCTCCCGCAGCGCGGCCTGCAACACCTCGTCGTCCGGGGAGAGACGGTTGATGAAGTAGTCGTCGACGTCGTCCCAGACCTGCGACCCGTTCATGCTCCTGCTGCCTTTCCCGAGTGACCGGTGGAAGAGAGTTCGGTGGTGGCTGTGTGGCTGCGCATGGTGCGGTCCCATCGTCTCAGCCCAGGGGCGCCCGCGGGGTGACCGGCGGCGGCGCCTGCACGGGCGGCGGCGGGATCACCGGCCGCCGGGAGCGTCGTACGACGATCAGGGCGACCACCGCCACGACGGCCAGCAGTCCGCCGCCGGCGGTCAGCACCCAGGCCGGGATCCCGGCGACCCGGCGCAGCTCGTCGTCGTAGATCACCTGCTGGACCGGCGTGTCGGCGGCCGCCCGGCGCAGCTCGTGGTCGCCGGTGATCTGCTCCGGGGAGGGGAAGGACTGGGTCAGGGCGGTCAGGTAGGGCGTTCCGCGGGCCAGCCTGCCCAGGGCGTCGGCGGAGCCGGTGTGCAGCCGGCCGGCGAAGACCACCTCGGGCGTCAGGCCGCCGATGGTGCCGCTGGTCTCCATGCGGTGCGCGGCGAGCACATACAGGCCGAGCGACTGCGGGGTGCTGGCCAGCCGGGACAGCCGCATCGGGTAGACCGGCCGGTCGCTGGCGAAGGTGAGCCGCAGCGGGTCCAGGGCGCCGCGCAGGGCGGTGCCCTCGCTCTTCGGGGCGAGGCGTACCGCCACGTACTCCCAGTGCTGGTCGACGTACGGCTTCAGGGCGGTGCGGAGCCGGTCGGGGAAGCCGAAGCCGTGGCGGTGCAGCCAGTCGGCGAGGCCGGCCGGGTCGGTGGCGGTGAGGCGGGCCACGTCGAAGGGGCCGAGCCGCTGCCGGTCGACCACGCCGACCCCGGGGGCGGCCTGGGCGGGCAGGGCGCCGTCGCCGTTCAGAGGGCTGTCGAAGGGCCAGTCGCCGGTCTGCGGCCAGAAGTGGTAGCGGGTGCGGTGCACGGGGGCGATGGCCTTCGACAGCTGGTCGAAGAGGGCCGCGTCACCGAGCCGGACCTCGGCCCGGTGCGGGACGGGCATGATCCAGGCGGCGTGCCGGGCGTCCCCGTTCACCGTCAGCCGCATCACGATCTGTTCCTGCCGGCCGTCCCAGCGGAGCACGGACTGCTCGCTGGAGACGGCGATCCGGGTCGACGGGTCCGGCACCATGGCGCCGCACCCGCACGCGTAGGCGGGTGAGATCAGCCAGCCGAGCTGGATGCCGAGCAGGGCGAGGACGACCGCGAGGACGCGGGCTCTGCGCTGTGCCCCGGGATGTGCCCGCTGTCCCCGTACGAGTCGTCCGCGCATGAAGTGCCGCCCCCCTGTTGATCGTCGCCAGGGCTACAGACGGTACGTGCGCGCGGACGGTTCCGGGGCCGAGGGGCCTTCACAAGGCACCCCCGGCACCTGCCGGTTTACGACGCTTCGACGGACGGCGCGGAACCCGGGAGCGGGCGGCCCGCCGACTCCGCCATCCGCCAGACCGCGAAACCGCCGACCACGGCCGCGGCCATCATGTAGTACGCGGGCATCATCATGTTGCCCGTCGCGCCGATCAGCGCGGTCACCACCAGCGGAGTCGTCCCGCCGAACAGCGACACGGACACGTTGAAGCCGATGGACAGGGAGCCGTAGCGCACCCGGGTCGGGAAGAGGGCGGGCAGCGCGGCCGGCATGGCCGCCGTGAAGCAGACCAGGAGCAGGCCCAGCGCGCCCATGCCCAGCGCGACGGCGAGCAGGCTGCCCTGGCGGATCAGCAGCAGGGCCGGAACCGACAGGAACAGGAAGCCCGCACAGCCGGCCGCGATCACCGGGCGGCGGCCCACCCGGTCGGTGAGCGCCCCCGCGAACGGCTGGACGATCATCATCAGCGCCATCACGCCCAGCACGACCAGCAGCCCGTGCGTCTCGTCGTACTTCAGCTCGCTCGTCAGATAGCTCGGCATGTACGACAGCAGCATGTAGTCGGTGACGTTGAAGACCAGCACCAGGCCCATGCACAGCAGCAGCGCCTTCCACTGACCCGCCACCATCTCGCGCAGCGGCACCTTCGGCCGGGCCGCCTCCGCCTTCTCCACCTCGGCCGCGAACGCCGGGGTCTCCTCCAGCCGCATCCGCAGATAGAGGCCGATCAGACCCATCGGGCCCGCGATCAGGAACGGGATCCGCCAGCCCCAGGCCAGCAGCTGGTCCGTGGACAGCAGAGCCGTCATCAGGGTGACCAGGCCCGCGCCGCCGATGTACCCGGCCAGCGTGCCGAACTCCAGCCAGCTGCCGAAGAAGCCGCGCCGCTTGTCGGGGGCGTACTCGGCGATGAAGGTGGAGGCGCCCGCGTACTCACCGCCGGTGGAGAAGCCCTGCACCAGCCGGGCGGCCAGCAGGAGCAGCGGCGCGCCCACGCCGATCGCCCCGTACGACGGGATCAGGCCGATCGCGAACGTGCCCGCCGCCATCATGATCATCGTGACCGCGAGCACCTTCTGCCGGCCCACGCGGTCGCCCAGCGGGCCGAAGACCATGCCGCCGAGCGGGCGGACCAGGAAGGCCGCCGCGAAGGCGCCGAAGGTCGACAGCAGCTGCGTGGTCGGGTTGCCGGACGGGAAGAAGACCTTGCCCAGGGTGACCGCGATGTAGCTGTAGACACCGAAGTCGAACCACTCCATCGCGTTGCCGAGCGCGGCCGCCTTCACGGCACGCCGGACGAGCGCGGGGTCGGTGACGGTGAGGTCGCGGTTGCGGTCGCGGGCCGGTACGACCGGCCGGGTCTGCGGGATGACGGCTGTGGCGCTGGCCAAAACGGGGCTCGCCTGCCTTTCGACGGGGACAGGGACGCGGTCCGGGGGCGGCGGCGGTGACGCCCGGGACCGAAGAACACTGAATCGACCATAGGGCGACTCGGGGCCCTTACGTGGCGTATGCAAATAAGTGCATGGTGCAATTTAATGCGCCGCACCCAGGCGTTTCCGGCCGCTCGCTCCGCCCCGGTCAGAGGGCTCGCTGTGATCCTTCTCGCGTCCCGTGGGCGTCCGGAGGCCGGACGGATGATGGTCTTTCCGGACAAAAGAAGGAGGAACGTCAAGCGAAACGGGCGTATCCCGGGTCTCCCTCCCGGGGCTCGCGCGCCTCATGGGGTGCGCGACGGAACCCCTCGGCGTGCAGGGCGCCGCGGACGAACGGGGTGGGAGGCCGGCGAGACGTGGCGAACGCGAATGTGCAGCGCGGCAGGCGGCCCGGGGACGCCTTCGGCAGCGCATCGGGTGCCGGACTGCGCGCCGCCCGGCTCGCCCTGTGGGCCGTGGCGGCCCTCCTCGCCGCCCGTCAGACGGCCCGCGCCCTGACCGCCCCCAGCGGCGAACGCCTCACCGGCCTGGAGGCCTGGGTCGGCCCGCACGGCGTCCTGCACCGGGTGGGGCGCTGAGCTGCCGACGTGCGCCGCCGCTTCGGCGGTGGTGAGGCTACAGCCGCTGGATGATCGTCCCGGTCGCCAGCGCGCCGCCCGCGCACATGGTGATGAGGGCGAACTCCTTGTCGGCGCGCTCCAGTTCGTGCAGGGCGGTGGTGATCAGCCGGGCGCCCGTCGCGCCGACCGGGTGTCCCAGGGCGATCGCGCCGCCGTTGACGTTGACCTTGTCCAGGTCCTGCTCGAAGACCCTGGCCCAGCTGAGGACCACGGACGCGAAGGCCTCGTTGATCTCGACCAGGTCGATGTCCTTCAGGGACATGCCCGCCTTGCCCAGCACCGCACGGGTCGCGTCCACCGGCCCGTCCAGATGGAAGTGGGGGTCCGCGCCGACCAGGGCCTGGGCCACGATCCGGGCCCGGGGCCGCAGTTTCAGCGCCCGCGCCATCCGCTTCGACGCCCACATGATCGCGGCCGCGCCGTCCGAGATCTGGGAGGAGTTCCCGGCCGTGTGGATCGCCGTCGGCATCACCGGCTTCAGGCCCGCCAGCGCCGCCAGGGAGGTGTCGCGCAGCCCCTCGTCCTTGTCGACCAGCCGCCACATGCCCTGCCCGGCGTGCTGCTCCTCCTCGGTGGTGGGCACCTGCACGGCGAAGGTCTCCCGCTTGAAGCGCTCCTCGGACCAGGCGACGGCGGCCCGCTCCTGCGAGCGCAGGCCCAGCGCGTCCGCGTCCTCGCGGGTCAGCCCCCGGCGGCGGGCGATGCGCTCGGCCGCCTCGAACTGGTTGGGCAGGTCCACGTTCCACTCGTCCGGGAACGGCTTGCCGGGGCCGTGCTTCGACCCCGAGCCCAGCGGCACCCGGGACATGGCCTCCACGCCACAGCTGATCCCGACGTCGATCACCCCGGTCGCGACCATGTTGGCGACCAGGTGCGAGGCCTGCTGGGAGGAGCCGCACTGGCAGTCGACCGTCGTCGCGGCCGTCTCGTAGGGCAGGCCCATGGCCAGCCAGGCGGTGCGCGCGGGGTTCATGGACTGCTCGCCGGCGTGGGTGACCGTGCCGCCGACGATCTGTTCGACCGCGTCGGCGGGGATGCCGGTGCGGCCGAGGAGTTCCCGGTAGGTCTCGCCCAGGAGGTAGGCGGGGTGCAGATTGGCGAGCGCGCCGCCGCGCTTGCCGATCGGGGTCCGTACGGCTTCGACGATCACGGGTTCGGCGGCCATGGGTGCGGGTCCTCTCCGAGAGGGCTCTCCTCCGAACTAGTACGCGTTCTAGTTCTGTTGTGCAGTCTGCTGACGTGACGTGCATCACCGCAAGAGTCTTGCAGCGGATTACGGGTGCGCGGCCGGCGGATTGGGGAGGCCGTACCTCTTGTCAGTTGTAGAACCCGTTACTACGTTCGCCCCACTCGCTGATGGACCGTCAGATGGCTGGAGCCGCCGATGCCCTGTCCAGCGCTGCCCGACGGGTTCGACTTCACCGACCCCGATCTGCTGCACCACCGCGTGCCCCTGCCCGAGTTCGCCGAGCTGCGCCGCAGCGAACCGGTCCGCTGGATCCCGCAGGCCGGCAGGGTCGCCGGCTTCGCGGACACGGGCTACTGGGCCGTCACCCGGCACGCGGACGTCAAGTACGTCTCCACCCACCCGGAACTCTTCTCCTCCTCCCTCAACACCGCGGTCATCCGGTTCGACGCGCACATCCGGCGCGAGACGATCGACGCCCAGCGGCTCATCCTGCTCAACATGGATCCCCCGGAACATACGCGCGTGCGCCAGATCGTGCAGCGCGGCTTCACGCCACGCTCCATCCGGGCCCTGGAGGGGCGGCTGCGCGCCCGCGCGGAGGCGATCGTCGCGGCGGCCCGCGCCCGCACCGGCCCCTTCGACTTCGTCACCGAGGTCGCCTGCGAACTGCCGCTCCAGGCCATCGCCGAGCTGATCGGGGTGCCCCAGCAGGACCGGTCCCGGATCTTCGACTGGTCGAACAGGATGATCGCCTACGACGACCCCGAGTACGCCATCACCGAGGAGGTCGGCGCGCAGTCGGCCGCCGAGATCATCGCCTACGCGATGGCCATGGCCGCACAGCGCAAACAGTGCCCGGCGCGGGACATCGTCAGCACGCTCGTCGCGGCCGAGGACGAGGGCAACCTGAACGCCGACGAGTTCGGCTTCTTCGTGCTGATGCTGGCGGTGGCGGGCAACGAGACCACCCGCAACGCCATCACGCACGGCATGCACGCCTTCCTCACCCACCCCGACCAGTGGGAGCTGTTCCGCCGCGAGCGCCCGTCGACCACCGCCGAGGAGATCGTGCGCTGGGCGACCCCGGTCCACGCCTTCCAGCGGACCGCCACCCAGGACACCGAGCTGGGCGGGGTCCGGATCGCCCGGGGCGACCGGGTCGGCCTCTTCTACGCCTCCGCCAACCACGACCCCGAGGTCTTCACCGACCCCGACGCCTTCGACATCACCCGCGACCCCAACCCCCACCTCGGCTTCGGCGGGGGCGGCCCGCACTACTGCCTGGGCAAGTCGCTGGCCGTCCTGGAGATCGACCTGATCTTCAACGCCATCGCCGACGCGATGCCCACCCTGACCCTGACCGAGGCCCCCCGGCGGCTGCGCTCGTCCTGGATCAACGGGGTGAAGGAGCTGAGGGTGCGGGTCTGACCCGGCCCGTCCCTCACTCCCGGCCGGAGGCCAGCGCCGCCAGGACCGCGGCGGTGACGGCCGCGATCAGCAGGGGGAGCGCAAGGCCGTGGTGCAGGACCAGCCAGCCGCCCAGGCAGGCGCCGGCGAACATGGCGACCGCGGAGGCGGTACGGCGCCGGGTGCGGTGGCCGGTGGCGTCGCCCAGCGGGGACTCGGCGGCGAGGCCGGTCAGGGTCATGGTCAGGACCGTGGTGGTCAGGTCGGCGACGCCCAGTTTGCGGACGGTGGCGTTGCGCAGGCCCATCGCCAGGGCGGTCAGCGCGATGAGCGCGTACGTCGTGCCGACGGTGCCCGGCCAGACGAAGGCCACCGCCGCCGACCCGCCCACCAGCACGGCCTCCGCCGCCAGCGCCAGCCGGGCCCACCGTCTGCGCGACACCGCGGCGAAGCGGGCCGCCACCCGGCCGCCCGTCACCGCGCCGGTCAGGAAGCAGCCGAGCGACGCGGCCGTGTGGGGCACCGAGAAGCCCGGCGCCCCGGCGGCCGCGAAGCCCAGGACGACGACGTTGCCTGTCATGTTGGCGGTGAAGACCCGGCCCAGCCCCAGATAGCTGACCGCGTCGATCAGCCCGCTCACCACGGTCAGTGCCAGCAGCACGGCCACCAGGCGCACTCCGCGCGCCTCCCGGTCCGGGGCCTTCGGCGGTTCCTGCGGGGCGGGCGTCCTCGTCACCGCTCCACTCCACCACGGGCGGCGGCGCGGGACGGGGAACGGGCGCGCATACACGCGCACCCCCGCCCGGGAAGGGCGGGGGTGCGGTAGCTCACATCAGCGCGGTCGACGCGCGGGGAACGGCTCAGTACCAGCCGTTGGCCTGCCAGAAGGACCAGGCCTTGACCGGGCTGCCGTAGCGGGAGTTCATGTAGTCCAGGCCCCACTTGATCTGGGTGGCCGGGTTGGTCTTCCAGTCGGCACCGGCGGAGGCCATCTTCGAGCCCGGCAGCGCCTGGACCAGGCCGTAGGCGCCGGAGGAGGAGTTGGTGGCGGAGGGGTTCCAGCCGCTCTCGTGCTCCACGATCTTGCTGAACGCGTTGAACTGCGCGGCGTCCGGAATCATCTTGTGCGCGATCGCCTGGGCGGAGGAGGCCGAGGTGGTGGCGGCCTGGGCGGGCGCCGCGCTCAGCGCCATGCCGGCGGTGGCGGCGGCCAGGGCGGCGGCGGTGAGGGCCTTCTTCGGGGAAGCGATGCGGCGGATGAAAGCGACGGACACGGAGAACCTCTTGCGTCGGGGACAGGGGATCGCCTGCACGGGATGGACCACGTGGTGGGTCCGGCATGCGTCGGCGCCGCGGCCCGTTTGGGCTCGTGGCGCCTGGCGACGTCCTCAAGACAAGCAGCCCGCACAGCCGTCCGCAATGACCCCTTTTACTAGTTGTGGCCGGATCGAGCGGAAATATCGGCTCTGTGGCGTGGGTCTCAAAGCGCAGGTCAGAAGGGGTGCCCGAAAGGATGTATCGGACATTTAGGGCTACGGTCCCGGGTCGTAGGTGACCTGCGTCATGTGGGGTGCTTCACCGTCTCGCTCACGGCCCGCACGGAACCCGTCACCCAGCGGTCACCGCCCGGGACCCTCGAATGTGACCGCGGTCTCGAACGCGGCCCGCCGGGTGGCCCGGCGCAGCGCCCGCAGCACCGCCGGACCCAGGGTGAGGGTCAGCAGCACCGTGCACAGCGCCCGGCCCAGGTCCCAGCCGAGGGAGGTGGCCGTGCAGTAGGCGACGAAACGGGCCAGGTTCGCCGGGACGGAGGCGTGCGGGTCGAAGGAGATGCCCGAGGCGGCCGCGCCGAGGAAGGGCCAGCCGGCCAGGTTCATCACCGTGCCGTAGGCGAAGGCCGCGAGAAAGCCGTAACAGGCGAGCAGCACCGCTTCCGCCCGGCCGCGCAGCGCCACCGGGCCCGGCAGCAGACCCGCGCCCATCGTGAACCAGCCCATCGCCAGCATCTGGAACGGCAGCCACGGCCCCACCCCGCCGGTCAGCAGCGCCGACGCGAACATCGTCACCGAACCCAGGGTGAAGCCGAACCCGGGACCGAGCACCCGGCCGCTCAGCACCATCAGGAAGAACATCGGCTCGATCCCCGCCGTACCCGCACCGATCGGCCGCAGCGCCGCCCCCGTCGCCGCCAGCACACCCAGCATGGCCACCGCCTTCGGCCCGAGGTCCGACTCGGCGATCGTCGCCGCCACGACCGCGACCAGCAGCACCAGCAGGCCTGCGAAGAGCCAGGGCGCGTCCTGGGCGTGGGCGCTCAGCCGGGAGTCGGGCGGGGCCAGGAAGGGCCAGCCGAAGGCGACCACACCGACCGCGCTGACCAGCGCCAGAGCGGCCAGGGAGCGGGGGCCGAGACGGACGGCGTGCAGCCGGGAGGCCCGGGCGGCGGTCATGACAGCGCCTGCCGGACCTCGGACACCGTCAGCCACCGCTGCGGGGCCAGGATCTTGGTCACCTGCGGGGCGAAGGAGGGGGAGGAGACGACGATCTCCGCGGTCGGACCGTCGGCGATCACCTCGCCCTCCGCCAGCAGCACCACCCGGTCGGCGATCTCCGCCGCCAGCTCCACATCGTGCGTGGCCAGCACGATCGCATGCCCCTCGGCCGCGAGCCCGCGCAGTACGGTCACCAGCCGGGCCTTGGCCGCGTAGTCCAGGCCGCGGGTCGGCTCGTCGAGGAGCAGCAGCGGCGGGCGGGCGGCCAGGACGACGGCCAGGGCGAGCGCCAGCCGCTGGCCCTCGGAGAGGTCGCGGGGGTGGATGTCGTCCGTGATGCCCGGCAGCAGCTCGGAGACCAGGGCGCGGCAGGTGCCGGGCGGGGCGCCCGCGTCCACGTCGGCCGCCGCGCACTCGTCGGCGACCGTGTCGGCGTAGAGGAGGTCGCGGGGGTCCTGCGGGACGAGGCCGACGCGGCGGACGAGGTCGCGGGGCGAGGTGCGGTGGGGGGTGACTCCGCCGACCTGCACGGTCCCGGAGGTCGGTGCGAGCAGGCCGACCAGGGTGTTCAGGAGCGTCGACTTTCCGGCGCCGTTACGGCCCATGAGGGCGAGGGTCTCGCCGGGGGTGAGGGTGAGGTTGATCTTGTTGAGGGTGAGGAGGTTGTTGTCGCGGCGGAGGGAGAGGTTGTGGATGTCGGCGAGGTTGGTGGACGGGGTGTCCGCGGTACGGCTGGAGCGGCGGCGGAAGAGGGAGGGGCGCGCGGCGATTGTGCTGGCCGGGTGGGGTGTCGCTTGCCCGGCGGCCCGACTGCCCGCAGCTCCATGCGCGACCGACAGGCGTTCTCGCAGGCTGGTGGCTTGGCGGCGGGCGTCTCGCACGGTGAGGGGGAGGGGGGACCAGCCCGCGAGCTGGCCCAGGGCCACCACGGGCGGGAAGACGGGGGAGACGGCCATCGCCTCGGCCGGGGTGCCGATGAAGGGCGCTTCGCCGGGGCCGGGGAGCAGGACGACGCGGTCGGCGTACTGGATGACGCGTTCCAGGCGGTGCTCGGCCATCAGGACCGTCGTACCCAGGTCGTGGACCAGGCGCTGGAGCACGGCCAGCACCTCCTCCGCCGCGGCCGGATCCAGTGCCGAGGTCGGCTCGTCCAGGACCAGCACCCGGGGGTGCGGGGTGAGGACCGAGCCGATCGCGACCCGCTGCCGCTGACCGCCGGAGAGGCTTGCGAGGGGGCGGTCGCGCAGGGCGGCGAGGCCCAGCAGGTCGAGGGTCTCCTCGACGCGGCGCCGCATGACGGCCGGGGAGAGGCCCAACGACTCCATGCCGTAGGCGAGTTCGTCCTCCACGACGTCCGTCACGAAGTGCGCCGACGGGTCCTGTCCGACCGTACCGACGACATCGGCGAGTTCCCGCGGCTTGTGGGTACGGGTGTCCCGGCCGGCCACCGTGACCCGGCCGCGCAGCGTGCCGCCGGTGAAGTGCGGGACCAGCCCGCTGACCGCGCCCAGCACGGTCGACTTGCCGACCCCGGACGGCCCGACGAGCAGCGCCAGTTCACCCTCCGGCACCTCGAAGTCGACGCCGTGGAGGGCGGGTCCGGTCGCGCCGTCGTAGGTCACGCCGACGTCCTCGAAGCGGATCAAGACGGCTCCTCGGGGGCCTGGGGGACGATGAAGGCGGGAAGCAGGGCGAGCAGCACGGCCGCGGCCGGCCAGAGGGGGAGGGCGGGGGCGACGAGGGGGACGACACCGGGGTGCAGGTCCTCCGGGTCGCGTGCGGCGGCGAGCGTGAGCAGCGCGGCGACGGCGGCACCCGAGCCGGAGACCAGCCAGGCGCGCAGGTCCCAGGGGTCCGGCCGGTACCGGGTCCGCAGCGAGCGGCGGCCGCCGAGCCGCAGCCCGGCGAGCGCGGCGGCAACCCCGGCCAGCAGGACCGGCAGCCCATAGCTGCCGCCCTCCGCGGTGAGCAAGCCGTACGTCCCCGCGCAGACGCCGAGCAGGCCGCCGAGGGTGAGCGCGGTCGTCGTACGGCGGACCCGGGCCGGGACCTCGGCGGTACGGCCGTAACCGCGCGCCTCCATAGCGGCGGCCAGCGCGACGGAACGCTCCAGCGCGCCCTCCAGGACCGGCAGTCCGACCTGGAGCAGTCCGCGGACGCCCCGGTCCGGGCGGCCGCGCAGCCGGCGGGCCGCGCGCAGGCGCTGTACGTCCGCGACCAGGTGCGGGGCGAAGGTGAGGGCCACGACGACGGCCACGCCGGTCTCGTACAGCGCGCCCGGCAGGGACTTGAGCAGGCGGCCCGGGCTCGCGAGGGCGTTCGCGGCGCCGACGCAGATGAGGAGGGTGGCCAGTTTCAGACCGTCGTAGGCGGCGAAGAGGAGCGCTTCGGCGGTGACCTCGCCGCCCAGGCGGATGCCCTGGGCCCAGTGGGGGAGCGGCACCTCGGGGAGGGTGAGGAGGGTGTGGGTGCCGGGGATGGGGGAGCCGAGCGCGGTGGCGAAGAAGAGGCGGACGAGGAGCACGGCGAGGGCGAGTTTGGCGAAGGCGGTGTAGGAGCGGGCTGTCGGGGCGGCGCTGCGGTGGGTCGCCACCACATAGGCGGAGACGGTGATGAGAAGGGCGAGGAGGAGGGGATTGGTGGTGCGGGTGGCGGCGGTCCCGAGCGCTATCGCCCAGAGCCACCAGGCACCGGGATGCACGGCGGCCCCGCCCCGGCGCCGGGGGCGTGAGGCGGTGGCGTGGGGCGGCACCGGGCGTGCGACTGCCGTGGCGTGGGGCGGCGACTGGCGCGCGGCCGGTGTTGTGGGGCGCGGCGACTGGTGCGGGGCTGCCGTGGGGTGGCGCGGCTCCCGGGGCGCGGGCGCCGTCGCGTGGATCCGGGCCTGACGCGCCGCCGGTGCGGCGGCCTGCGGCGCCTGATGCGGGGCTGCCGTGGGGTGGCGCGGGGTCTCATGGGGCTCCGGGGTCGCCGGGGTCGCCGGGGCATGGGGCGGTGTCTCGTGCGTCGCCGATGCCGCCGGGACGACGCCGGCCGGCGACGGCTCCTGCTCGGCCGACCGCGGTGCACGGTCAGCGGGCGATGGCTCCTGCTCGGCCGACCGCGGTGCACGGTCAGCGGGCGATGGCTCCTGCTCGGCCGACCGCGGTGCACGGTCAGCGGGCGATGGCTCCTGCTCG